>NZ_JBEZZR010000042.1:0-77167 GCF_040639325.1 Actinoplanes sp. NPDC023936 | reverse complement strand
GTACTGCACTCGGGAGGGTGTGGGAGAGTAGGACGCCGCCGGACTCAAACGTATGGAAAGGCCCACCCCGGGAATGGGGTGGGCCTTTCTGCGTTTGTGCTTGCGCCGGCGGGAAGGCTTGGCGCCGGCGGGGACGGTTTTGGGCGGGAAAGCGCCCACTCCGGGCGGTCAGGCTTGATCCCTGCGTGGGCACTTCCCCGCCCAAAACCTTGCCGGGTCGCTTTGGCGGGCGCGGCGCGCTTTCGTTTCGCTCTGGCGTGGGCCTTCGCCCCCGCCTGTGCGCCCCAGCCTGTGCGCCCCAGCCTGTGCGCCCCAGCCTGTGCGCCCCAGCCTGTGCGCTCCCGCCTGTGCGCTCCCGCCTGTGCGCTCCCGCCTGTGCGCTCCCGCCTGCGCGCTTCGCTGTCGCGGGGCGCTTTCTTGCGGTGGCTTGGAAGGCCTTAGTCGCGGGTTTGGGTTGCGGTTCGGATCTGGCGCATCAGGGTGGCCGCGTCGGATTCGGGGCGGTCCAGGAACATTGCGACCGCCAGGCTTCCGTGGTCGGCCCAGCCGCAGACGGCCAGGTTTGTGCCGTCGGACGTTGTGGTGCCGCATTTCATCGTGCCGCCCAGTTCGCCGGCGTCCACCTCGTTGAGGCCGGTGACGGGGCTCTCCTCGTCACCCAGCAGGGTGAAGGCCTTCTCCAGCTCCTCGTCGGGCGACCACAGGAGTCTCGTACCGCCGAAGAAGAGGACGTTGCGCTCGTCGGCGCCGGTGTAGACGGCGCCCACGGCCTTGTCCATGGTGATCTCCGCGGAGATGGCGCTGCGCAGGTACTCGGCGGTGCTGCTGGCGTCCTCGCTGTCGTCCAGGGTCAGGTCGCCGATGGTGGACGGGATGGACAGGGTGGTGTGGCGCTGCGTGTTCACCTGCCAGCCGACGTAACCGAGCGTGACCGACCCCGCCCCGATCGCCACCAGCAGGGCACCGAGCAGGACGGTGCGTACCTTACGGCCCGTGGTGGTCGGGGGGCGCTTTCCCCCATCGGCCGACTCATCGGCTGGACCAGCCGACCCGGCCGAGGTGGCGGGACCGGGCTCGGCGAGCCGGAAGGGGCCGTCGCTGATCTCGATGGGGGAGGGCTTGTCCGCGCGGGACTGTGCGCCGGGAGACTGTGCGCCGGGGGACTGTGCGCCGGATTCCGGAGAGGGAGAGTCGGCGGGCGAAGACATCACGCGAGCCTATCCTCCCCCGAGGGACAAGGTGTCGGTACCGGCTCCGTAGACTTGTCGGGTGACCGATGCGACCGAATCCCGTACTCCCGACAGCCGGCCCACCGGTGGCCTCTCCGCCCAGTACCAGCCGGGCGAGGTAGAGCAGCGGCGGTACGAGCGTTGGGTATCGGAGGGCTACTTCACGGCGGACGCGAAGAGTGACAAGCCGCCGTTCACGATCGTCATCCCCCCGCCGAACGTGACAGGCTCGCTGCACGTCGGCCACGCCCTCGACCACACGATCCAGGACACCCTGGTGCGCCTCAAGCGCATGCAGGGTTACGAGGTGCTGTGGCTGCCCGGCATGGACCACGCCGGCATCGCCACGCAGAACGTGGTCGAGCGCAAGCTGGCCGCCGAGCAGCTGTCCCGGCACGACCTGGGGCGGGAGAAGTTCGTCGAGAAGGTCTGGGAGTGGAAGGCCGAGTCCGGCGGCGCGATCCTCGGGCAGATGCGCCGGCTCGGTGACTCCGTCGACTGGACGCGCGAGCGTTTCACCATGGACGAGGGCCTGTCCCGCGCCGTCCAGACGATCTTCAAGCGGATGTTCGACGACGACCTGATCTACCGCGCGAACCGGATCATCAACTGGTGCCCGCGCTGCCTCACCGCGCTCAGCGACATCGAGGTGGAGCACAGCGACGACGAGGGTGAGCTCGTCTCGATCCGGTACGGCGAGGGGGCGAACTCGATCGTCGTCGCCACCACCCGTGCCGAGACGATGCTCGGGGACACCGCGGTGGCGGTGCACCCGGACGACGAGCGTTACCAGCACCTCATCGGCACCGAGGTCGAACTGCCGCTGACCGGCCGCCGCATCCCGATCGTGGCGGACGAGCACGTCGACCCGGCGTTCGGCACCGGCGCGGTGAAGGTGACGCCGGCCCACGACCCGAACGACTTCGAGATCGGTCAGCGGCATGGCCTGCCGAGCCTGACGGTCATGGACGAGCGCGCGGTCATCACCGTACCCGGGCCGTTTGAAGGTCTTGATCGGTTCGAGGCTCGTCCGGCGATCGTCGATGCTCTGCGGGAGCAGGGACGGATCGTCGCGGAGAAGCGGCCCTACCTGCACTCGGTCGGGCATTGCTCGCGGTGCAAGACCACGGTGGAGCCTCGGCTGTCGCTGCAGTGGTTCGTCAAGACCGGGCCGCTGGCGAAGGCGGCCGGTGACGCGGTGCGGGACGGCCGGGTGAAGATCGAGCCGGCGGAGCTGTCCAAGCGGTACTTCGCGTGGGTCGACAACATGCACGACTGGTGCATCTCCCGGCAGCTCTGGTGGGGACACCGGATCCCGGTCTGGTACGGGCCGGACGGCGAGGTCGTCTGCGTCGGACCGGACGAGCAGCCCCCCGCGGGTGAGGGCTGGCGCCAGGACGAGGACGTGCTCGACACCTGGTTCTCGTCGGGTCTGTGGCCGTTCTCCACGCTGGGCTGGCCGGAGCAGACCGCCGAGCTGGAGAAGTTCTACCCGACCAGCGTCCTGGTGACCGGTTACGACATCCTGTTCTTCTGGGTCGCCCGGATGATGATGTTCGGTCTCTACGCGATGGACGGCAAGCAGCCGTTCGACGTGGTGAACCTGCACGGCATGGTTCGTGACGGCCACGGCAAGAAGATGTCGAAGTCGTTCGGCAACGTGGTCGACCCGCTGGACTGGATCGACCGGTACGGCGCGGACGCCACCCGGTTCACCCTGGCCCGCGGCGCGAACCCCGGTTCGGACGTGCCGGTCAGCGAGGAGTGGTGCCAGGGCTCGCGGAACTTCTGCAACAAGCTCTGGAACGCCACCCGCTTCGCGATGATGAACGGCGCCACGGTCGAGGGACCCCTTCCCGACAAGGCGGAACTGTCCGCCATCGACCGCTGGATCCTGTCCCGCCTGGAGCACACCATCGCCGAGGTGGACGGGTACTTCGCCGCCTACGAGTACGCCAAGGTCTGCGACACGCTCTATCACTTCGCGTGGGACGACGTCTGCGACTGGTACGTCGAGCTGAGCAAGCCGGTCCTGGCAGCCGGCAGCACGGCGACCCAGCGGGTCCTCGGGCACGTTCTCGACCAGCTGCTGCGGCTGCTCCACCCGGTCATCCCGTTCGTCACCGAGGAGCTGTGGATCGCGCTCACCGGCGGCGAGACCCTGATGAGGGCGGCCTGGCCCACGGTCGACAAGGACCTGATCGACGACGCCGCCGAGGAGGAACTCGCCGCCCTGCGGAAGGTGGTCACCGAGGTCCGCCGCTTCCGGTCCGACCAGGGCCTCAAGCCGAGCCAGCGGGTCTCCGCCGCGCTGACCGGCCTGGGCACCGTCGGCATCGACACGCACGAGCCGCTGATCCGCTCGCTGGCCCGGCTCGACGCCCCCGGCCCGCACTTCACGGCGACCGCGACCCTCGCGGTGACCGGGGCGATCACCGTCGACCTGGACACCCGCGGCGCGATCGACGTGGCGGCCGAGCGGGCTCGTCTGGAGAAGGACCGGGCGGCCGCCGACAAGGAGGCCACCCAGTGCCGGGCCAAGCTCGGCAACGAGTCCTTCATCGGCAAGGCGCCCGACCATGTCGTCGCGAAGATCAAGGATCGGCTGGCGACCGCTGAGGCGGACCTGGTGCGCATCGCCGCGGCTCTGGAAGCGTTGCCCGCCGCATGAGCACCGAATACGCCGAGGTCGAGGCCGCGCTGGACAAGCGCGGCTTCACCCGCATGGTCTTCGACATGCAGAAGATCCGGGACCTGATGGACGTGCTGGGCAGCCCGCAGCGGGCGTACCCGGCGATCCATCTGACCGGCACCAACGGCAAGACCAGCACGGCGCGGATGATCGACGCGCTGCTGCGGGCGCACGGGTTGCACACCGGGCGCTACACGAGCCCGCACCTGGAGACGGTCCGGGAACGGATCAGCCTGGACGGTGATCCGGTCTCCGAGGAGAAACTGGTCACCACGTACCAGGAAATCGCGCCGCTCGCCGAGCTGATCGACGCGCGCAACGCCGAGCCGCTGACCTATTTCGACATGACGACGGCGATGGCCTACTCGGCGTTCGCGGACGCCCCGGTGGACATCGCGGTGGTCGAAGTCGGCCTCGGCGGCGAGGAGGACGCCACGAACGTCATCGAGGCCGGCGTCTGCGTGCTCACCCCGATCGGGCTGGACCACACCGAGTGGCTCGGCGACACGATCGAGGACATCGCCTGGCACAAGGTCGGCATCATCCACCAAAACGCAACGGTGATCACCGCGCTGCAGGACGAGGAGGCCATGCGGCCCATCCTCGAACGGTGCGCGGACATGGGCGCCACGCTCGCCCGCGAGGGCAGCGAGTTCGGCGTGATCAACCGGGCGCAGGCGGTCGGCGGGCAGGTGCTCACCCTCCAGGGGCTCGGCGGAATCTACGACGAGATCTTCCTGCCGCTCTTCGGCGCGCACCAGGCGCAGAACGCGGCACTGGCGCTCGCCGCGGTCGAGGCGTTCCTCGGCGCCGGCCCGAACCGGCAGCTCGAGGCCGACCTGGTCCGGGAGGGCTTCGCGCAGGTGGACTCGCCGGGACGGCTGGAACGCGTACGCAGCGCTCCGACGATCCTGCTCGACGGCGCGCACAACCCGCACGGCATGGCCGCCACCGTCACCGCGCTGGAGGAGGAGTTCACCTTCCGCCACCTGGTCGCGGTGCTCGCCGTCCTCGGCGACAAGGACGTGTCCGGGCTGCTCGAACTGCTCGAGCCGGTGGCGGCCCGGCTCGTCGTCACCCAGAACAGCTCGCCGCGCTCGATGCCGGTGGACGAACTGGCCCAGCTCGCGATCGACATCTTCGGTGAGGACCGGGTGAGCCTCGCCGAGACCATGCCGGACGCCATCGAGGAAGCGGTCGTGCTCGCCGAGGAGGACGCCTCCGGCGAGCTCAGCGGCGTCGGTGTGCTGATCACCGGCTCGGTGGTCACGGTGGCGGACGCCCGGAAACTGCTGAAGCGATGAGCGAGCATCAGGAAGGCGCGCGGCCTTCCGGCCTGAAGAACCCGGAGGGCGCGGTACGGGGTCTCGGCGCCGCCACGCTCTCCATGGAGGCGATCATCCTGTTGCTGGCGATCGCCCCGCTGAGTGTCATCGGCGGGGACCGCAAGGGCCCGGCGATCGCCGCGGTGGGCGTCGCGGCGGTTCTGGCGATCGTGCTCTGCGGCATGATGAAACGCAACTGGGCCTGGCAGGCCGGCAGCGTGCTACAGGTGTTGCTGCTCGCCGGCGGCCTGCTGCACTGGACGGTCGCCGCCGTCGGTGTCATCTTCGGACTGGCCTGGCTCTACGCCCTCCACGTCCGCCGCACCATCCTGGGTTGACCTCGCACTGATCGAAACCGGCCGGCAGCATTCCTGCCGGCCGGTTTTCGCGTCTATCGGACGGCCCGCCACTGGGTGATGGCGATGTTGTGGTTGTCCGGGTCGCGGAACGTCGCCGACCACAGCTCGAGCTTGCCGCCACGGTTCACCGCGCGGGGTGTGTGCACGAACTTCACACCCTTGGCGCGCAGCTCCTCGTAGACCGCCTCCACGTCGCCGACCTCGAGGTTGAGGTGTATCAACCGCCCCGCCTCGGCGGCCAGGTTGTGCACGGTGCGCAGCACGAGCCGGGTGTCCCCGGACGCGAGCACCGCGCTGTCCTCCCCGGAGTCGATCTCGTAGAACCCGAGCACGTCCCGGTAGAACGCGATCGACCGGCTCAGGTCGGTGACCAGGACCGTGATGCCGACGCCGTGGATCGCGCCGGCGGGGCCGGGCCGGGCGCTCGGATAGGCGGTGATCACGTCGGCGGCGTGCTCGTCGGGTTCCTGCCGCCCGCCGAAGTCCCCCCAGGGATTGCCAGGAGCTTCCTTTCGGGTACGGGGGGAGGACTCCTGCACCCGATCTTGGGAGACGGTTTCGACGGGGATGTCGTCGGCCGGGGGTGCGACGACTCCGGCGGCCATGGCGGGGGCGGCGGCCGGGGTGGTTTCCGGCGCGGGTTCCGGGTTGTCGTCGAGCGGGATGTCGATGTCGTCCACTTCCGGTGGGGGCGCGGTGGGCCCGGTCGCGGTCTCCGGTGGCGGCGCTGTCGGGAACGGCCGATCCGGAGTGGGCGCGACGGGTGGCGGCGCGACCGGCGACGGCTCGGATGTCATCGACGACGGGATGGGCTCCGGCCGTGATGCGAATCCGTTCGGCTCCGCGGCGGGCACCGAACCGGCGGCGAACGTCGACGAGGTGTGTGGCACTCCTGCTTCACCCGGTTGAGTGAAGAACCGGGTGCGCCCCGATGACGTCCGCGGTGTGTCGGCCGGTTCCTCCTCCTCGAGCGGGATGTCGATCGGCGGTTCCGGGTCGGCCGGTGCGGCCTCGGTTTCCGGTGTGGTGGCGGTCTCCGGTGTGGTGGCGGTCTCCGGGGCGGCCGCGGTCTCGGGCGTGCTCTCGGTGGATGTCCGCTGAGCCGGTGGCATCCCTGCGGCGGGCGGCGCCTGCGACTCCTGCTCAGGCTCGACGGTCTCCTGCTCCCGCTGGAGTGTCTGTTCGTCGCGCACTACCGTCTGTTCGCCGCGCTCGGTCGTTTGCTGGTCACGCTCGACGGTGTCCTCGTCGCGCTCGACGGTGTGCTCTTCGCGCTCGACGGTGTGCTCTTCGCGCTCGACCGTGGCGGTGGCCGTCGCGGCGCCACCGCGAGGGCGCGGGCTCGGCCGGACACCCGGCGGGCGGGTGGCGGACGCGGTGCCGGAGAACGGCGCCGACGCGGCGGAGAACGAGGCCGACGAGGACGACGCCGACGAGGACGACGGCGTCCCGGGACCCGGGCCGGGCTCCCCGGCCGGCTCGGAGGCGAACGCCGCCCCCGCCGCACGCCGGGGCAGCGGCGGCGGCTCGTCGTCAGCCCCCACCACCTGGCCCTCGACTATGGTCCCGGCGGGGGTGTCCCGCACCACGACCGGCGTGGTCGGCCCGGTGCCGTAGGCGACCCTCGGCGCGGGCGGCGGCGGGGGCGGAGGTTCCTCGTCGGTCTCGAACTCCCAGTCCCGTTCACGGCCCTCCCAGGGCGCCGGCCCGATGTCGCCGAGCAGGTCGTCGTCACGCTCGTCGGGCTCCTGGTAGGCGGGCTGGGCCACCGGCGGCGGATCGGCGTCGTCGTCGCGGAGCGGCGCGTCGTTCCAGTTGACCCGCACCCGGCGGGTGTCGTCGACGTCCACGGTGATCGGCACGGTGGCACCCACCGCCGGCCACTTGGCGACCGGGATCCGTGACTCGCGCAGCACCGTGTCGAACGTGCCCAGGCCGGGCGCCACCACGATGACCTCGATGTCGGCACGGCCGTACGCCGCCGAGACCGGGGCCGGCGGGATCGACTTGACCTCGGCGTTGCCGGCGACCGTGGCGCGGCCGCCGCGTCGCTGCACGTTCACCAGCGCGAGGACGACGGCAAGCGCGAGCACGGCGACGCCGAAGAGGGCCACCGGCCAGCTCGACATGCCGAGCCCGTAAACGATCACGAAGACCGCCAGCGTGCCCATGACCGCCGCCACCAGTTTGCGGGCCGGTGCGATGGGCCGGCCGGTCTGGTTCGCCACTGTGGACCTCCCGGTTGTTCCCGTCAGGTTATGGCCCTCCGCCACATCCGCGAAAGTGCGGTAGTCGGGACATCGCCGCTCGCCCGATTCGCGGTACCGATAGGCTGAACTCACCGCGTGTCGGCCTGCCCCTTGCAACGGAGGAACTGCGTGACCAGCACCACCGAGCGTTCGCTCGTGCTCATCAAGCCCGACGCGGTGCGCCGCGGCCTGCTCGGCGAGATCCTGTCCCGCTTCGAGCGTAAGGGCCTGATCATCGAGGCGCTGGAGTTGCGCACGATGGACGCCACTCTCGCCGACGCGCACTACGCCGAGCACGTCGACAAGGCTTTCTACCCGCCGCTGAAGGACTTCATGACGAGTGGCCCGCTGGCCGCGCTGGTCCTCTCCGGCGACTCCGTGATCGAGGTCGTCCGCGCGATGATCGGCGCGACCGACGGCCGGAAGGCGGCGGCCGGCACGATCCGGGGCGACCTGGCCCTGTCGAACCGGGAGAACCTGGTGCACGCCTCCGACTCGGCGGAGAGCGCCGAGCGCGAGCTCGCCCTCTGGTTCCCCAAGATCTGACTTACGCCCACCCACGCGCGTGTTGATCTCCGGTGCAGATAGCGCCCGAGATCCACACGCCCCGTGGGGGCGGGCGTTCCGGTAGCTCCCGAGCAGTCACCCGCCCGAGCCGTAGCCCAGCCATGTGATCAAGCAGGCGTAACCGTCACGGGCTACGGCTCGTGTTGCTCGGCCGTAGCTGAGGCATGTGATCAAGCGCGGGTTACCGTCGCGGGCTACGGCTCGTGTTGCTCGGCCGTAGCTGAGGCATGTGATCAAGCAGGCGTAACCGTCACGGGCTACGGCTGGTAGCTCCGGGGCGGCCGCCTGACAGCCGAGCCGTAGCTCAGGCATGTGGTCGAGCGCGGATCGCCGCCGCCGGCTATGGGGCGGCTGGCGGCGGGGCGGGGACGTTCTAGCTGGTGAGTGGGCAGCTCCGCCCGGAACCGGCGGCAAAGGCGTGACCAGCGACGCTCGTCGCTGGGGGCGCCAGGGGACGTGCCGACGTTCGTACCCTCGGAAGTGATTTATCAGTCAGACGCTTCACCGTGATGCCTTGCTCGCCGAAGGGAGGTCGAAGAAAGCGAGGGAATCATGGATTTTCTCCGACGGATGCGGTTGCGGGCGCGGCTGCTGTCGGCGTTCGGAGTGTTTTGTCTCTTGGTCGCGGCCATGACGGCAGTGGGTGTCGCGGAGTCGCGTGAGCAGTCCGCGGCGGCGGATCGGGTCGATGAGTTGCAGGCCCTGTCGCGTGCCGCCATGCAGGTGAAGTTTCGCAACGCGGATGTCAGTGGATGGCAGCTGGCCTACGGCTGGGACGCGTCGCTGACCAGCCCGGCGGAGGCGATCGACCCGGCTTCGGAGAACCGCAAGGGGACGATCGAGGCGCTGGACGCGCTGGAGGCCGAGCTGGCCGCGGTGGCGGGCGCGGATCTGACCGCCGAGGAGCGTGCGTTCTACACGGCGATCGAGTCGAATTTCGACACCTTCCGGGAGTACGACGACCAGGTCGTCGAGATGCTGGAAACGGGCGGCACGGGCGCGATCGCGCGGGCCGCCGAACTGATCAACAACGATGCGTACGTGGTCTTCGTGGCGATCGTTGAGAACACCGACAAGCTGGTGGACTCGGTCGTCGCCCGGACCGAGGCGGCGCAGGACGAACTGGAAGCGGCGGGGGAGCGGCTGCGGACGACGCTGCTGTCCGGCTGCGCGCTGGCCCTGGTGCTGACCGTGCTGCTCGGTCTCTGGCTGACCGCGAGCATCGAGCGTCCGGCCAACCGGATGCGCGACGCCCTGCGGGTGCTGGCCCAGCGGGACGTCACCCCGCGCCTGCCGGTCGACGGGCGGGACGAGATGACCGACATGGCCGTCGCGTTCAACGAGGCCGCCGCGGCGGTGCGGGAGACGCTGGCCGGAGTGGGCGAGCGAGCCACCTCCCTGGCCGAGGCGTCCGCTGAGCTCGCGGAGGTGGCCCGCCGGATGGACGGGCAGGCCGCGGGCACCAGCAGCCAGGCCGGTGTGGTCGCCGGCGCGGCCGGCGAGGTCTCCGGCAACGTGCGGACGATGGCCGGGGCGGCGCAGGAGATGGTGGCCGCGATCGGCGAGATCTCCCGCAACACCACGTCGGCTGCCGGGGTGGCCGCGGACGCGGTGGAGACGGCGCGGCAGACGTCCGAGTCGGTCGCGGAGCTGGTGTCGGCGAGCGAGGAGATCGGCGCGATCGTCAAGACGATCACCGCGATCGCCGAGCAGACCAACCTGCTCGCGCTGAACGCCACGATCGAGTCGGCGCGGGCCGGTGAGGCCGGCAAGGGGTTCGCCGTGGTCGCCGGCGAGGTCAAGGATCTCGCGCAGGAGACCGCGCGGGCGTCCGCCGACATCATCGAGAAGATCTCCGCGATCCAGCACACCACCGGGCAGGCGACCGAGGCGATCGGCCGGATCACCGACGTGGTGCGGCAGATCTCCGAGCTGCAGGGCAACATCGCGGCCGCGGTGGAGGAGCAGTCCGCCACCACCGGTGAGATCAACCGGAGTGTCGGCGAGGTGGCGCAGGGCTCGGAGCAGATCGCTCGCAACGTGGCGAGCGTCGCGGACATCGCCACGGCGACCACCCGGGACGCCACGGCGACCCGGGACTCGGCGCGGCAGCTCGGCGACATGGCAGGTGACCTGCGAGCTCTGGTGTCGTCGTTCCGCTATTGATGCCCCACGGGGTAATGCGGATGAAGGAATCCCGGGGTGGCCGGTATCGTTGTCTCCACGCAGGCGACGAACCGGCCATCACCGGGGAGCCTCCGGAAGAACGGTTTTCACCTAGTAGAACCGGGCGTTTTTCGGCGCGCGCGACAAGCCGGACGAATGAGCGGGCCTCTTCGAGAGAAGGGGCCAAGCGAGGTGGTACCGCGGGCCTGTCACAGGCTCGTCCTCGCAGTCACGACGACTGCTTGAGGGGAACCATGACTTACCCGAAACACACGGACGCCACCGGCGTTCCGGCGAGCCCGGACCTGCCCGCTGTCGAGCGCGCCGTCCTCGGCCACTGGTCGGCGGACAAGACGTTCGAGGCGTCGATCGAGCGGCGCCCGGCCGGTGAGAACGGCGCCAACGAGTACGTCTTCTACGACGGCCCGCCGTTCGCCAACGGCCTGCCGCACTACGGGCACCTCTTCACCGGGTACGTGAAGGACCTGGTCCCGCGGTACCAGACGATGCGGGGCAAGCGGGTCGAGCGCCGGTTCGGCTGGGACACCCACGGCCTGCCCGCCGAGGTGGAGGCGGAGAAGCAGCTCGGCATCACCACCAAGGCGCAGATCGTCGACCTGGGCATCGACAAGTTCAACGACGCCTGCCGTACCTCCGTGCTCGCGTACACGAAGGACTGGGAGCGGTACGTCACGCGCCAGGCCCGCTGGGTCGACTTCGAGAACGACTACAAGACGCTCGACCCGGCGTACATGGAGTCGGTCATGTGGGCATTCAAGACGCTGCATGACAAGGGCCTGGTGTACGAGGGCTTCCGCGTCCTCGCCTACTGCTTCCGCTGCGAGACGCCGCTGTCGAACACCGAGACGCGGATGGACGACGTCTACCGCGACCGGACCGACCCGGCTCTCACGGTGAAGTTCCGTCTGGACACGGGCGAGGACATCGCGGTGTGGACGACCACGCCGTGGACGCTGCCGTCGAACCTGGCGCTGGCGGTCGGGCCGGACATCGAGTACGCGGTCCTGGAGAAGGAGGGGCACAAGCTGCTGCTCGGCGCCGGCCGGGTGGGTGCTTACGCCAAGGAGCTTGAGGGGTACGAGCAGACCGGCACCGTCCTCGGGCGGGATCTCGTCGGCCGCCGGTACACCCCGCTCTTCGACTTCCTGGTGGAGCAGGGCGGCCCGAACGCCTTCCAGGTCCTCGGCGCGGACTTCGTCACCACCGAGGACGGCACCGGTGTCGTGCACATGGCGCCCGCCTTCGGTGAGGACGACCAGAACACCTGCAACGCGGCGGGTATCCCGACCGTCGTGACCGTCGACGACCACACCCGCTTCACCGCGCTGGTCCCGGACTACCAGGGCCTGCAGGTCTTCGACGCGAACAAGCCGGTCATCGCCGCCCTCAAGGAGCGTGGCGTGGTGCTGCGCCACGACGGGTACACGCACTCGTACCCGCACTGCTGGCGCTGTGACACCCCGCTCGTCTACAAGGCGGTCTCCTCGTGGTTCGTGGCGGTGACCCAGTTCCGGGACCGGATGGTCGAGCTGAACCAGCAGATCAACTGGACGCCGGCGCACATCAAGGACGGCTCGTTCGGCAAGTGGCTGGCGAACGCGCGGGACTGGTCGATCTCCCGTAACCGGTTCTGGGGCTCGCCGATCCCGGTGTGGAAGTCGGACGACCCGAACTACCCGCGGGTCGACGTCTACGGCTCGTTCGAGGAGATGGAGCGCGACTTCGGGGTCACCGTCACCGACCTGCACCGGCCGTACGTCGACGAGCTGACCCGTCCGAACCCGGACGACCCGACCGGCAAGTCGACGATGCGCCGCGTGCCGGAGGTGCTGGACTGCTGGTTCGAGTCCGGTTCGATGCCGTTCGCCCAGGTGCACTACCCGTTCGAGAACAAGGAGTGGTTCGAGCACCACTACCCGGGCGACTTCATCGTCGAGTACATCGGCCAGACCCGCGGCTGGTTCTACACCATGCACGTGCTGGCCACCGCGCTCTTCGACCGGCCGGCGTTCCGGAACTGCCTGAGCCACGGCATCCTGCTGGGCGAGGACGGCCGGAAGATGTCCAAGTCGCTGCGCAACTATCCGGACGTGTACCGGGTGTTCGACTCGTACGGCTCGGACGCGATGCGGTGGATGCTGATGTCGTCGCCGGTGCTGCGCGGTGGTGACATGCCGGTCACCGAGGTGGCGATCCGGGACTCGGTGCGTCAGGTGCTGCTGCCGCTCTGGAACGTCTGGTACTTCTTCAGCCTTTATGCGAACGCATCGGGTTACGAGGCGAAATTCCGGACGGACTCCGAGCACCTGCTCGACCGGTACGTGCTGGCGAAGACCCGTGAGCTGGTGGAGAGCGTCCAGCAGCAGATGGACGACTACGACATCTCCGGCGCGGCGACCTCGATCAGGAGCTACCTGGACGCGCTCACCAACTGGTACGTCCGCCGTTCCCGGGACCGTTTCTGGGCCGGCGACGAGGACGCGTTCGACACCCTCGCCACCGTCCTGGAGACGCTCTGCCGGGTGGTGGCGCCGCTCGCGCCGCTGACCACGGAGGAGATCTGGCGCGGCCTGACCGGTGACCGTTCGGTGCACCTGACCGACTGGCCGTCGGCGGAGGCGTTCCCGGCCGACCACCAGCTGGTCGCGTCGATGGACGCGATCCGGGACGTGGCCTCGGCGGCGCTGTCGCTGCGCAAGGCGAAGGGCCTGCGGGTCCGGCTGCCGCTCGCGACGCTCACCGTGGCGACCCAGGACGGCTCGGCCCTGGTGGGTCTCGGCGACCTGCTGAAGGACGAGGTCAACGTCAAGGACGTGGTCTTCACCGACGACGTGGCGGCGTACTGCCAGCAGGTGCTGACCGTGGTGCCCCGCGCGCTCGGCCCCCGGGTCGGCAAGCAGGTGCAGCAGGTCATCAAGGCGGTCAAGGGCGGTGACTGGCAGCTCGTCGACGGCGCCCCGGTCGCGGCCGGAGTGACCCTGGCCGACGGCGAGTACGAGCTGAAGCTGGTCGCCTCGGACGTGGAGAACTCCGCGCCGCTGCCGGCCGGTGGTGGCGTGGTCGTGCTCGACTCGGCGGTCACCCCGGAGCTGGCCGCCGAGGGCCTGGCCCGCGACGTCATCCGGGTGGTCCAGCAGGCCCGCCGGGACGCGGACCTGGACGTCAGCGACCGGATCACGCTGACCCTGTCGGCCTCGCCGGCGGTCGTGGCGGCGGTCGAGGCGCACCGGGACTTCGTGGCCGGCGAGACCCTGGCCACGTCGGTGCGGTTCGCGCCGGTGGCCGAGGGCGCCTTCGCGGGCGAGGTCGGCGACGGCGAGCAGGTGTCGGTGACCGTCACCGCAGTGTGATTGATCACTGGGTAAGAAAATTGCCGAATGGCCCGGATGTTCGCCTGGTGAGGGCGAATGTCCGGGCCTCGGTCCAAGATCATTAGGTACATCCGTGCCAGGTTCCGATAACCTCACACCACCCCTACCCCTACTTCGCACCCTGGTGTGCTCCCGGAGGACGAGTTGCCGCTGATCTACTCAATCGGCAAGGTCATCGTCGGCGTGCCGCTGATGACCGGCTGGCGGCCGACCGTCGAAGGTCTCGAGCACATTCCGAGGAGTGGCGGTGCGATCTTCGCGGGCAACCACCTCTCCGTCGCGGACGAGCTCTTCCTCGGCGCGGTCGTGCCGCGTCACCTGGCCTTCTGGGCCAAGTCCGACTACTTCACCGGCACCGGCGTCAAGGGGTTCCTCAACCGCAAGCTGATGGAAGGCCTCGGCGCCATCCGGGTCGAGCGGGCCGGCGGCCGGGCCGCTCTCACCGCGTTCGACGCCGCCATCCCCGCGCTCAAGGCCGGCGACCTGGTCGCTGTCTACCCCGAGGGCACCCGCTCGCCGGACGGCAAGCTCTACCGCGGGCGCACCGGCGTGGCCCGGCTGGCGGTGGCCGCCGGCGTGCCGATCATCCCGGTCGGGATGCTCGGCACCGACAAGGTCCAGCCGATCGGCCGGCTCTACCCGAAGCTGATGCGCGGCGCGGTCACCGTGAAATTCGGCAAGCCGATCGAGACGATCGGCCGCGCCGACGACCGCACCGCGCTGCGCGAGCTCACCGACCAGGTGATGGGCGAGATCCAGAAACTGACCGGCCAGGAGTACGTGCCGCGGTACGCCCCGAAGAAGCCGGACCAGGGCTAGACCACCGGCTGGAGCACCTCGTCACGGAGCTGAGCCACCAGGTCGGCGCTCTCCTCGAGGGACCGGCGGGTGAGCAGCACCGTGGCGAGGCTGCCGTGGTCGGCCCAGGCGCACGCCACCACGGAGGTGCCGTCGAGCCGGCCGGTGCCGCACTGCTCGTGCACGCCGAAGATGCCGGTGTCGTAATCGGTCACCCCGGTCAGGCTGAGCTCGTCGGTGAGCCGGTCGAGCTGTGCACCGGCGTCCGAGCCGGGCGTCAGCCGGAAACCGGTGACGCCGAAGAGCGTGACCCGCTTCCCGTTGCCGTCCGCGTACACCCCGGCGAACGCGTTGCCCGACGATCCGGACTGCTGCAGCTGGTCGGCGAGCCGGTCGACGGCCTTGGTCGCCGCGGCGGTGTCGCGCAGGCTCAGATCCGCGAAGGAGTCCGGCAGGCTCGCGCTGACCGGGAACTGCCGTGCCGCCGGGAACTGGGCGTAGGCGAGCGGCCCGCCGCAGCACAGCACCACGGCGACGATCGTGAGCATGGTCAGCCGGCGCAGCACCCGGCGGACCAGCCCGCGGCGCTTCGGCGGCCGGGCGAGCCACGGCGCCGGCACCTGGTTCCTCGGCGGCGCGAACTCCATCTGCGGCCGGCGCTGGACCGGTGGCCGGGACGCCACGGCGGTCTTCGCCGCGGGCCCCTTCCCGCTGCCGGGTTTCCGCCAGCCGCCGGGGGCGAAGAGGGGCTTGCGGGGCGCGAGCGGGGGCAGCCCGTTGCCGCCGGCCGGCGGCGGGTAGGTCCCCGGCGCGGGCATGCCGAGCCGCGCCTTCTGATCCGCCTCCGCCTTGGCTTTCGCCTCGGCCTCGGCCTCCGCCTTGGCCTTCGCCTTGTCCGCGATCATCTTGGCGATGGCGGCGCGGGCCGCCTCGGCTTTCGCGGCGGCCGCGGCGGCCGCGACCTTGGCGGCCTCGGCGGCTTTCTTCTCCACCACGTCCGCGGCTGCCGACGCGGCGTCCAGCCGCGCGTTCAGCGCGGCCACCCGGTCCGGCCGCGCGTCCGGGCCCGCGGCGTGCGCCGCGGTCTCCGCGTCCGTCCCGGGCGCGGGTCCATCCAGGCGCGTCGGTGGCATCTCCGCCTGGGGTACGGGTGACTGGGGTACGGATGACTGGGGTGCGGGTGACGATGGCACGGGCACCGCGGTGTACGCCTCGTCCCACACCTGGGTCGGCTGGTCCGCCCACGGATCGACGGCCGGCATCGTCGGCCACTCGTCGTCCTCGGGCGCCCGGCCGGCGCCGGGCAGCCGGTCGCGGAGACGGCTCCACACCGATCGGCGCGGCTCGGCGGCCGGAATCGCTGCCGCGCCGCTCCACCGGGGCGGCATGCTCAGCGTCTTCGGCTCCGCGGCGTCCGCCTCGGCGCTTCGCCCGGGCGGTCCGCTAGTCTCGGGCGGTCCACTCGTCTCGCGCACGCCACTGGTCTCGGGCACGCCGCTTGTCTCAGGCGCGCCGCTGGCCTCTGGCACGCCGCTCTTCTCTGGCACGCCGACGGGCAGGGTCGCATCGAGTGGCTGCTCGTCCGCCATTTTCCGATCTCCTCCTGTGCCCCCGGGTGTCGAACTCTTCCCCCAGGTTAGGAGCGGTATGCCAGCGGGACGGGCATGCCGGATCCGGACGCCGTACCCAAATGCCGGACAACGAGGGCGATGTGCGGAACGCTCCGGAGTCGTATGGTTACCCGGACTTTGCTTTTCGCCGGTTCCCTCGACCGGAAAGTGCCCGGAGTCACGCCTCGCACCGCACACCGGCCACCCGTTCCCCTCGGAGGGTTTGTTGCGCATGAGCACCACGAACAGGAACGCCGTCACCTTCAGCGGGTCCGATTCCGGCCGGCCGATGGTGTTCGCCCACGGGTACGGCTGCGATCAGAACATGTGGCGGTTCGTCACGCCGGCCTTCGCGGACACTCATCGGATCGTGTTGTTCGACCACGTCGGGAGCGGGAAATCCGACCTGTCCGCCTACCGCGACGACCGCTACGCCGCCCTCGACGGGTACGCCGAGGACATCCTGGAGATCATCCGCGAGCACGACCTGCGTGACGTGATCTTCGTCGGCCACTCGGTCAGCTCGATGATCGGCCTGCTCGCCGCGAACCGGGAGCCGGAACGCTTCGGCGCGCTGGTCATGATCGGCCCGTCACCGCGGTACATCGACGACGAGACGCAGGGTTACGTCGGCGGGTTCGGCCACTCCGACATCGAGGAGATGCTGGAGTCGCTGGACAGCAACTACCTGGGCTGGTCCAGCGCGATGGCGCCGGTGATCATGGGTAACCCGGATCGGCCGGAGCTCGGCGAGGAGCTCACCAACAGCTTCTGCCGTACCGATCCGGCGATCGCCAAGAAGTTCGCCCGGGTCACGTTCCTCTCCGACAACCGCGCTGATCTGCCGCAGGCCCGGGTGCCCTCGCTGATCCTGCAGTGCTCCGACGACGTCATCGCACCCACCGTGGTCGGTGAGTACGTCCACAAGCACACTCCGAACAGCACGTTCCGGTCCCTGAACGCGACCGGTCACTGCCCGAATCTCAGTGCTCCAGAGGAAACGGTTGACGCGATCAAGTCCTGGTTGTAGACAGCGGGCATGATCGGCGGAGCAGTGGCGTGAGTGAGACTGGTGGGCCGGACGTGACACAAGAGTTGCGACTGCCCTGGGACGACGATCCCGAGGACCTCTACGAGCATGCGCCGTGCGGATACCTCACGACGCTCCCGGACGGCACGATCGTCCGGGTCAACCAGACGTTTCTGACCTGGACCGGGTACACCCGGGCCGCCCTGATCGGTCACCGGCGGTTCCGGGACCTGCTCACGGCCGGTGACAAGATCTATCACGAGACGCATTACGCACCGTTGCTGTCGATGCAGAACGAGGTGCACGAGATCGCGCTCGAGGTCGTCGGTGCGGACGGGCGGCGATTGCCCGTACTGGTGAACTCGGTTCTGGAACGCGGAGCCGGCGGCGTGCCGCGGATCATCCGGACCATGGTCTTCAACGCGACCGAGCGGCGCAGCTACGAGCGTGAGCTGCTCACCGCCCGCCGCGAGGCGGAGGCCTCCGAGCAGCGGGTCCGCGTCCTGCAGCAGATAGTGGCCGACCTGTCCGCCGCGCCGACCGAGGCCGAGGTGGCCGAGGCCGTTGTCCGCGCGCCCGAACCGGCGTTCGAGGCGGTGAGCAGCAGCATCTACCTGATGGACGAGGAGCGTGACCAGCTGATCGCGGTCGCCTCCACCGACCCGACCACCGGCAACTGGGACGACATGCCGCGCTCCTCGCCCCGCGCGGTGGCGGCCGTGGCAAGGCGCGGTGACCTGCACGTGATCGGCACACTGGCCGAGGCGGACGAGCACTTCCCGGACCTGGCCGAGTCGATGCGGCGCTCCGGCCGCGCGTCGGTGGTGCTGCTGCCGCTGACCACGGGCACCGGCGACGAGCAGGCCGTCACGGTGCTCGGCGTGCTGGCGTTCAGCTTCCGCGAGGAGCGCTCGCTCAGCGACGGCGAGCTGCGGGTGATCCGCCTGCTCGGTCAGCAGGCGGGGCAGGCGCTGGACCGGGCCCGGCTCTACGACGACGCCCGGCGCCGGGAGGACCGGGCCGGCTTCCTGGCCGCCGTCACCCGGGCCCTGGACGAGGAGCACCGGCTGTTCCAGCGGGCTCGCCGTCTGGTCGAGCAGGTGGTGCTGGACTTCGCCGACTGGGCCGAGGTCCGCCTCCAGGTCGGCCCGGCCGGACTGCGGGAGCACGCCGGCGGCCCGCCGCCGGACGCGGAACGGCTCGCCGAGCGGGTCGCCGAGGCCACCCGGAAGTGCGCGCCGATCTATGCGGCGGACGGCGACGGGCTGGGCTGCACGGTCCTGCCGCTGACCGCCCGCGGCCGGGTGCTCGGCACGCTGGCGCTGCGGATGGCGCCGGACCGCCGCGGCGCCGAGGCCGAGCGGCAGTTCCTCGACGACCTGGCCGACCGGGCCGGGCTGGGACTGGAGAACGCCCGCCTCTACGAGCAGGAACGGGCCATCGCCCGGACCCTGCAGCGCAGCCTGCTCGCCGCGGACGTGCCGGGCAGCGACCCGCGGTTCGCCGTCGAGACCTACTACCAGGCCGCCGCGCAGGACCTGGAGGTCGGCGGCGACTGGTTCGACGCGTTCCTGATCAGCCCGACCAAGCTCGCCGTGGTGGTCGGCGACGTGGTCGGCCGGGGCATCGACGCGGCCACCACGATGGGTCAGCTGCGCAGCGCGATCCGGGCGCTCGCCTCGGCCGAGCACGGACCGGCCCGCCTGCTGGAGCAGCTGGACCGGTTCTGCGAGCGGGTCGACTCGGCCCGGATGGCGACCGTCGTCTACGGCGAGATCGACCTGCTCAGCGGCGAGCTGTCGTACGCGTGCGCCGGCCACCTGCCCCCGCTGCTGCACGAGCCGGCCGGCTCACCGCAGTACCTGCTGCAGGCCCGCTCCGCGCCGATCGGCTCGCGGGCCGGCGACCGGCACCGCACCCAGCACAAGGTGCGGCTGGCGGCCGGCAGCCGCCTGCTGCTCTACACCGACGGCCTGGTCGAGCGCCGTGGCCGGCCGATCGACAGGGGTTTCGAGATCCTCGCCCGGGAGTACGCGCGGCGCCGCGACGCCCCGCTCAAGGGCCTCACCGCCGGGCTCGCCGACACCATGGTGGGCCGGGACCACGGCGACGACGTCTGCCTGCTCTGCCTCACTCTCGGCACCGAGGAACGGCTGGAACGCTCGATCGGCGCCGACCCGCTGCAGATCTCCCTGCTGAGGGCCGACCTGCGCGCCTGGCTGGTCGGTCACGCGGTCGACCAGGACTGCGTGAACGCGGTGCTGCTGGCCTGCTCGGAGGCGGTGGCGAACGCGATCGAGCACGGGTACCGGGACGATCCGTTCGGCGTGGTCGACGTGTCCGCCACGGTCAGCGTGGACGCGGTGGAGGTCCGGGTCACCGACCGGGGCAGCTGGCGCGGGCCGGGCAGCGACTTCGCCCGTGGCCGCGGCCTGCAGCTGATCGAGGAATCGATGGACGAGGTCTTCTTCGACCGAGGCGAGGGGACGACGGTGACGATGCGCCGACGCCGCGGAGGTGCCTCATGACCGACCAGTGGGTGAGTTTCTCCCGCCACGGCGTCGCCGAGCTGGTTCATCTCCGGGGCGAGATCGACCTCGCCAACGCCAACGACATCGGGCGGGCGATCGTGGCGCGCACCACCGACGCGAACGCAGTGCTGATCGACCTGACCGCCGTCTCGTTCCTGGACAGCGCCGGTGTGCGGCTGCTCGACTTCATCGTCGGCGACCTGGACGATCGGGGGAAGCCGATCAAGCTGGTGGTCGGTGAGCTCGGGGCCGCACGGATGACTCTCCAGCTCTGTTCGTTCCGGACCGACCTGCTCGCCACAGATCTGGAACGGGCCGCCGAGGAACTGGACCGTTAGTCTCGCGTACCCTGGAGACCCATGAGCGTCAGTTCCGTCTTTCCGCAGCTCGAGCAATTGTTGCCCCGGGTCAGCAAACCGATCCAATACGTGGGCGGCGAGCTCGGCGCCGTCGTCAAGGACTGGGACGCGACGGTGGTCCGCTGGGCGTTGATGTACCCCGACGCCTACGAGGTGGGCCTGCCCAACCAGGGCGTCCAGATCCTCTACGAGGTGCTCAACGAGCAACCGGACGTGCTGGCCGAGCGAACCTACGCGGTCTGGCCGGACCTCGAGGCGCTGATGAAGGAGAACGGCGTCCCGCAGTTCACCGTCGACGCGCACCGGCCGGTGAAGGCGTTCGACGTCTTCGGCATCTCGTTCGCGACCGAGCTGGGCTACACCAACCTGCTGAGCGCGCTCGATCTGGCCGGCATCCCGCTCAGCAGCGCGGACCGCACCGAGGAGCACCCGGTGGTCCTCGCCGGCGGGCACGCCTCGTTCAACCCGGAGCCGATCGCCGACTTCATCGACGCCGCGGTGCTCGGTGACGGCGAGGAGGCGGTCCTCGAGATCACCGGGATCATCCGGGAGTGGAAGGCCGAGGGTAGCCCCGGTGGCCGGGACGAGCTGCTGCTGCGCCTCGCGCGGACCGAGAGCATCTACGTTCCCCGTTTCTACGACGTCGACTACCTGCCCGACGGTCGCATCCAGCGCGTCGTGCCGAACCGGCCGGACGTCCCGTTCCGGGTCGCCAAGCGGACCACGATGGACCTGGACGCGTGGCCGTACCCGAAGAAGCCCCTGGTCCCGCTCGCCGAGACGGTCCACGAGCGGTACGCCGTGGAGATCTTCCGGGGTTGCACCCGGGGTTGCCGGTTCTGCCAGGCCGGCATGATCACCCGGCCGGTGCGGGAGCGGTCGATCACCACGGTCGGCCAGATGGTCAAGGAGGGCCTGGAGTTCTCCGGCTTCAACGAGGTCGGCCTGCTCTCGCTCTCCAGCGCCGACCACTCCGAGATCGGTGACATGTGCTCCGGCCTCGCCGAGCAGTACGCGGACACCAACGTCTCGCTGTCGCTGCCGTCCACCCGGGTCGACGCGTTCAACATCGACCTGGCGCAGGAGCTGTCCCGCAACGGCCGGCGCACCGGCCTCACCTTCGCGCCGGAGGGCGGTTCGGAGCGGATCCGCAAGGTCATCAACAAGATGGTGACCAAGGAGGACCTGATCCGGACGGTCGTCACGGCGTACTCGAACGGCTGGCGGCAGGTGAAGCTGTACTTCATGTGCGGCCTGCCCAGCGAGACCGACGAGGACGTGCTCGAGATCGCGGACATGGCGCACGAGGTGATCCGGGCCGGGCGGGAGGCCGCCGGCACCAAGGACATCCGCTGCACCGTGTCGATCGGCGGCTTCGTGCCGAAGCCGCACACCCCGTTCCAGTGGGCGAAGATGGATACGCCCGAGGTGATCGACGGCCGTCTCAAGATGCTCAAGCAGGCCATCAACAGCGACCGCTCGCTGGGCCGTGCGATCGGCTTCCGCTACCACGACGGCGAGCCGTCGCTGATCGAGGGACTGCTGTCCCGCGGCGACCGCCGGGTCGGCCAGGTCATCCGCCGGGTGTGGGAGAAGGGCGGCCGGTTCGACGGCTGGTCCGAGCACTTCTCGTACGCCCGCTGGGTCGAGGCCTGTGCCGAGGTGCTCCCGGACTTCGGCGTCGACCTGGACTGGTACACCACCCGCGAGCGCGACGAGCTCGAGGTTCTGCCCTGGGACCACCTGGACTCCGGTCTGGACAAGGACTGGCTGTGGCAGGACTGGCAGGACTCCATGAGTGAGTACGAGCAGGACGACTGCCGCTGGACGCCGTGCTTCGACTGCGGTGTCTGCCCGTCGATGGACACCGAGATCCAGATCGGTCCCACCGGCAAGAAGCTGCTTCCCTTGACCCCCGTGAACAACCTGCGGGTCCCCGCTTAGGAGAACGACATTCCCCCGAAGAACCAACCGGTCGGCGGTCAAGCCCCGGTCGTGCAGCGGATCCGCCTTCGGTACGCGAAGCGCGGACCGCTGCGCTTCACCTCGCACCGCGACTTCGCTCGCGCCTTCGAGCGTGCCCTGCGGCGTGCCGCGGTTCCCATCGCCTATTCACAAGGATTCACCCCACACCCCAAGATTTCGTACGCGAGCGCGGCGCCCACCGGTGTCGGCAGCGAGGCGGAGTTCCTGGAGATCGGTCTGCAGACCCCGGTCGATCCGGAACAGCTGCGGGTCGCGCTGGACGCGGCGCTCTCGCCGGGACTCGACATCCTGGAAGCGGTGATCGCGGCCGAGGGCAGTCTCGCCGACCGGATCGACGCCTCGCAGTGGCGGATCGAGCTCCCCGAGGTCGAGACGAAAACGGCGCAGGACGCCGTCGCGGCCTTCCTCGAATCCACAGAAGTGCTGGTCGAGCGCATGACCAAGCAGGGCCGTCGATCTTTTGACTCGCGCGCGGCGGTGGCCCGGTGCACAGTGACCGAAGAGGCAGACCTACCTTCCGGGGCCATCGGAGTACCGTGTGCGATAATCGACCTTGTCGTACGGCAGGTGACGCCCGCCGTGCGGCCCGATGACGTCCTTTCCGGCCTGCGCGTGGTGGCCGGCCTGGAGCCGCCGGTCCCCCCACGGGTCACCCGGCTGGCCCAGGGCACACTCACCGCGCAGGGGGTTATCGTCGATCCGTTGGACGTGGATCGCGAGGCCGCTGGCATCGGAGGACGCTGACCGGAGTCCGGTCGGTGTTCGTTGGCAGACTTCGGCAGCCCGACCGGACGTGGCCGGGCCCGGAACACTTTTGCAGTGACCCTGCGTGGCAGCGCTTACCCGCGCCCGGGGTCGCCGAGAACTGGAGAGCGCCCCATGCTCGATAACGAGCCCCCAGTTAACCTGGGAGAACAGGGCGGTGAACGGGACGGTGCAGTCACGCCGCCCGGAGATACCGCCGCAAGCACTACCCCGGCACGCCGGACGCGCACCCCGCGTCGCAAGGTGGCAGCGCCTGAGCCTGCGGCCGACGGGCCGGACAGCACCGCCGCCGCTCCGAGCGAGACGGCCGGCGCCGAGCCCGGCGCCGCCATCGAGGTCGCTGCCACCGAGCCGCCCGCGCCGGCGAAGAAGGCGACCCGCAGCCGCCGGAAGGCCGCCGCTCCGGCGCCGGCCGCCCCGGAGGCTGTCGCCGAAACCGCCGCGGAGGCCCCGGTTGAGGTGGCCGCCGTCCCGGCTACTGAGACGACGGCCGGCGAATCGACCCCGCCGCCGGTGAAAAAGGCCACACGCAGCCGCCGCAAGGCCGCCGCCCCGGCCGCTTCTCCGGTCGCGGAGACCGCTGCTTCTCCGGTCGCCGGAAGCGCTGCTTCTCCGGTCGCGGAGACCGCGCCTGCTTCCCCGGCCGCCGGGAACGCTGCTGAGACTGCGGCCGCGTCTGCCGATGCGGCCGCTTCCGAGGCCCCGGCCACGGACGAGCCGGTGAAGGCCGCTCCGGCGAAGGCCGCCAAGGCCGCGAAAGCCGCTCCGGTGAAAGCCGCGAAGGCCACGCGCAGCCGCCGTAAGACCGCCGCCGAGCCCGAGCCGGCCGCCGCGCCGGAGCCTGCCCCCGCGCCCGAGCCGGTGCCGGTGGTCGCGTCGGCCGCCGCCGAGGCCGACCCGGAGGAGATCGACGAGGAGCTGATCGCGGACGCCGCGATCGAGGCCGCCTCGGCCGCCCGCGCGGCAGGTGTCCCGGTCGTCGGCATCCTTCCGCTCGACGACGACTTCGTCGAGGAGCAGCCGGCCGGCCCGTCGCCGGCCCGCCGTGCGGCCCTGCCACCCGCCGTGCTCTTCATGCCGCCGGACCCGTCCGAGGCGCAGGCCGCCCCGGCCACCACCCGCCGCCGCCGTGGCGCCGCCGAGCCGGCCGCCGCCGAACCGGCCGAGGACCAGCCGCAGCCCACCACGACCACCCGCCGCCGTCGCGGCGCCGCCGGGCAGTCCGCCGCCGAGCCGGTCACGGCCGAGCCGGCCGAGGCTCCCGCTGCCGCCGCCGAGCCGGCCGAGGAAGTCGCCGCCGAAGCGCCTGTCGAGGGCACCCGGCGTTCCCGCCGCCGCCGTCGTGGCGCCGCGGAGGAGACCGCCGAGGCCGGTGCCATTGTCGAGGAGCCGGCTCTCGAGGAGACCGACGAGACGTCCGACGACGTCGAGGACGACGACGACGGCGACGACGAGTCGGGCCGCCGCCGTCGCCGCCGTGGCCGCCGTGGCCGTGGCCGTGGCAAGGGCCCGTCCGACGAGTCCGAGGACGGCGAGTCCGACACCGAGGACGAGGACGGCGACGACGAGAGCGCCGAGGCCGCGGCCGAGGAGGGCGACGAGGAGACCGACGGTGACGGTGTCACCCGTCGCCGCCGTCGCCGCCGCCGCAAGGGCTCCGGTGGTGACGCCGAGGTCGGCGGCATCGAGGACGGCGTGCACACCGTGGTCCGGGTCCGCGAGCCCCGCCGCACCTCCGACGAGGTGCAGGGCGTCTCCGGCTCGACCCGGCTGGAGGCCAAGCGTCAGCGCCGCCGGGACGGCCGCGAGCAGCGCCGCACCCGCCCGCCGATCCTGAGCGAGTCGGAGTTCCTGGCCCGCCGGGAGGCGGTCGACCGGGTCATGGTGGTGCGGCAGAAGCAGGACCGTACCCAGATCGCGGTCCTCGAGGACGGCATCCTGGTCGAGCACTACGTCGCCCGGGCCACCTCCGGCACCATGGTCGGCAACGTGTACCTGGGCAAGGTGCAGAACGTGCTGCCGAGCATGGAGGCCGCGTTCGTCGACGTCGGCCGCGGCCGCAACGCCGTGCTCTACGCCGGCGAGGTGAACTGGGACGCCACCGGCCTGGAGGGACGCGCCCGCTCGATCGAGCAGGCGCTGCGCTCCGGCGACTCGGTGCTGGTGCAGGTCACCAAGGACCCGATCGGTCACAAGGGCGCCCGGCTGACCAGCCACATCGCGCTCTCCGGCCGGCACCTGGTCTACGTGCCGAACGGCAACGCGTCCGGGATCAGCCGCAAGCTGCCGGACACCGAGCGCAAGCGGCTCCGCGACATCCTGAAGAAGCTGGTGCCGGACGGCGCCGGCGTGATCGTCCGCACCGCGGCCGAGGGCGCCAGCGAGGACGAGCTGGCCCGGGACGTGAAGCGGCTGCAGGCGCAGTGGGAGGACATCCAGGCCCGCGCCGCCGAGGGCAACGCGCCGCGCGCGCTCTCCGAGGAGCCGGACCTGGTCATCCGGGTGGTCCGAGACCTGTTCAACGAGGACTTCCGCGAGCTGGTCGTGCAGGGGGAGCAGGCGTACGCCGAGGTCGAGGGTTACCTCGAGTCGGTCTCCCCGGACCTGGTGGAGCGTCTGCGCCGGCACACCGGTGTGGCCGACGCCTTCGCCGAGTGGCGGATCGACGAGCAGATCATGAAGGCGCTGGACCGCAAGGTCTTCCTGCCGTCCGGTGGTCACCTGGTGATCGACCGGACCGAGGCGATGACAGTGGTCGACGTCAACACCGGTAAGTACACCGGCGCGGGCGGCAACCTCGAGGAGACGGTCACCCGCAACAACCTGGAGGCGGCCGAGGAGATCGTGCGTCAGCTGCGGCTGCGCGACCTCGGCGGCATCGTGGTGATCGACTTCATCGACATGGTGCTGGAGAGCAACCGCGAGCTGGTGCTGCGGCGGCTCACCGAGTGCCTGGGCCGGGACCGGACCAAGCACCAGGTAACCGAGATCACCTCGCTCGGCCTGGTGCAGATGACCCGGAAGCGGATCGGCGCGGGCCTGCTGGAGGCGTTCAGCGAGACCTGTGACCACTGCAAGGGCCGTGGGGTGATCGTTCACCCGGAGCCGGTGCCGGAGAAGCGCTCGAGCGGTGGCGGCGGCACTGCGACGCAGGTGAAGGCGGTCGCGGCGGCGGTGCGCACCGAGGCGCCGCCCCAGCAGCCGCCGACTCAGCAGGCACCGAGCGGCAAGCGCCGCCGGCGGGGTGGCGAGAGCGCCGCTCCGGTCGAGGTGACCGAGCCCACGGTGGTAGAGCCAACGGTGGTAGCACCAACGGTCGCCGAGCCCGAGCGGGCTGTCACGACGCCGGCGGAGAACGTTCCGGCCGCCGTCGAGCCGGCCGGAAGCGGTCCGGCCGCCCAGGTGGCGGAGGCCCCGCCCGCCGTCGTGGCGACCCCTCCGGCAGCTCCGCAGGCGGCCCCTCCGGCAGCCTCGGCAGCAGCCCCGGCGGCAACCCCGCCGGTGGCCGGCTCGGGGATCATCAGCCGGCCGGTGAAGGCGCCGCTCACCAGCTCCGACGGCGGTGAGTACGACATGAGCGGGTACGACCTGTCCCGTTACGAGTCGGCCGAGCCGGACGATACGGCCGAGGCCAACGGCGTCGAGTACGCCGAGACCGAGCCGATGCGGCTGGCCGGGTCGGACGACCCGGACGCGGCGGAGGACGACGACGACGCGGTCGGCGCGGGTGCCGGCGGGCGGCGGCGTTCCCGTCGCAGCAGCACCCGGCGGCGTACCCGTCCCTGAGGTTTTGTTCACGGCTGGCCGTCCCTGCTCTCGTAGCGGGGGCGGCCAGCCGCGTTCCGGGCCGTCCCGGGACCGGGTCGACGGGCCCGGTTTGGGTCTCGGGCCTGCGATGAAGTAGTCTTGCCGACGGTGCCTTTCCGGCACCCGTTCCGTGCGCGCTTCCGAGCGCTTGCCGGAGCCCCCAGCACTATCCGCCAGCAGCTTTCCGGCTGCGCAAGTCTCAGGGAGTCCGCGTCGATGTACGCGATCGTCAAGACCGGCGGCAAGCAGTACAAGGTTGCCGAGGGCGACGTGATCGAGGTTGAGAAGCTCGCGGGTCAGCCCGGCGACGCCCTGACCCTGGCCGCGGTCCTCCTCGTCGACGGTGACAACCTGGTGACCGATGCGGCCAAGCTTGCCAGCGTGACGGTGTCCGGCGAGATTGCCGAGCACACCAAGGGACCGAAGATTCGGATCCACAAGTTCAAGAACAAGACCGGGTACCACAAGCGCCAGGGGCATCGCCAGCCGCTGACTCGCGTCAAGGTCACCGGCATCAAGAGCGGGAAGTAGGCGCAGCTATGGCTCATAAAAAGGGTGCATCCAGCTCGCGCAACGGCCGTGACTCCGCCGCCCAGCGCCTCGGCGTGAAGCGTTTCGGTGGTCAGCTGGTCAGCGCCGGCGAGATCCTGATCCGTCAGCGGGGCACGAAGTTCCACCCCGGCGACCTGGTCGGTCGTGGTGGCGACGACACGCTCTTCGCTCTGGCCAACGGCAACGTGCTCTTCGGCACGAAGCGTGGTCGCAAGACCGTCAGCATCGTGCCGGTCGCGGAGTAGTTTTTCTTTACAGCGGGCCGTGGACCCTCGGGTCCGCGGCCCGCTGTTGTTTTTCCAACCGGTAAGAGGAGTGCTGAAGTGACCACGTTCGTCGACCGGGTCGTGCTGCATCTGCAGGCGGGTGACGGCGGGCACGGCTGTGCCTCCGTGCACCGGGAGAAGTTCAAGCCGCTCGGCGGCCCCGACGGTGGCAACGGCGGGCACGGCGGCAGCATCAAGCTGGTCGTCGACCCGCAGCAGCACACCCTGCTGGACTTCCACTTCCACCCGCACATCAAGGCCAACAACGGCGGCGGTGGCGCCGGGGCGAACCGCGACGGCGCGACCGGCAAGGACCTGATCCTCAAGGTGCCGAACGGCACCGTCGTGATGTCCGAGTCCGGCGAGGTGCTGGCCGACATGGTCGGCAGCGGCACCGAGTTCGAGGTGGCCCGCGGCGGCCGGGGTGGCCGTGGCAACGCCTCGCTGGCGAACAACCGGCGCAAGGTGCCGGGCTTCGCCGAGCTGGGTGAGCCGGGTGACAAGTTCGACGTGGTGCTCGAGCTGAAGAGCGTCGCCGACGTCGGCCTGGTCGGCTTCCCGTCGGCCGGCAAGTCCTCGCTGATCTCGGTGATGTCCGCGGCCAAGCCGAAGATCGCCGATTACCCGTTCACCACCCTGGTGCCGAACCTGGGCGTGGTGCAGGCCGGCGAGGAGACGTTCACCATCGCCGACGTGCCCGGCCTGATCCCTGGCGCGGCCACCGGCAAGGGCCTCGGCATGCAGTTCCTGCGGCACATCGAGCGCACCTCGGTGCTGGTGCACGTGCTGGACGCGGCGGCGCCGGAGATCGAGCGCGACCCGCTCGCCGACCTGGACGCGATCGAGGCCGAGCTCTCGGCGTACGGCGGTCTGGAGGACCGTCCGCGTCTCGTGGTGCTCAACAAGATCGACATCCCGGACGGCCGGGACCTCGCCGAGATGGTCCGCCCCGACCTGGAGGCCCGCGGCTACCAGGTCTTCGAGATCAGCGCGGTGACCCGCGAGGGTCTCCGGGAGTTCACCTTCGCCCTGTCGAAGCTCGTCGCCGAGAACCGGGCGGCCAAGCCGGTCGAGGAGCCCACCCGCATCGTGCTGCGCCCGCGCGCTGTCGACGACGCCGGCTTCACGATCGAGCAGGACGAGGACGGCGTGTTCGTGATCCGCGGCGCCCAGGTCGAGCGCTGGGTCCGGCAGACGAACTTCGACAACGACGAGGCCGTCGGCTACCTCGCCGACCGGCTGGACCGGCTCGGCGTCGAGGCGATGCTGGGCAAGAAGGGCGCGCAGCCCGGCGACCCGGTCCGGATCGGCGACCGTGAGTTCGACTGGCAGCCGAACGCCGGGGAGTACGTCTCCGGCCCGCGCGGCACCGACTCCCGCCTGGAGGAACTCGACACCCGGCCGAGCGCGGCGCAGCGTCTCGCGGCCCGTAAGGCCCGCCGGGTCCGCTCCGAGGACGAGATCCAGCACATGGCGGCGGACGGCACGGTCAGCAGCGTCAAGAACTCGCAGGTGCCGGTGCTGGTCACCGACGACGATGACGACGCGAACGGCACGGGCGACACCGACGAATAGGGCATAGGCCAGGTCTCGGCAACCCGCTGGCAAGGCTGGTCACCTAGAGTCACCCCCGTGCTGATCGAAAACCGTCCCGCCCTGGACCCCGAACTGGCCGCCCTGGTCACCGCTCAACAGCGGGAACTGACGGATGCCGGTGCCCGGGCGGGGGAGCGGATATTCGAGCCGCGTGATGACATCGAGTACCTGGTCGGCATCGTGAACGGCCGGGCGGTGGCCTGCGGCGGCTGGCGTGCCGCGGAGGCCGAGGTCGCCGAGATCACCCGGATGTACGTGCGCCCGGCACACCGCGGGCGTGGGCTGGGCCGGCAGATGATCGTCGCTCTCGAGGAGGAGGCGCTCGCGGCCGGCCGCCCGGTGATCCGGCTGGAGACGGCCGCCCATCTGCTCGCGGTGATCGCCCTCTACCAGTCGTCCGGCTATGCGCGGATCCCCGCTTACGGGGACCCGCGCAATCTCTGCTTCGAGAAGCGGCTGCCGGCCCTGGTTCAGTAGGTCCGGTTCACCAGGCCGAGGGCGGCACGCGTACGCCGTACCGTCGCGGAAGCGGTGGGACGCACCCGCGCGGCGCCCTCCGCCAAGATCTCCCGGACGTGGGCCGGGTCCAGCAGAACAGGGTCTTTTCCCGGCAGGCAGAATGGTTTTCATGCCGACCCTGACCCGCGCCGAGGCCGCAGAACGGGCGTCCCTCGTCGACGTCGAGACCTACCACGTCGACCTGGACGTCACCGCTGACGGCGACACGTTCCGCTCCCGGGCGGTGGTCCGCTTCCGCGCCCGGCCCGGCGCCGCCACGTTCCTGGAGTTCGAGCCGGCCGAGATGTCCTCGATCACCCTGAACGGCGCCCCGGTGGACCCGGCCGCGATCCGCGACGGCCGCCTGCACCTGGACGGGCTGGCGGAGAGCAACGAGCTGGCCGTCGACGCGCTGATGCGGTACTCCATCGACGGTGAGGGCCTGCACCGCTACATCGATCCGGCGGACGGCAACGTCTACCTCTACCAGCACCTGTTCATCAACAACGGCGGCCGGGTGCTGCCCTGTTTCGACCAGCCCGACCTCAAGGCGTCCTGGCAGGTGAGCGTCACCGCGCCGGCCGAGTGGACGGTCGCGACGAACGGCGTGCTGGTGTCCCGCGACGGCGGCCGCTGGGAGTTCGCGCCGACCAAGCGGATCTCCACGTACCTGGCCTCGCTGATCGCCGGGAAGTACCACGTGCGCACCGACGAGCACGACGGCATCCCGCTGGCGCTCTATGCCCGGGCGGCCCTCGCCGAGCACCTGGACGCCGAGGCCGGCGAGATCTTCGAGATCACCAAGCAGTGCCTGGACCGGTTCCACGAGATGTTCGAGATCCGCTACCCGTTCGGGCACTACCAGCAGGCGTTCGCGCCGGAGTTCAACTTCGGCGCGATGGAGTACCCCGGCCTGGTGGTCTTCCGGGACGAGATGATCCCGCGCTCGGTGGTCACCGAGAGCGAGCGGGAGCACCGGGCCAACGTGATCGCCCACGAGATGGCGCACCAGTGGTTCGGCGACCTGGTGACGATGGCGTGGTGGGACGACCTCTGGCTGAACGAGTCGTTCGCCGAGTACCTGGGGACCCGGGTCGCGTCCGAGGCCACCCGCTACGCCGGCACCTGGACCACGTTCGCGATGCACCGCAAGGCGTGGGGGCTGCGCGCCGACCAGCGGCCGTCGACCCATCCGGTCGCCCCGAACGAGGTGACCGACACCGACGCGGCGCTGCTGAACTTCGACGGCATCTCGTACGCCAAGGGCGCGGCCGTCCTCAAGCAGCTGGTCGCCTGGCTCGGCGACGAGGCGTTCCTGGCCGGGCTGAACGCGCACTTCGCGGCGCACGCCTACGGCAACGCCACCCTCGCCGACCTGCTCGGGTCGCTGTCCAAGGCGAGCGGGCGCGACCTGTCCGGCTGGGCCGACGTGTGGCTGCGCCGGGCCCAGGTCAACACACTGCGCGCCGAGGTGCGCCGGGACGGCGCTAACTACGCCGAGGTGGCGGTGGTGCAGACCGCGCCGGCCGAGTTCCCGACGCTGCGGCCGCACCGGGTCGGCATCGGCCTGTTCGACCAGGTGGAGGGCGGCGCCGTGGTGCGGCGGCGGCTTCTCGAGGTGGAGCTGGAGGCGTCCGGGCGTACCGTGATCGCCGAGCTCGCCGGTGAGCCCGCCGCCGATCTGCTGCTGCTCAACGACGGGGACCTGACCTACGCCAAGGTCCGGCTGGACGAGGAGTCGGCGGCCGCCGTGCCGCTGCTGCTGCCGTTGCTGGACGACTCGCTGGCCCGCGCCGTGATCTGGGCCGCCGTGCTGGACGCCGTGGTGGACGGCGAGCGCCCGGTCGCCGAACTGGTCACCCTGGTCCTCGCCGCGCTGCCGATGGAGACCGAGGTGGTGATCATCGAGGACGTCCTGCGGGCCACCCGGGGACTCGTCGACAGGTACGCCACGCCGGATACCCGCCCGGCCGCGCTGGAACTGGTCGCCCAGGCCGCCGACCGGCTGCTCCGGGTGTCCCCGCCGGGCGGCTCGAACCAGCTGGCCGCGGCCCGGGGCCTGATCGGCGCGACCACCGAGGTGGCCCGGTTGCGCGGCTGGCTGGACGGCGAGAACGTCCCGGACGGGCTCACCGTCGACGCCGATCTGCGCTGGCTCATCCAGTACCGGCTCGCGGTGCTCGGCGCGGCCGGCTCCGCGGCGATCGACGCGGAACTGGCCGCCGACCGCAGCGCCAGCGGTGAGCAGTGGGCCGCCCGCTGCCGGGCCGCGCTGCCGGACCCCGCCGCCAAGGAGGCCGCCTGGACCGCGGCGGTCGCCGACGGCTCGCTCTCCAACCGGCTCGCCGAGCTCACCGCGGCCGGCTTCTGGCAGCCCGAGCAGCTCGACGTGCTGTCCGGGTACGTGCGGCGCTACTTCGCGGAGATGCCGGAGATGGTGCGGGTGCGCAAGGGCATGAGCGCCGAGAAGACGGCGCTGGCCGCGTACCCGGACGTCGCCGTCTCGGAACGGACCCGGCAGCTCGCCGCCGAGCTGCTCGCCACAGCGGATCTGAACCCGATTCTGCGCCGCGTCGTGCAGGACGCGGACGACGACATGCGGCGGGCGCTGGCCGCTCGCGGTTGATCTGATTCTCCCGTTCCCACCCCCGTGACCTCGTAATCTGTGCTTACGGGGGTGGGTGCGTGGAGTGGTCCGAGGAGCTGGCCGGCGGGCTGTTGCAGGCCGCGCCCGACGCGATCCTGGTGATCGACGGCGATCGGATCGTGCTCGTCAACGACCGTGCCGAGCAGTTGTACGGCTGGCCCCGCTCCGAACTCGTCGGCCAGTCCGTCGACGTGCTGATGACCGACGCGTCCCGGGCGCTCCGCGAGGAGCGAAGACGGGTCATGAGCGAGAGCCCGCCCGGTTCGATCGGCATGATCAGAACGACCGCCTGCCGTAAGGACGGCACCGAGTTCCCGGTCGAGTCCTCCACCACGATCGTCGAGACCCCGCAGGGCCGGCTCGCGGTGGCGGTGGTCCGCGACATCACCGAGCGGCTCGGCGCCGAGGAAGAGCGGGCCCGGCTGCGTGCCGAGGCGCAGGCCCACCGCAGTCAGCGGCTGGAGAGCCTGGGCCAGCTCGCCGGCGGCATCGCCCACGACTTCAACAACATGCTCGGGGTGATCCTCAACTACGCGAACTTCGTCATCGAGGAGGCCGAGTCGGCCGAACCCGACGCCGGAATGATCGCCGCCGACGCGAAGCAGGTGGTGAAGGCCGGGCAGCGCGGCACCGACCTGACCCATCAGCTGCTCGCCTTCGCCCGGCGAGAGGTGGTCCGCCCGCAGGCGATCGACCTGAACGCGCTGATCGGCGGGGTGCGGGAGCTGCTCTGCCGGACCCTCGGCGAGCACGTGCGGCTGATCCTCCGGCCGGAGCCCGGCCTGCCGTCGGTGACCTGTGACCCGGCCCAGATGGAACAGATGCTGGTCCACCTCGCGCTGAACGCGCGGGACGCGATGCCGGCCGGCGGCAACCTGGTGATCGACACGGGTCGCCAGGACGACCAGGTGCGGCTGCGGGTCACCGACACGGGCCGGGGCATGGACGCCGGGGTGCTGGACCGGGCGTTCGAGCCGTTCTACACCACGAAGGGCAGCGCCGAGGGGACCGGGCTCGGGCTGGCCACGGTCTACGGCATCGTCACCCAGGCCGGTGGCGAGGTCGACATCACCAGCGAGCTGGGATTCGGCACCACTGTGACAGTGCTGCTGCCGGCCGGCGCCGAACCGGTGCCGGAACAGCTCGACGGCGCCCAGCCGGAGACCGAGGGCCGTGGCGAGACGCTGCTGGTCGTCGAGGACGAGGACGCGCTCCGCGACGTGGCCGGCCGGATCCTCAGGGGCGCCGGGTACCGGGTGCTCTCCGCGGAGGGCGGGCGGCAGGCGCTCGACCTCGCGTCCCGGCACGACGGCGAGATCGATCTGCTGGTGAGTGACGTGGTGATGCCGGGGATGCTCGGCAAGGAGCTGGCCGAGCGGCTGGTGGTGGTCCGGCCGAGCACCCGGGTGCTCTACATGTCCGGTTACGCCCAGCCGGTGCTGGCGTCCGAGGGGACCCTGGATCCCGGCGTGGCCCTGCTGGAGAAGCCGTTCACCGCGAACGACCTGCTGACCGCGGTGAGAAAACGCCTGGACGGCTGACCCCCGCCCGCCGCCCCTTGATCGGAACAAAGGCTATCTTTTCCAGATGTCCGGACGGCGCATTGGCATCATGGGCGGCACCTTCGATCCCATCCACCACGGCCACCTCGTCGCCGCCAGCGAGGTGCAGGCGCGCTTCGACCTCGACGAGGTGATGTTCGTGCCGACCGGTCAGCCGTACGAGAAGGGCAAGGTCTCGCCCGCCGAGGACCGTTACCTGATGACGGTGATCGCCACCGCCTCCAACCCGCGGTTCCACGTGAGCCGCGCCGACATGGACCGGGACGGCCCCACCTACACCGTCGACACGCTGCGGGACATGCGCACCCTGTACGGCCAGTCCGCCGAGCTCTACTTCATCACCGGCGCCGACGCCCTCTCCCGGATCATGTCGTGGAAGGACGCGCTCACCATGCTGGATCTGGCGCACTTCATCGGCGTGACCCGGCCGGGCTTCGAGCTCTCCGGAGCCGGCCTGCCGGAGGACAGCGTGACGCTGGTGGAGGTCCCGGCCATGGCGATCTCGTCCAGTGACTGCCGTAAGCGCGTGGCGGACGGCTCCCCGGTCTGGTACCTGGTCCCGGATGGTGTCGTGCAGTACATCAACAAGCGAGGGCTCTATCGGGACTCGGGGATTCCCGGCGCGATGTGAGACGCTTGACGTCCTGACATACCTGGACCGAGGGGATTCTTTTGCCCGTCAACGAACGCGCTCTTGAACTCGCGATGGCAGCCGCTCAGGCCGCCTCCGACAAGAAGGCGCAGGACATCTCCGTCATCGACGTCGGCGACCACCTCTACATCACCGACGCGTTCGTCATCGCCTCGGCGTCGAACGAGCGTCAGGTCGTCGCGGTCGTGGACGCCATCGAGGAAGCGCTCGTCAACCTGCCGGAGAAGGCGAAGCCGGTGCGGCGCGAGGGTGAGCGCCAGGGCCGCTGGGTGCTGCTCGACTACGTCGACATCGTGGTCCACGTGCAGCACACCGAGGAGCGGGAGTTCTACGCCCTGGACAAGCTGTGGAAGGACTGCCCGACGATTCCGTTCGTCGACCGCGACATGGTCGACGCGGGAGCACCCGGAACCGAGGCGTGACCACCCGGGTCATCGTCTGGCGGCACGGCAACACCGACTGGAACGCCGGTGGGCGCGTCCAGGGGCAGACCGACGTGCCGCTCAACGACCTCGGGCGGCGGCAGGCCGCAGAGGCGGCGACGCTGCTGGGCGCGATGCGGCCGGACGCGATCGTCGCCAGCGACCTGCGCCGGGCCGCGGACACGGCCGCCGCGCTGGCCGCGCTCACCCGGCAGACGGTCAGCTACGACCAGCGGCTCCGCGAGCGGTTCTTCGGCGCCTGGCAGGGCCTGACCACCGCCGAGGTGGCGGCCCAGCGGCCGGCCGAGTTCGCCCGGTGGAAAGCCGGCGAGGACGTGGTCGGCGGTGACGTGGAAACCCTCGACGACCTGGGCAAAAGGGTCGCCGACGGGCTGCAGGACGCGGCCCGGCTGGCACCCGGGGGCCTGGTCGTGGCGGCCACCCACGGCGCGGCGGCCCGCCAGGGGATCGGTCACCTGCTCGGCTGGCCCATTCAGCAGGTCCGCACGCTGCGCGCCCTGCAGAACTGCCACTGGGTGGAGCTGACCGCGGACGACGAGCGGGGCTGGCAGCTCTCGGCGTACAACGTCGGCGTCTTTACCGACCGTCCCGTTCCGCCTGCCGTCTGAGGGGAACCCCGGCCGTTCCGGTAACGTCTCAGGACCATGTTGATTCGTCGAAGCATCGCTCCCGGCAGCATCGTCCCTGTCGCGCTGCTCCTGGCGCTCTCCGCCGGCTGCGCGAACAACACCGGCACCGAGCCCGGGGCCCCCGCGCCGCTCGAGTCCACGACCGTCGCCCCCTCAGCGCCGGTCGATGATCCAAGCCTTCCGAGCAAGTCCAGCAGCCAGGGCACGACCACTCTGACCGGCACGGTCACCGAGGGCGTCGAGCCCGGCTGCCTGCTTCTCGACGGCCATCTGCTGATCTTCAACGACGCTGCTCAGAAGCAGTCCGTGAAGGCCGGTGACCAGATCACCGTGACCGGCACGCCGGAAAAGGACCTGATGACGACCTGTCAGCAGGGGGAACCGTTCAAGGTCTCCTCCGTGGCCGGCAGCTGACCCCTGGTTTCATCAAGTACCTTGCCTGCATGACCATCGCGGTCGTCACCGACTCCACCGCGTACCTGCCGGCCGAGCTGAGCGGCACGTATGACCTGACCATCGTGCCGCTCACCGTCGTCATCAACGGCTGGGACGGCCTGGAGGGCCTGGAGATCTCGCCGGCCGAGGTCGCCCGGGCGCTGGGCACCCGCCGGGTGGCGGTCAGCACCTCACGCCCCGCGCCGTCCCAGTTCGTCGCCGAGTACCGCCGCCTGCTCAAGGCCGGCGCCGACGGCGTGGTCTCGGTGCACCTGTCCGGCAAACTCTCCGGCACCTACGAGGCGGCTCAGCTGGCCGCCGCCGAGGTCGGGCCGCAGGTGCGGGTGGTGGACAGCGGGACAGCCGCGATGGGGCTGGGCTTCCCCGCCCTGGCGGCGGCCTCGGCGGCCGCCAAGAACCACGACCTGGAGACGGTACGCCGAGCCGCAGCCGACCATGCGTCGCGGGTGAGCACGTTCTTCTACGTCGACACGCTGGAGTTCCTGCGCCGCGGCGGCCGGATCGGGGCGGCGTCCGCGCTGGTCGGCACCGCCCTGTCGGTGAAACCGATCCTGCACGTGGCGGACGGCGCGATCGTGGTCCGGGACAAGGTCCGGACCGCCGGCCGGGCCCTGAGCCGGCTCGTCGACCTGGCCGTCGACGCGGCCGGTGACGGCGAGGCCGACATCGCGGTGCACCACCTCGGCACACCGGACCGGGCGAACGCGCTCGTCGACGCGATAAGCATGCGGCTCGGTGACCGGCTCCGGGACTGCTACCTCACCGAGGTCGGCGCGGTCGTGGCGGCGCACACCGGCCCGGGCCTGGCCGGGGTGGTCATCCACCGCCGCGCGTGATCTCCCGGTTCGAGTGCTCGGCCAGCAGTTTCTCGGCCCGGCGGACCAGCGGGTGCAGCGGGTGGCCGGGCGGCGCCGGATAGGGGACCGTGCAGCCCTGGTCGTTGCTCACGTACGCCATCGGGGTCAGGGCCCGCGCCGACTCCCGGAAGATCTGCTCGGCCTGGGCGAAGAGGCCCGGCAGGTGCTCGCTGCCGTCCGCGGTCACCAGCAGCGTGCCGCGCTCCGGCGCGAACGCCACCGGAACTCCGCCCACCTGGTCGGCCAGCCGCCCCAGCCAGTTCTCCAGCAGCAGGTGCGAGGTCCAGTACGCGTTGCCGTCGTCGACGAACCGCACCACCACGGGACCGGACGCGACGCCCTGCAGGACCGCCCCGGAAAGGTTGCGCCGTGCGGTGCCGAAGACCAGGTCAGCCGAGACATCCCAGATCGCCAGCTGGGCGGGTGACACGTACGTCATCGTCTCGGGATGATCGACCACGACGAACTCGGAGAGACACGGCAGAGCCGGCCTGCGCAGCAGGTCGTCCGGCGCCTCCCCGCGCAGGACCGGGCGCAGCAGCGGCCGGGCCGAGGCCCAGTCGGCCGGAAGGCCGGGGTTGCGCAGCAGCCCCGCCACGAACGCGTCCAGTTGCCGGCGCCGGATCCGCCGGTCCAGCAGCGGCCCCAGCTGCAGCACCGACGGCTCGTCGTCGCCGGGACCGGTGAACCGGACGCTGAAGGAACGCGCCGAGTAGCGTGCGTCCCGGACACCCGCCCGGCGCAACTGGCGGATCACCCGGCGTGCCAGCCGGGCCCGGGCGATCCTTCGTAGCAGGCCCACTTCCGTCTCCCGAATGGCCCTATCGCGCCGGCGCCGGCCGGACGATGATCGCGTAGGCGTCGAGATCATCGTCGCTGGTGACGGCCGCCGTCAATCCGTTCCCATCGGCGATCGCGCACGCCGTGGCCGCCTGCGCCTCGGTGATCTCGGAAAGCAGCAGGCCGGTGGGGCTCAGCCAGTCCCGGGCCTGCGCCGCCACCGCCCGGAACACCGCCAGGCCGTCGTCGCCGCCGTCCAGGGCGGTGCGTGGCTCGTGGTCGCGAGCCTCGGCCGGAAGGAACGGGATGTGCCGGGTGGCGACGTAGGGAACATTGGCGATCAGGACGTCGACGCCGCCGCGCAGGTGCCCGGGAAGGGCGGCGTAGAGATCGCCCTGATGGACGCCGCCGCCCAGGTTGTCCCGGGCGCAGGCGACAGCGACCGGGTCCAGGTCGGCGGCGTGCAGCGTGATGCCGGGAACCGCCGTCCGGACGGCCAGGCCCAGGGCGCCCGAGCCGCAGCAGAGGTCGACCACGACGCTGCCCTCGGCGGCCTCCGTCGCCGCCAGGCGGACCAGGAGCTCGCTGCGCACGCGGGGGACGAAGACGCCCTGCCGCAGGCGCACCCGGACCCCGGCGAAGTCCGCGTAGCCGACGATCTGCTCCAGCGGCTCGCCCGCGGCGCGGCGGTCGACCATCGCGGCCAGCCCGGCGGTGTCCGCGGCCGCCTCGGCCAGCACGGCCGCCTCCTCCTCGGCGAAGACGCAGCCGGCGGCGCGCAGCCGGTGGACGGCATCCGATGTCGCTAGCACGTCTGGCCTCCTCCCGGGAGTTGTCCACAATCCCGCGTCGTCCACAGGGGCGTCGGCGGACGGGTCACGAAGTTCCTAGCTTCGGGCCGTGCGAGAGGCGAAGAATAGCGGTGAGGTCGCCGGGGCGCGGCTGCGGGCCGTGCTGCGGCCGGTCCCGCCTGCCCCGCCCCCGAAAAGCGGGCCGCTGAGCTGGTCGGACATCATTCCGGGCTGGGCGGAGGAGGATCTCCCGCCGCCCGAACGCCCTTTCGGGCGTTCGCCCGCCGGTGGCGAGCCGGTGGCGGGCGACGCAGGGCACGGCGCCGGCTCGCCGGGCTTTCCCTCGGGTACGGCGTGGGCCGCCCCCTACCAGCCGGACCCCGCCGTGGCTGATCCGCCGGCGGATCCCTGGGACGCGCCGATCTCTCGTCCTTCGATCGCCTCGCCTTCCTGTCAACGGGAGGAGGCGTCATCCCCGCTCAGCGGCGCCGGGGCGTTCGACGAGGAGAAAAGGTCCTGGTTGCGGGCCTTCGACCCCGGCCGGCCCGGGGTGCGGGCGCTCGCCGCCGTCGCGGTGGTGGTCGTGCTGGTCGCGGCGTTCCTCGCCTGGCGCTCCCGGCCTCGCCTGGACCCGGTCGAGATACCCGGACCGCCGGCCGTCGAGTCGGTGCCGGCCAGTGGCGCGGCCGTCGAAGTGGTGGTCGCGGTCGGCGGCAAGGTCCGCAAACCGGGACTTGTCCGGCTCCCGCCCGGCGCCCGCGTGGCCGACGCGCTCACCGCGGCCGGTGGCGCCGAGCCCGGCGTGGACGTCGCGGCGCTCAACCTGGCGCGGCGGGTCACCGACGGTGAACTGATCATGGTGGGTGTGACGCCGCCGGTCCCCGCGCCGGTCCCGGGCGGCTCGGCAGGAGCCGTGACCGGCGGCCTGGTCAACCTCAATACCGCCCGATTGAGTGACCTCGACGGCCTGCCCGGGGTCGGCCCGGTGCTGGCGCAACGGATCCTCGACACCCGTGATCAGCAGGGCGGATTCACGGCCGTGTCCGACCTGCGCAAGGTCGACGGGATCGGCGACGCCCGGTACGAGCAACTCAAGGACCTGGTGACGGTCGGATGAGCGAGGCGGGCGGCACCCGGCGCCTGCCGGATCTGCGGCTGGCCGGATTCGCGCTCGGCATCTGGCTGTCGTCGCTGGCCGCACTGCACATGTCCGCCCGATCGGGACTGCTGGTGGGTGGGGCCGGGCTGATCACGGCCGGTGTCCTCCTGCTGGCCCGGCTGAGGTCCCCCGGAGGGGCGCCGGCTCAGCGGGGCGCCGTCCGGTGGATCGCGGTGACGGTGGCGCTCGGGGCAGGGTGCGGGGCGGTCGCCACGGCGGCGCGGCTCTCGGTGCGGGAGGCGCCGGCCCTGGCCGCGCTCGTGCGGTCGGGTGAGCCCGTCGAGGCGGAGCTCGTGGTGCGTGACGATCCGCGGCTCCTGCCGGGTGGGGCGGGACCGCCCACCTATCTGGTCGCGGTGGAACTGCGTACCGTGACCGGGTCCGAGGCCGCACCGATCCGCCTGGCCGCACGCGCGCTGGTTCTCGGCGCCGATCCCGGCTGGCGTGGCCTGCTGCCCGGTCAGCGGGTGAGCGCCGCCGGACGGCTCCTGCCACCACGCCCCGGCGACCTGCGGGTCGCCGTGCTCGCCGCCCGCAAGCCCCCGCTGCTGCACGGGCGGCCGTCGTGGGCCCAGCGTGCCGCCGGCGTGCTGCGGGCCGGCCTGCAGCGCGCCTGCGAACCGTTGCCGGACGACTCCGGCGGACTGCTCCCCGGGCTGGTCGTCGGCGACACCACCCGGCTCGACCCGGCGCTGGAGGAGGATTTCCGCGCCACCGGCATGACGCATCTGACAGCCGTTTCCGGTACGAACGTGGCGATCCTGCTGGGAGTGGTGCTCTTCCTGGTGCGCCGCATCCGAGCCGGACCCCTGGTCTCGGCGGCGGTGTGCGCCGTCGCGCTGGCCGGATTCGTCATCCTGGCGCGGCCGTCCCCGAGCGTCATCCGTGCCGCGGCGATGGGCGCGATCGGTCTGCTCGCCCTCGCCAGCGGACGGCGGCGGGCAGCCGTCCCCGCGCTCGCCGCCGCGGCCGCCGTGCTCCTCGTCGCCGACCCGGAACTCGCCGCCGACCCCGGATTCGCGCTCTCCGTGCTCGCCACCGCCGGACTGCTCCTGCTCGCCCCACCTTGGCGCGACGGCCTGCGCGCCCGCGGCTGCCCGGCCGGTGTCGCCGAAGCCCTCGCGGTGCCCGCCGCCGCGCAGTTGGCGTGCGGGCCGGTGGTCACCGCGCTCTCCGGGACGATCAGCCTCATCTCGGTGCCGGCCAACCTGGTCGCGGTGCCGGCGATCGCTCCGGCCACACTGCTCGGCGTCGGCGCGGCGGTGCTCTCGCCGCTCTGGCCGGAGGGCGCCGCGTTCCTCGCCTGGCTCGGCCACTGGCCCACCGCCTGGCTGGTCGTCGTCGCGCACACCGGCGCCCGGATCCCGGCCGGCGCGGTGCCCTGGCCGGGCGGCGCTCCGGGCGGGCTGCTCCTCGCCGCGATCACCGTGGCGTTCCTGTTCGCGGCCCGCCGGGCGGTGATCCGGCGGCTCGCCACCATCGTCGCCCTGGGCGCGATTCTCGGCGCTCTGCCGGTACGCCTGCTCGCCTCCGGCTGGCCGCCACCGCACTGGCTGGTCGTCGCGTGCGCGGTCGGCCAGGGCGACGCCGTCGTGCTGCCCGCCGGCGCCGGCCGGGCCGTGGTCGTCGACGCCGGTCCGGAACCGGATCCCGTCGACCGTTGCCTGCGCCGGCTCCGGGTGCGTGAGGTGGTCCTGCTCGCGGTCAGCCACTTCCACGCCGACCACATCGGCGGTGTCAGCGGTGTTTTCCGGGGTCGCCGGGTCACTGCGGTGATCGGACCGGACTGGCCGGAACCGGCAGCCGGCCGGAACGCTGTCGAGTCCGCGGCCGGCGGGGCCGGGATCGCGCTGCGGACGGCCGGGCCCGGCTGGACCTGGACCGTCGGTGACCTGCGGCTCGACGTGCTCGGGCCGGGCGACCCGATGCGCGGCACCAACTCCGACCCGAACAACAATTCGCTGATCCTGCGGGCGGTCGTCGCGGGGCGCAGCGTGCTCCTGCTCGGCGACGCCGAGACCGAACAGCAGGACGACCTGTTCCACCGGGTCGGTGCGGCCGGGCTGCGGGCGGACGTCATGAAGGTGGCGCATCACGGGAGCGCGCTGCAGTCGCCGGAGCTGCTGGACGTGGTGGATCCGGCGGTCGCGCTGGTGTCGGTGGGGCGGGACAACGATTACGGGCATCCGAACGGGCCGGTGCTGCACCGGTTGGAGCTCGGCGGGGCGCGGATCCTGCGCACCGACGAGATGGGCGATGTGGCGGCGGTGGCCGCGCCGGGCGGGCTGGCGGTCGTGGCGCGGGGCGATCCGCCGGCTCGGTGATGCGTTGCGGCCTGCGGCCGGCGTCTCCTGCCCTGGGCGTCTCCTGCCTCGGGCGTCTCCTGCCCTTGGCGTCTGCTGCCTCGGGCGGCTTCTGCCCTGGGCGTCTGCTGCCCGTGCGGCGTGGGCGACACGCCCGGTTCCGGGACTGGCTTCTCGGACATCGCGGATGATAGCGCTCAATAACGGACGAAACGCCCAACGAAAGGCGTTCGCCGATTCGACCTGGGCAGCCGACTTTACGGGCGGCGAGGCATCATCGGCCACCGATATGTCGGGATTCGCATTCGGTGATCGGCGTCCATGCGCGAAGGAGTGAGGCGTGCTGACTTGTCGGTGGCGCGTGCGACGATGTTGAGCGTGAACTCCGCGCCACCCGCCTCTTTGCTGCTCATCCACGGTGATGAGGAGCTTCTCGCCGCCCGTGCCATAGCCGCGGCGGTCGAGGCCGCCCGAGCCGCTGACCCCGGCGCCGACGTCCGTGAATATGAGGCGGGCGCGCTGACCGCCGGCGAGGTCGCCGAGATGCTGAGCCCGTCACTCTTCGGCGGGCGCCGGGTGCTTGTTATCAAAAGCGGACAAGACGCGCGCAAAGACCTGACAACGGCTCTTCTGGGGTACGCGAAGGATCCCGACCCGGACGTGACGTTGATCGTGGCCCACGTGGGTGGCGCCAAGGGCAAGGCCTTCGCTGACGGTCTGCGTGCGGCGGGCGCCGAGGTCGTCCCGGCGGCGAAACTGAAGGGCGACCGGGAGCGGATCGCGTTCGTCCGGGACGAGTTCCGGCGCAACGGCGCCCGGTGCGACGAGGCGGCCGCCTCCGCCCTGCTGGCCGCGGTCGGCAACGACCTGCGGGAGATCGCGGCCGCCTGTTCGCAGCTGCTCGCCGACACCGACGGCAAGATCACCGAGGCGGTGGTGGCGCGCTACTACAAGGGGCGGGCCGAGGTCAGCGGCTTCACTGTCGCCGACGCCGCCATGGTCGGTGACCTGCCCGGCGCGCTCGAAGCGCTGCGCTGGGCGCTGCACGTCGGCGTCGACCCGGTGCCGATCGCGGACGCCCTCGCCGACGGGGTGCGGACCGTGGCGCGGGTGGCTTCGGCCGGTCGCGGCAACCCGTACCAGTTGGCCAGCACGCTCGGCATGCCGGCCTGGAAGATCCAGCGGGCGCAGGAGCGCAGCCGCGGCTGGACGCCGGACGGGCTGATCGACGCGATGCGCGCGGCCGCCGAGTGCAACGCGGCGGTCAAAGGTGGCGCGGAAGATCGTGGTTACGCGCTTGAGCAGGCGGTCTTCGCGGTGGCGGCGGCCCGGCGGAACGGTGGTGCTCGGTGACCAGGACGGTTCGATCGCGGCGGGCCGAGGTCTACCACCTGCCGCTGTACGCGCGAATGCTCCAGCTTCGCCATCTCGCCCCGAGCAGCCTGCTCTGCTTCGTCTTCCTCGAGGGCGCCGTGGTCCTCGGCATCCTCCTCGCCCTGGCTGAGCTGGTCAGCTGGTGGGGCGTGCTGGTGCTGCCGCTCACCGTCGCGCTGATGGTCAAGTTCAACGACCTGATCGCCGGGACGCTCACCCAGCCACCGGTCGCCACCGAGACGACGACGGCGCGCGCCTCGGTGCTGCGCCCGGCGGCGATGGCGGAGACGCACGGCGCCGGTCAGATGGCCGGGTCCGCGCCGGAGGTCGAGCAGCGGATGACCGGGCCGGGCTTCGGATTCCCGCAGGCGGGCTCCTCGCAGGCTGGCGCGGTGTTCGGGTTCCCCGGCTCGGAGCAGACCGGCTTCGATCAGCCGGGTCTTGAGCAGCCGGGGTTTGAGCAGGCCGGTTTCGAGCGGGCTGGTTTCGAGCAGGCTGAGTTTCAGCAGGCGGGATTCGAGCAGTCGGGTTTTGATCGGGCCGGGTTCGAGTCATCTGTCTACGAGGAATTCGGTTCCGATCGGTCCGGGTTCCGTGGCGCCGGCGCGAGGCAGATGCCGGGTGGCTACGGTTTCGCCGGGCCGAACTCGGGCGACGCCTATGGCGAAGAGCACTACACCGCTGGTCAGAACGGCTTCGTCGGGGCGGGCAGCGGCTACGGCGCGGTGGACAACGGTCATAGCGCGGTGCACGACGGTCATGGCGCGGCGGACGACGGCTATGCTCCGGCGGCTATCGGGCACGGCGCGGTGGACGACGGCTACGGCCCGGTGCAGCCGGCGGTCATGCCGGCAGGGGCGAACTACACGCATGCCGGTGACGAGTCGAACCGGGCGGGTGCGCCGGCGTCGAGCGCTGCCCCGGTGCGGCGGCAGTGGGCGGAGCAGTTGGACGTGCGGCAGCAGATGGCCCGGCATTCGGCGGCCCGTCGCTACGAGTAGCAGTCGGGCCTGGATGAGTGGGCCCTCGTGACAAAGCAGGCGCTCACGCGCAAAAGCCCCGGGTAGCCGACACGGTGTGCCCGGGCTCATTGCCGCCGGAGGCCGGCGCCGGCGAAGGCCACGGTCGCGCGTCGGTGCCGGCGAAGGCCACGGCCGCCCGTCAGTGCCGGCGAAGGCCACGGTCGCCCGTCGACGCCGGCGAAGGCTACGGCCGCCCGTCGGTGCGCACCGTTGTCACCCTGCGTGCCGGCATCCGAGGTAAACGTCGCGCTTTACGGAAACGCGCGGACGCTCCAGGCCCCACAGAATCACTCGGACCCGGCGGCGCTCCACCGTCGCCGGGACCCACCGTGACACGCAGCGGTATCAGCGCACTGCCGGCCGGCCCGGCGGGTCGAGCTGGCGCACAGTGCTGCCGCGAGGGCGCTTCGACGAACACTGGGAGCCAGCCGACCGGGCGACATGCACGGCTTGCGGGCCGGTGGTGCGAGTGGCGGCGGGCCGGTGGTGCGAGTGGCGGCGGGCCGGGGGCGCGTGGGGGCGGGCCTGGCAACCCGAGCTGCTGGCGGGGCTTGCGACGTCAGCGGACTGCGGGGCCGGGTGGCGTGAGTGGCTGGGCGGTGGGTGACCATGCACCGGTCGCGAAAGGCGCCGGACGGCCTTGACCACCGCTGTAGCTCGCGGGGGAGTGCCACGGGAGCCTGCATTGCGCGTACAAGGAAATGCACGAAGCCGGCCACCCCGGGAAGGGTGACCGGCTTCGCGAAGCTTGCCCACCGGAGGGTGGGCGGTTCACCGGTCGCGTCCGTGCGGCCGGTGAATGATCCGGAACGAGCAGATCAGGCGGAAAGCGAGGCGATCTTCTTAGCGATGGCCGACTTGCGGTTGGCCGCCTGGTTCTTGTGGATGACGCCCTTGCTGACAGCCTTGTCGAGCTGACGCGAGGCGTCACGCAGCAGAGCGGTAGCCGTCTCGACGTTGCCCGCGTCGCCCGCCTCGTGCAGCTTGCGGATCACGGTCTTCAGCGACGACTTGACCGACTTGTTGCGCAGACGGGCCTTCTCGTTCTGCCGGTTGCGCTTGATCTGGGACTTGATGTTCGCCACGCGACAGCCTTGTCCTGACTAGATTCGGAAAACGGTCTCACGCGGTGGTCACTGAAGTCACCTGCCGGAGCAGGCGGCAACAGCGTGTCACCACACGCGAAAAACCAGATTACCAGCACGCCTGCGAGCCGCCAAAACGACTCCGGTCAACATGAGTGGAAGCGGGAGCTCACGGTGCCTCCCAGCCCTGCCGTTCGGCCAGCCAGGCCAGCGCCTGACCGCCGCTGAAGCGCTGGTGCTGGCGGCTGTGCGGGGAGGCGCTGCTGGGGCCGTCCGAGGCGCGCACCAGCCAGTATCCGGCCAGCGCGGCGAGCGCGCCGTCGACGCCGCCGGGTGGTGGGTTCCAGGCGCTGATGTACGCGTCGGCGTCCAGCCCGCTGGCATATGCGCTGATCAGGAGCGTGATCGCGTCGTACCAGGGTGCGCCGAGGCAGGGCCAGGTCCAGTCGCAGAGCCAGGCCGAGCCGGCGCTGTCGATGAGCACGTTGTCGATCCGCAGGTCGCCGTGGCAGACGCCGGAGCCGCCGGCCTTCGCGGGGAGTGCGCGTTCGAGAGCGGCCAGTTCGTGCAGCCGGGCCGGGGCGAGGGTGTCGAGCGCGGTGGAGGGCATCGGCTCGTGGCCGGATTCGATCAGTGACCACCATGACATCTCGTGCCGGAGGATCTCCGGCAGGGCGGGAAGACCGACATGCCGGATCTCGGCGGGCGGCTCGGCCAGCGCCCGGGCGGATGCGGACCAGGCGGACATTGCCGCGTCCAGGTCGGCCGGCTGCCAGGGGAGGGCGGGGATCCGGCCGTCGATCGGCTCCAGCGCGAGGACGAACCAGCCGGCCTCGGCGAGCGTCCAGAGCGGCCGGGCGGCCGGGACCTCGGCGGGCAGGGCCCGCGTGACGGCGGCCTCCCGGGCGTACCACTCGGAGGTCGGCTCGCGCAGCGGCGCGGCCTTCACGAACGCGCTGGTCCCGGCCTCGGTGGTGAGCATCGCCGCGAACGCCCGGGTGAATCCGCCGCCTGCGCTGCGCGCGGCGGTCACCGGCGAGCCGAGGCGCCGGCTGATCGCATCACGCACGCGGCCGGGCAGGTCTGCCCAATTCGGGCGTACGGACGTCGCGTCGTACGGGACGTCGGGCAGCGTGACCGGCCGGATCTCCATCTGTGGAATTGTCGTACCCGGCTGCGAGGATTCAGGCATGAGAACCGACGATTTCTGGGCGGTCATCGACCGCGCCACCGAGCAGCGCCCCGCCACCCCGGCCGAGGTCGCCGAGCGGGCCGTCGCCGACCTGGCCACCCGCGATCCGGAGGAGATCGTCGCCTGGGGCCGCCACCTCGACAAGGTCCTCGCCGCCTCCGGCACGGAGGACCTGTGGGCCGCGGCCTACCTGATCAACGGCGGGTGCACCGAGGAGGGCTTCGACAACTTCCGGGGCTGGCTGGTGGCGCACGGGCGCAAGGCCGTGGCCGCCTCGGTGCAGTCACCGGACGTGCTGGCCGGCATGCCGGCGGTGCGGGCGGCGGCGGAGACCGGCGCGGTCTTCGAGGCCGAGGAGGTGCTGACGATCGCCGCGCGGGCCTACGAGAAGGCGACCGGCGAGCCGCTGCCCGATGCGGGCGAGCGGGCGCGCACCCGTCCGGAGGTCGCCGACCTGTGGGATTTCGACAACGAGGAGGAGATGCAGCGGCGGCTGCCCCGGCTCTCCGAGCTGTTCCTGGAGCCGCCGGACTAAAGGGGCCGCCGGACTAAAGGGGCCGCCGGACTAAAGGGTGGGAAACGCTTCGATCGGGCTCGGGCCGGTTGGCGAGACTCTGCGGCATGAGTGCGCAACGAGGGACGGTCGCCGCTGTCAGCCGCAACGACGCCTACACGTTCACCAAGCCGAACCGGGACGAGATCGTCCTGGTCGCCGGCCTCGGGGTGGCGGGTGACATCCACGCCGGGGTCAACGTCCGGCACCGCAGCCGGGTCAGGGCCGACCCGGCGCAGCCGAACCTGCGGCAGGTCCACCTGATCCAGGGTGAGCTGTTCGAGGAGGTGGCGGGGAAGGGCTACGAGGTGCCCGCCGGCGGTCTCGGTGAGAACGTGACGACGAGCGGGCTCGACCTGCTCGGGCTGCCGCGCGGGACGATCCTGCGATTCGGCGCGCCCGGTGACGCGGGCGGGAGCGCGCCCGGCGCCGCGGCCGGGAACGCGCGCGGTGAGGCGGCCGGGAACGCGCGCGGCGCCGTGGCCGGGAACGCGCGCGGTGAGGCGATCGGGAGCGCGGCCGGTGGGGCGTCCGAGGGCGCGCCCGGCGGGGCAGCTCATCCGGTGGGGCCGGTGCTCGCGGCGGCCGCGGCGGCGACGCTCGACGAGGCGACCGCGCGGGCCGCGGAGGCGGTGGCGGCCGCGGTGAAACGGGACGAGACGGCCACCGACGACCGGCCGGCGATCGTTCTGGCCGGGCTGCGCAACCCGTGCCAGCAGATCAACGGGTTCCGGTCCGGGCTGCTCAAGGAGGTGCTCGGGCAGGACGAGCAGGGCAACGTGGTGCGCAAGGCCGGGGTGATGGCGGTGGTGCTGCGGGGCGGGCCGGTCCGGCCGGGCGACCCGGTCGCGGTCGAGCTGCCGCCGGGGCCGCACGGAGCCCTGGAACGGGTGTGATCGGAGCGGCCCGCACGGACGTGGGACGATAGGGAGCGCCGGCTGTATCGCCGGCGCCACCCCGGACCGCGCGAGTCAGCGCGAGCCGGGGGATCGCCCAGACCGCGACACCAAGCTCGAGAAGAACGGAAGACCGTGCCTGGACCGCTCGACCCCGGCGTGAACGTGATCGGATCGACCGATCCCGGCCGCATTCGCAACTTCTGCATCATCGCCCACATCGACCACGGCAAGTCGACGCTGGCTGACCGGATGCTGCAGATCACCGGGGTGGTCGACCCGCGCCAGATGCGCGCTCAGTACCTCGACCGGATGGACATCGAGCGCGAGCGCGGCATCACCATCAAGTCGCAGGCCGTGCGCATGCCCTGGACCGTCCGGGAGGGCGACAAGCAGGGCGAGACCGCCGTCCTCAACATGATCGACACCCCGGGGCACGTCGACTTCACCTACGAGGTGTCCCGCAGCCTGGCCGCCTGTGAGGGCGCGGTGCTGCTGGTCGACGCCGCGCAGGGCATCGAGGCGCAGACCCTCGCCAACCTGTACCTGGCGATGGAGAACGACCTCCACATCATCCCGGTGCTCAACAAGATCGACCTGCCGGCGGCGCAGCCGGAGAAGTACGCCGAGGAGCTCGCCAAGCTGATCGGCTGCGAGCCCACCGACGTGCTGCGGGTCTCCGGCAAGACCGGTGTCGGCGTGGGCCACCTGCTCGACGAGATCGTCCGGCAGTTCCAGGCCCCGGTCGGCGACGCCGACGCCCCGGCTCGCGCGATGATCTTCGACTCGGTGTACGACGTGTACCGCGGCGTCGTGACGTACGTCCGGGTCATCGACGGCCGGATCGAGGCCCGTGACCGGATCAAGATGATGTCCACCGGCGCCGTGCACGAGCTGCTGGAGATCGGTGTCGTCTCGCCGGAGATGGAGAAGGCGGGCGCGCTCGGGGTCGGCGAGGTCGGCTACCTGATCACCGGTGTGAAGGACGTCCGTCAGTCCCGGGTCGGTGACACGGTGACCGGCAACAGCCGGCCGGCCAAGGAGGCTCTCGGCGGCTACAAGGACCCGAAGCCGATGGTCTACTCGGGCCTCTACCCGATCGACGGCTCGGACTACCCGGCGCTGCGTGACGCGCTGGACAAGCTGAAGCTCAACGACGCGGCTCTCACCTACGAGCCGGAGACCTCGGCGGCGCTCGGCTTCGGCTTCCGCGTCGGTTACCTGGGCCTGCTGCACCTGGAGATCATCGGGGAGCGGCTGGAGCGCGAGTTCGGCCTCGACCTGATCTCGACCGCGCCGAACGTGGTCTACCAGGTGATGACCGAGGACGGGAACGTCATGACCGTGACGAACCCGAGCGAGTTCCCGGCCGGCAAGATCGCCGAGATCCACGAGCCGGTGGTGCGTGCCACGGTCCTGGTGCCGAACGAGTACGTCGGCGCCGTCATGGAGCTGTGCCAGAGCCGCCGCGGAAACCTGCTCGGCATGGAGTACCTGTCCACCGAACGGGTGGAACTGCGGTACACCCTGCCCCTCGCTGAGATCATCTTCGACTTCTTCGACCAGTTGAAGAGCAAGACCAAGGGGTACGCGTCACTGGACTACGAGCCCTCCGGCGAGCAGGCGGCCGATCTGGTCAAGGTGGACATCCTGCTGCACGGCGAGCCGGTGGACGCGTTCAGCGCGATCGTGCACAAGGACAAGGCGTACACGTACGGCACGTCGATCGCCGCCAAGCTGCAGAAACTGATTCCGAGGCAGCAGTTCGAGGTGCCGATCCAGGCCGCCATCGGCAGCCGGATCATCGCCCGCGAGACGATCCGCGCGATCCGCAAGGACGTGCTGGCGAAGTGCTACGGCGGTGACATCAGCCGTAAGCGCAAGCTGCTCGAGAAGCAGAAGGAAGGCAAGAAGCGGATGAAGATGGTCGGCCGGGTGGAGGTCCCGCAGGAGGCCTTCATCGCCGCCCTGTCCACGTCGGAGTCCGGTGACACCAAGGGGACAACCAAAAAATAGGGCGGTTTGATTTCTCGGGGGGTCGGGAACTCTGGGGCTCGACGGACGCAACACAGAGTTTTACCCCCCAGGAGGATTCCCATGGAGTTCACGCTCACCGGCATCATCGTTGCTCTCATCGTCGGCCTGATCATCGGTGCTCTCGGCCGTCTCGTGGTTCCCGGCAAGCAGAACATTCCGCTGTGGCTGACGATGGTCGTCGGTGTGGTCGCCGCCCTGCTCGGCACGGTTATCGCGCGGGCCACGGGTGTCGCTGACACGGCGGGCTTCGACTGGATCGAGTTCTTCTTCCAGGTGGTTCTGGCCGCCATCGGTGTCGCGCTGGTCGCCGGTGTCGGTGGCCGTCGCCGCCTGACCCGATAATCATCGGGGAAGCACCACAGAAACACATCAGGCTTGAATGCCGGACCCAACCCCCGGGGTCCGGCATTCGGCCGTTCCAGTGGCTTTCAATATCGGAATTTGTGCTGGGCGCTGCGCCGATTGACCCAGGCCGGAAGATCGCCGATGTGATCGGGATGCGGCATCTGTTCGAACGGGTCGTGCCGGTCGGTGATGTCCCGCATGGTCACGACGAGCCCCTGGACGAGCCGATCATCCCGCAGATCCCGGTAGGTCATCTCGACGAACGCCTGGCTCTCGTCCGACCGGCGCAGCGCGCAGAACACGCTGCCGTCGCCCTGGGCGCGCAGCTTCACCCGTACCATCTCGCGGTCGTCCGGATGGACCAGCTCGTCGAGCGCGGTGAGCGGCGGGAGCTCGTCACCGCCGAGCAGGTCGCGCAGCGCCGGGCTGGCATAGCGGATCCGGTGGTCGGAGTCGACGACCGCCATGATCTCGGCGGTGTTCCGGATGACGGCGCGCAGGTAGAGGTCGCTGTCACGGCGGCCGATCGCCGCGACCAGGGTGATCCGGTCCAGGGCGAGGGCGGCCTCCCCGGCGAGCACTTCGAGCGTGTCCCGGCAGGCGGTGAGGGCTTCCTTGCGTCCGGTCAGGATGAGCGCGCCGCCGCTGGGCCGGGCCACCGCGAGGGGTTCCAGTCGCAACGGGCAGACCAGCACGCACTCGTCCGGCTCGGCGCCCGCCGCGAACCAGCTGCGTGAGCCGGCGCCGGTGGGCGCGCGTGGCACGGATTCGGCGGCGAGCCGGCCGTCGTCGGTGGCGAGCACGACCCGGCTCACCGAGCCGGGCGGCAGCAGCCGGGTGATCGCGGCACGCACGGCGGTGTCCACGGCCGGTGGGTCGGCGGCCGCGACCAGCGCGGTGTTCGCGGTACGCAGTCCGCGTTCCCGGCTCAGCGCGGCGCTGTGCTGCCGGATCGCGTCGGCCAGCCGGGTGATCGTGAGCAACAGCGTGAGCGCGCCGGTCACGGCGATCACCACCCCGTCGCGGACCTCACCGGTGAGCGCCTCGATGAGCAGAACCGCCGGGGGAGTGGCGGCCGAGGCGGCGAGCAGCACGGTCCACTGCACCCGCCACGTGATGGGCTCGGGCGGGCGTGGCTCGGTGAGCCGGACCATCGTGGGGTGCAGCGCGGACAGGCCCCAGCAGAGGTAGAGCACCACGTAGGCCGACTCGGCCACCGGGGAGCCGCCGGTGAGCGGGTAGAAGATGTCCCCGGCGAGCAGGCCGACCGCGCCGCTGAGCAGCAAAATCGCGGCGACGTTGCGGCGGTCGGCGAGGACCAGCCGGACCGCGACGCCGATCAGCAGCAGACAGCCGATGACGTCGGCGGCGCTGACCGCGCCGAACTGCCCGGCCGAGCCGATCACGAAGACCCAGACCACGAGCAGCGTCGAGCAGGAGAACGCGAGCAGGTCGATCAGGCGGGCCCGGTCGGCGAGCAGCGAGCCGTCCCGGGTGAACTGCATCAGACAGACCACGACCAGGGCGAACATGGCGAGGTAGCAGGCGTCGGCCAGGTCCATCCGGCGATAGGCGTACAGCACGTCGCCGGCACTGAGCGCCGCGCAGGCCCCGGCGAGCAGGAACCAGGGCGCCCGCCGGGCCGGACGGTGCCGGTGCACCCCGTAGAGAATCGCGGCGACGCTGCCTGCTCCCAGCAGGATCCACTCGATCGCCCTCAACACGCTCTACTTAGTACCAGGGTGGTTGCGGACTGTCCATGTCGATGTATACGCAGCGCAAACCGGCACTCGCGCTCGAAATATTACGCCTGGTCACCGAAAGTTTTGGGGTCGCGTCACCGGAACACCTCGGCGACGACTTGTCCCGTGCTTCCGGTGCTGGTGTCCGTCACCGGCTGCCACTTTCCCTCCGGGGCGTGCCACTCGAGGTCGGCGAAACGTACCCGTTCGAGGCCGCTCACCGCGGCGTGCGAGACCAGCCAGTGCGCGAACCGCCAGCCGGTGTCCGCGCTGGAGACGTCAACGATCACTCCGGCGGTGTCGGTGGCGGCGGACTTCGTCGGCAGTTTCTTGCCCCAGTCCAGCTTGAGGCTGGCGAGCAGGGCGGTGGCCGCCTCCGGGCCGCGGACCGCAGGCGTCCCGGTGTACCGGCACTCGACCGCGCCGGTGGCCCGGCCGGTCAGCGCGGCGGCGAGCACCCGTGACTCGTCGGCCCACTTCTGGTACGCCTCCGGGTACGCCGAGCGCTGCACCTTCTGGGCGGCGTCGGTGACCCGCATCTCCTCCCAGCCCTTCACCTTCTTCAGGGCGGAGTAGAACTTGCCGGCCGCGTACCTCGGGTCCTTGATCTCCTCGAACGTGCCCCAGCCCTGGCTGGGCCGCTGCTGGAAGAGGCCGACCGAGTCCCGGTCGCCGTCGTCCAGGTTCTCCAGTTTCGACTCCTGGAACGCCGTCGCCAGCGCCACGATCACGGCCTGCTCCGGCATCCCGCGCCGGACGCCGACCGCGGTGATCGTCGCGGCGTTCGCCATCTGGACCGAGTCGAGGGTGACCTCGCCGTCGGCGCGAACCGTGCACTCGGGGCCCAGCTGCGGCAGCTTGATGCTGGTCACGACGGTGCGTAGCACCACGAACACGCCCAGGGCGCCGAGGAGGGCCAGCAGGACCACCCCGCCCACGATCGGCTTCTTGCGCACCCACACCTCCCGCTGTCGTCGGCCGCCAAGCGTAAACAACGAATGCCCGGACCCCGCGTGACTAGATCCAGTAGGGATCTCGCTTTTCCCGTGCCGCGGCGACGCCCTCGCGCCCCTCCTCGGACTTGAAGTATCCGGCGGAGCGGTGCGCCAGATCTGCCAGTTCGGCCCGGATCGACTCGTTTCGCGTACGCCTGAGCAGTTGTTTCGTCCCGGCCAGCGCCAGTGGGCCGCCGCGCAGAAGCGAGGCGCAGTAACCGGCCACGGCGTCGTCCAGGCGCTCGGCCGGAACCGCGGCGGTGACCAGGCCGATCTCCGCGGCTCGCGTCCCGTCGAAGACGTCACCGGTCAGATAGAGCTCGGCCGCGGCACGAGGCGCCAGCCGGGGCAGCACGGTGGAGCTGATCACGGCCGGGATCACACCGAGGCGCACCTCGGTGAAGGCGAACGTGGCATCGGTCGAGCAGACCGCGATGTCGGCCGCGCCGATCAGGCCGAGACCGCCGGCGCGGGCCGGACCGGCGATCCGCGCCACCACCGGCTTCGGGAACTCCCAGAGCACGGCGAGCACGTCGGCGAGCAGCTCGGCGGGGAGTTTGTCGCCGGGTTTCGCCTCGGCGGTCTCCTTCAGGTCGACGCCCGAGCAGAAGACCGGGCCGGTGTGTGAGAGAACGATCACCCGGCACGCCGGATCGGCGGCGGCCGTGGCCAGGTCGTCGAGCATTCCGCGCAGCACAGCGGTGGAGAGCGCGTTGCGGCTGGCAGGGTTGTCCAGAGTCAGGGTGCGGACCGGATCCATGCCCGAACCATAACTACGCTTGAGCGATGGCAGGCGCACTCCCCGATGGCGAACCCGTACCCACCGACGGCTCACTTCCCGCTGAAGCGACAGGACGGGTGGGCGAGAACGGGTTCGCCGTCTACGTTCACGTCCCCTTCTGTGCCAGCCGCTGCGGGTACTGCGACTTCAACACGTACACGGCGAGTGAGCTGGGTGGTGGGGCGAGCCGCGACGAGTACGCCGAGACCGTTCTGAGTGAGTTGTCCCTCGCCGCGAAGGTCGTCCAGCCGAAGATGGTCGACACCGTCTTCGTCGGGGGTGGCACACCCACGTTGCTGCCCGCTGACGATCTCGCCCGGATCCTGGAGGGCATCGACCGGACGTGGGGCCTGGCGTCCGACGCCGAGGTGACGACCGAGGCCAATCCGGAATCTGTTGATCTTTCCTACCTGAAGACCCTGCGCAGCGCCGGCTTCACCCGGATCTCGCTGGGCATGCAGTCGTCCGCCGAGAACGTGCTGCGCGTCCTCGACCGCAGGCACACGGCCGGCCGGGCGCCGCAGGCCGCGCTGGAGGCCCGGGAGGCGGGTTTCGAGCACGTCAACCTGGACCTGATCTACGGAACTCCGGGCGAGACCCCGGACGACTTCGAGAAATCGCTGAAGACAGTCATCGAGGCCGGTGTCGACCACGTCAGCGCCTACGCCCTGATCGTCGAGGACGGCACCCGGATGGCCACCCGGATGCGCCGTGGCGAGCTGCCGTTCCCGGAGGACGACGTGGCGGCCGATCGCTACCTGGCGGCCGAGGCGGCGCTCACCGCGGCCGGCTTCGAGTGGTACGAGGTCTCGAACTGGGCGAAGAAGGGCGGCGAGTGCCGGCACAACCTGCTGTATTGGACCGGCGCCGACTGGTGGGGCCTGGGGCCGGGCGCGCACAGCCACGTCGGCGGGGTTCGGTGGTGGAACGTCAAGCACCCGTCCGCGTACGCCAAAAGGCTCGCCGGCGGCGAATCGCCGGGCCTGGCCCGGGAGATCCTCACCGCGGAGGACCGGCACATGGAGGACGTGATGCTCCGGGTCCGGCTGCGTGACGGCATCCCGCTCGACCGGGTGGACGCGGCCGCGGCGGCGCGCGCCCTTGCCGGCGGATTGCTCGACAAGGACGCACACGACCGGGGGCATCTGGTGCTGACCCTGAAGGGCCGGCTCCTGGCCGACGCGGTGATCCGCGACGTTATTTGATGATCGAGACGTTCATCGGGTAACGGAACGGCTGCCCGCTCGTCGCCTTGATGCCGGCGATCAGCGGAACGATCCAGGCGATCAGCCAGGTGACCACGATGACGAGCCAGCCGACCAGGAGGCAGGTCAGGACCCAGCCGACGATCGTGAGCACGGACCAGAGGATCTGGAAGTTCAGCGCCTGCACGGCTTCGGCGCGCACGGCCGGCGAGCGGGAGCCCTGGGAGAGCAGGCTGACCAGCGGCATGATCCAGCCGAGCACACCGCTGCTGAGGAACGCGACGAGGGCGCTGATGAAGTGGGTCAGCACGATCCAGGTGCGGTCTTCGCTGGACGGGCCCTGCTGGTAGCCGCCGTATCCGTACCCATGCCCCTGGTATCCGGGGTCCTGCGGCGGCGGATATCCGGGCGGCGGGCCGTATCCGGGCGGAGGCGGAGGCTGATATCCGGGCGGGGGCTGATACCCGGGCGGAGGAACCTGGCCATAGGGGTCATTTCCCTCAGGCGGGCGAGGAGGTTCGGTCATATGTCCACGCTAAGGCTGACGATCGACCCGGTCGTGCCCGCCCCGCCGCTCAAGATCTGAGAACCCTACGTACTTTCGATCATCGCGTTGCCGCCGCGGGCGACGTAGACTGGCACTCTGTCTTCGGGAGTGCCAACAGGGGGAGGGGTCATATGAGTCTCGATGACCGCAAGCTCGAGGTGCTCCGGGCAATCGTCCAGGACTACGTCGAGACCCGCGAGCCGGTCGGCAGCAAGGCTCTCGTCGAGCGGCACCAACTGGGCGTCTCCCCGGCCACCGTTCGCAACGACATGGCGGTCCTCGAGGAGGAGGGCTACATCCGGCAGCCGCACACCAGTGCCGGCCGGGTGCCCACCGACGCGGGTTACCGTCTCTTCGTCGACCGGCTCACCAGGATCAAGCCGCTGAGCCCGGCCGAGCGCCGCGCCATCGAGCGTTTCATGGTCGGCGTCGTCGACCTGGACGACGTGGTGCACCGCACGGTCCGGCTACTGGCGCAGCTGACCCGGCAGGTCGCGGTCGTGCAGTACCCGAGTCTCTCCCGCTCCGCGGTCCGTCACCTCGAGCTGGTGCCGATCTCCACGACCCGGCTCACGCTCGTGATGATCACCGACACCGGGCGGGTCGAGCAGCGGCTCGTCGAGATGCCCGGTCCCGTCCCGCCGGACGACGTCTGGGAGATGCGCCGCCGGGTGAACGAGAAGCTGGCCGGTCAGAAACTCGCCGACACCCCGCTCCTGGTGCAGAAACTCGTCGACGAGACGGCTCCGGATCGTCGTCCGACGATGGCCTGTCTCGCCTCGGTGTTGCTCGAGACGCTCGTCGAGCGGAGTGAGGAGCGCCTCGCCCTTGCCGGTACTGCCAATTTGACCCGCGGTGGTGTGCTGGACTTCCAGGGCACGTTGCGCCCCGTCCTCGAAGCCCTCGAGGAAGAGGTCATCTTGCTGAAGCTGATCGGAGACCTGGAGCCGAGCACCACCCGGGTCCGGATCGGCGACGAGAACGAGATCGACAATCTGCGGTCCGCATCCGTGGTGAGCAGCGGTTACGGACCGGGTGCGACGATCGTTGGTGGGCTCGGTGTTCTCGGGCCCACTCGCATGGATTACCCGGGCACCATCGCTACTGTTCGTGCAGTGGCACGGTACGTTGGCGACCTGTTGGCACAGAATTGACGGATTCGCGCAGACATTGAGGACTCCAAACCCCGTGGCCAAGGACTACTACGGAATTCTCGGCGTCAGCCGGGAAGCCACCGACGACGAGATCAAGCGCGCCTACCGCAAACTGGCTCGGCAGTACCACCCCGACGTCAACCCGGATCCCGAGGCGCACGAGAAGTTCAAAGAGATCAACGCGGCCTACGAGGTTCTCTCGGACGAGCAGAAGCGTCAGATCGTCGACCTCGGCGGCGACCCGCTCGCGCCCGGTGGGGGCGGCGCCCCCGGCCCCGGTGGCGCCGGACCGTTCGTCGGTTTCCAGGACATCATGGACGCGTTCTTCGGCACGGCGGCCGGCGGTGGCGGCCGAGGCCCGCGCCCGCGGACCCGCCCCGGCGCCGACGCGATCCTGCGCCTGGAGCTCGACCTGGTGGAGACCGCGTTCGGCGTCGAGGCGCCGATCACCGTCGACACCGCGGTCCTCTGCACCCAGTGCTCCGGCGCCGGCACCGCCCCCGGCACGCACCTCGCCACCTGTGAGGTCTGCTCCGGTCGCGGCGAGGTCCAGTCGGTGCAGCGCACCTTCCTGGGCCAGGTGGTCTCGTCCCGCCCCTGCACCAACTGCCAGGGTCACGGCACGGTCATCCCGACCCCCTGCCCGACCTGTGCCGGTGACGGCCGGATAAGGACTCGCCGCTCCCTCACCGTGAAGATCCCGGCGGGCGTCGAGGACGGCATGCGCATCCGGCTGGCCCAGCAGGGCGAGGTCGGCCCCGGCGGCGGCACCGCCGGCGATCTCTACGTCGAGATCCACGAGCGTCCGCACGACGTCTACTCGCGCAAGGGCGACGACCTGCACTGCCGCGTCACGCTCCCGATGACCGCGGCGGCCCTCGGCACCAGGATGACCATCAAGACCCTGGACGGCGAGGAGAACATCGAGGTCAAGGCCGGTACCCAGCCCGCCAGCACGCTCCGCATCCGCGGCAAGGGCGTGCCGCACCTGCGCGGCCAGGGCCGAGGCGACCTCTTCGTCCACCTCGACGTCAAGACGCCGACCAAGCTCACCGTCGACCAGGAGCGCATGCTCCGCGACTTCGCGAAAACCCGCGGCGAGGACGTTGCCGAGCTCTCCAAGCAGGGCGGCTTCTTCTCCCGGATGCGCGACGCTTTCAACGGACATTAAAGACGTTTTTCGCAGCGGGGCGGGGGTCAAGACCGTCGCTCCCGCCGAGGACCCGGCGCGGGTTCGCTGACGCTCCCCGCGCCGGGCGGCCTGCGTGAGTGGTTGCGCCCCTCTTCTCTCAGTCCCGGGCAACCGGGCTGACCAGGAGCAGACGAGGGGCGGGTAGCGTCTCGGGCGTGTCTGCGCCGCTGTTTCTGGTCGAGAGCCTGCCCACCGGTTCGACGTTCACGCTGGACGGGCCGGAGGGCCACCATGCCGCCACCGTGCAGCGGCTCCGGGCAGGCGAGTCCCTGATCCTCGCCGACGGCCGGGGCGGCTCCGCGAGAGCCGAGGTCACCGCGGTCGGCAAGGGAAGCGTCGACGTCGCGATCACCGAACGGCGGGCGGATCCGGCGGCGGACCCGCGGCTGGTCGTCGTGCAGGGCATCGCCAAGGGCGACCGCGGCGAGCTGGCCGTCCAGGCGATGACCGAGACCGGCGTGGACGAGATCGTCCCGTGGGCGGCGTCCCGCTCGGTCGCCCAGTGGCGCGGCGACCGAGGTTTCAAGGCCCGCGACAAGTGGGCCGCCACCGCCCGTGAAGCCGCCAAGCAGGCGCGCCGCTCCTGGCTGCCCGTGGTGGCCGGCGACCCGGACTGCTCGACGAAACAGGTGGCGTCCCGCCTGTCCGAATCGGCAGCCGCGCTGGTGCTGCACGAGGAGGCGACCGAGCGGCTGACCCAGGTCGCCTTGCCGGCCGAGGGCGAGATAGTGCTGGTGGTGGGCCCCGAGGGCGGCATCAGCGACGCCGAGCTGGAGACTTTCCGCGACTCAGGCGCCACCCCGGTCCGCTTGGGCGACGCGGTGCTCCGCACCTCAACGGCGGGGGTGGCGGCGCTGGCAGTCCTGGCCACCCGCCTCCACCGCTGGTAACCCGCCCACCGCGCGCCCGCTGCCCGCCGCCGCCGTCGCGCTCACCCCGCCGCAGATCTTGGCAACTCAGGGTCATCCGCCCCGGGCTTGGTGTCAGTTGCCAAGATTGCGGCCGAGGAAAGGTGAGGGCACACACAACGCCATCGTGTACTCCCACATGTGCCAGGACCGAGACGCGGGCACACGCACGCCTTCGGTGTGCTTTCATCCACGTGCCGGAGCCGCCCCGTGTGCTCCTGACCCCAATCCTCGCGCGGACGGCCCACCAGCCAGCCGGATAACCTGCCTCAGCGACGGCTCAGGTCCGCGAGCCGTCGCTCAGCCATGGAATCAAGCCTGATGACATGCGCCAGCTACGGCTCGCGCTGCCCGGCCGTAGCTCGCGCATGAAAAAAGCGCGGATTCCATGCCCCAGCTACGGCTCGGGCGCGCGAGCCGTAGCTGGGGCAGGTCATGAGGCCGTCATTACCGGCTGGAGCTACGGCTCGGTTCGGCCGTGGCTGGAGCTACGGCTCGGTTCGGCCGTGGCTGGAGCTACGGCTCGGCTCGGCCGTGGCCGGATCTTGGCGAGTCCGGATCGCGGGGGCAATCCGCGCGTCGCCTTCCGGCGTCAGCTCAGCGTCAGGGTGGTGGCACCTCGGGGCTCGTCGAGGGCGTGTGCCGCGGTCACGGTGTAGGTGCCGTGGATCGTGCGCCAGCCGTCGTCCCATACCTGGAACGCCCGCTCCGGCAGCGGTACCCGCACCGTGACCGTCTCGCCCGGCGCGGCGGCCACCGAGGCGAACCCGGCGAGCCAGCGCTCCGGCCGCTCCGGCACGCCGCCTGCCGGGCCCGCGCCGTGGTTCAAGCTCGCGTCGCCCGCCGGGCCCGTGTCGCCTGCCGGGCCCGTGTCGCCCGCCGGGCCCGTGTCGCCCGCCGGGCCCGTGTAGGACAGGTAGATCTGGACCACCTCCCGACCGGCGCGTTCACCGATGTTGGTAACGGACACGACCGCCTCACTCTCGGTGACTGTCAGGTCCCCGTACCCCCAAGTGGTGTAACCCAGACCGTGACCGAATGTGAAGAGTGGGCTGGCCGGTGAGCGCAACCACGCGCGGTATCCGATGAAGATGTCCTCGTCATAGGTGAGCGCGCCGTCCGTGACGCGGACGTCCAGGATCGGGCAGTCCTGTTCGCGCCGGGGCCAGGTGGTCGGCAGGCGGCCGCCCGGTTCCTCGACGCCGAGCAGCACGTCGGCCAGTGCGGCACCCGCCTCCTGGCCGCCGAACCAGGTGAGCAGGACCGCTGCGGCCTCTTCGGACCAGGGCAGGAGCACCGGGGAGCCGGCGTTGACCACGACGACGGTGCGCGGGTTGGCGGCGGCGACCCGGGAGACCAGCTCGTCCTGGCGGCCGGGCAGGGCGAGCGAGGTGCGGTCGAACCCTTCCGACTCGACCTGCTCGGTGGTGCCGACCACGACGACGGCTACGTCCGACCGGGCCGCCAGCTCGACGGCGGAAGCGATCAGGCCCTCCTCGTCGGGGCCCGGGGGGCGGTGACCGAGGGTAGTGGCTACCGAGTGTGCCATTCCGGGCTCGAAGGACTGGCGGAGCACCACCGGAACGGTCACGCCGGCTTCCAGGGTGATCGGGAAGCGCTGTTCGCGCGGGTGCAGCAGGAGATCGGCGCGGCCGGTGCCGGGCGGGTGCAGCGAGCCCTGGTAGATCTTCTGATCGCCGACGGTCAGTTCGAACGCGCCGAAGCCGGAGATCGCCAGCAGGTGCTCGCCGGAGGTCTCGGGCGTCAGCGAGGTGCGCAGGACCAGGCTGGTCGTCGTGGCGACGTCGCGGCCGCCGGGCAGGTCGCCGATCCACCGGACGGTCCCGGTCTCCACGGTGAAGTCGTATCCGTCCAGGTCGAGCTGGAACTTGCCCCAGTCCGGGCCGGCCGCGGCGGGCAGGAACGGTCGCGGGTCGGCGCCGACCGCGTAGGCGACCTCGACGCCCGGCAAAACCGCGCGGAGCCCGTCCAGCGGTGAGATCACGTGCGGCGGGGTGACCTGGGCGCTGCCGCCGCCGAGCACGCGGGCGTCGGTGGCGAGGGCGCCGATCACCGCGACGCGGGACAGTTCGGCCGCGGCCAGCGGGAGCACGCCGTCGTTGCGGGCCAGCACGAACGAGCGGACCGCCACCTGGTGCGCGACAGCCGTGCCGTCCTCGTCGAGCGGCACGTCGGGGACGGGGTGGCCCTCCAGCGCGCCGGTTCGCAGGGCGAGCCGCAGCACCCGGCGTACCTTGTCGTCGATCACCTCTTCCGGCACCCGGCCGGTCCGGACCGCCTCGGCCAGCGCCGGGCCCCACGGGTTGTCCATCGCCGGCATCGCGATGTCCAGGCCCCCGAGGGCGCTGCCGACCGTGGAGCGCGCCGCCCGCCAGTCCGAGACGACCACCCCGTCGAAGCCCCACTCGCGTTTGAGGATGTCCTCCTGGATCGTCCCGTTGGCCGCCATCGGCGCACCGTTCACCCCGTTGTACGCGCTCATCACACCCCACCCGCCGGCCGCCGCGACCCGCTCGAACGGCGCCAGGTAGAGCTCCCGCAGCGCCCGGGGCGGGATGCGCACGTCGACGGTCATCCGGTCGGTCTCGAAGTCGTTGCCGACCAGGTGCTTGACGGTGGTGCCGACGCCGTGGCTCTGCACGCCTGTCACGAACCCGGTGGCGATCTCGCCGCTGAGCAGCGGGTCCTCCGAGTAGCACTCGAAGTGCCGGCCGCCGAGCGGGGTGCGGTGCAGGTTCACGGTGGGGCCGAGCAGCACGTGCACGCCCTTGCGGCGGGACTCCTGGCCGAGCAGCCGGCCGGCTCGTTCGGCCAGGGCGGCGTCCCAGGTCGCGGCGAGGGCGGTGGGGCTGGGCAGGGCGATCGACGGGTCGTCGGGGGCGTACCCGGTGCCGCGGACGCCGACCGGACCGTCGGACATGACGAGTGAGCGCAGGCCGATGCGCGGGATCGCGGGCAGCGACCAGAAGTCCTGCCCGGTCAGCAGGGACACCTTCTCGTCCAGCGTGAGCTGTGCGAGTAAGTGATCGAGATCGGTCATGAGAGCGCTCCCAGAATATGCGACAAGGATCCGCCGACCATTCAATCCGCAACACCTAAGATCCGATAGGTGGAAAACTCCTGCCTCTTCTGCCGCATCGTGTCCGGTGAGATCCCGGCGACCGTCGTGCACCGTACCGAGACGACCGTGGCCTTCCGGGACATCGATCCGAAGGCGCCGACGCACGTCCTGGTGATCCCGGTCGCGCATCACGCCGACGTGGTGGCACTCGCCGCCGACCCCTCCGCCGCCGCCGACGTGCTGGCCACCGCGGCCGCGGTCGCCGAGAAGGAGGACCTGACCGGCGGCTTCCGGCTGATCTTCAACACCGGCCGGGACTCCGGCCAGGAGGTCTTCCACGTGCATGCGCACGTCCTCGGTGGCGCCCCGCTGGGCCCGATGCTGGCCGGCCAGTGAGCGGGCCGCTCTCCCGGTACGAACGCGTCGCCCGCAAGGTCCAGGCCGACGGCCGCGTCCCGGCCCTCTCGGTCGCGCTGCACCGCGCCGACCGTGAGCCCTGGGCCTTCACCGTCGGCGAGTCCGGCAACCCCGCGCATCCGCTCGGCCCGGAGACCCGGTTCCGGATCGGCTCGGTCACCAAGACGTTCACCGCGGTGCTCGTCATGCAGGCCCGCGACGAGGGGCTGATCGACCTGGACAAGCCGGTCTCCGCGTACCTCGACGTGCCCGCGCACGGCGACGCCACGCTGCGCCGGCTGCTGTCGCACACGGCCGGTTTCCAGCGGGAGCCGTACGGCGACGTCTGGGACACCCTGATCACCCCGGACGCGGCCCGGCTCGTCGCCGAACTGGACCGGGCCGAGCGGGTCCTGCCGAACGCCCGCCGGTTCCATTACTCCAACCTGGGTCTGGCGGTGCTCGGCCAGCTCGTCGCGAAGGTCCGCGGCGGCACCTGGGAGCAGGTCCTCGACGAGTACATCCTGACCCCGCTGGGCCTGCGCGCCAGCACCGCGACGACGCCACGGCAGGCCGCGATCGGGTACGTGGTCGACGCGTACTCCGACGCCGCCCGGCCGGAGCCGCCGATCGAGCTGGACGGCATCGCACCCGCCGCCCAGCTCTGGAGCACCGCCTCCGACATGGCGAAGTGGGCCGCGTTCCTGGCCAGCCCGGAACGGATCGACCCGGCCGGCCGGGTCCTCGCCGCCACCACCGTCGACGAGATGCGCTGGCCGCTCACCACCACCGACGAGGCGCTCTGGGGCGCCGGCTTCGGGCTCGGCCTGATCCTGATCCCGGAGGGGCGGCGGGTCGTGCACGTCGGCCATGACGGCGCGATGCCCGGCTTCCTGGCCGGCGTCTACGGCCGCCGGGGCGGCGAGGGCAACCCGGGCGCTCTGGGCTGCGCGGTCCTCGGCTCCTCGGGTGGCGCCGGCCAGATCAACGAGCTGGTGCACGAGCTGCTCCGGCTCGCCGTCGAGCTGGATCCGGCGGAGATCCGGCCGTGGCGGATCGCCCCGCCGGCGCCGAAGTCGTACCGGTCGGTGCTCGGCCGCTGGTGGAGCGAGGGTTCCGAGTTCGTCTTCGCCTGGCACGACGACCGGCTGGAGGCCCGGCTCGCGGACGCGCCAGCGGACCGGCCGCCGGCGGTGTTCCAGCCGCTGCCGGACCGGCCGGACGTGCTGCGGACGGTGTCCGGCCGGGAGGCGGGCGAGCTGCTGCGGCTGACCCGGGACGACACCGGGGAAGTGGTCCGGATGCACTGGGCGACCTATCGGTTCCGCAGGTTCCAGGACGGGTTCGACGGCGGGCCCGCTTCCGCAGGTCCGGAGCCCGTACCGGCCGGGTGATCGTGCGCGGGGCGGCGATAATGGCATCGGCGAGGCACCGGCCGAGCGGATAGGATGGCACGATCCTTCAGCACGCCGCCCCGCAAAGGCGACGTAGAGAAAGAGAGCAGGTGGCGGAGGCCCCAGGGCCGCCCTATGACCGGTACGCCGAACTCTTCCAGCACGGGCTCGTCCAGCCCGGTGCGGGCGCAGACCAAGATCTCGGTCAGTGATCCGAAGATCATGGTGAACCTGCTCGGCGCCAAGGACGAGATCCTCCGTCTCATCGAGAAATCCCTCAGCAGCGACGTGCACGTTCGCGGCAACGAGATCACCGTCACCGGTGAGCCGGCCGACAACGCCACGGCGGAACGCCTCTTCTCCGAGCTCGTCGAGCTCATCGAGAAAGGCGAGACGCTGAGCGTGGACGCCGTCCGGCGGACGCTCGCGATGCTCGAGGCGAACACCACCGAGCGCCCCGCCGAGGTGCTCACCCTCAACATCCTGTCCCGGCGCGGGCGCACCATCCGCCCGAAGACGCTGGGCCAGAAACGCTACGTCGACGCCATCGACGAGAACACCATCGTCTTCGGGATCGGCCCCGCCGGTACCGGTAAGACGTATCTCGCCATGGCGAAAGCGGTGCAGGCGCTGCAGGCCAAGGAGATCAGCCGGATCATCCTGACCCGGCCGGCGGTCGAGGCCGGTGAGCGGCTCGGCTTCCTGCCGGGCACGCTGACCGAGAAGATCGATCCGTACCTGCGGCCGCTCTACGACGCCCTGCACGACATGCTCGACCCGGAGTCCATCCCGCGGCTGATGGCGGCCGGGACGATCGAGGTCGCGCCGCTGGCGTACATGCGGGGCCGGACGCTGAACAACGCGTTCATCATTCTGGACGAGGCGCAGAACACCACGCCCGAGCAGATGAAGATGTTCCTGACCCGTCTCGGCTTCGGCTCCAAGATCGTAGTGACCGGTGACGTGACGCAGGTCGACCTGCCCGGCGGCACGTCGAGCGGCCTCAAGGTCGTGCGGGAGATCCTGCGCGACGTCGAGGACGTGCACTTCGCGGAGCTGTCCAGCTCCGACGTGGTGCGGCACCGCCTGGTCGCCGAGATCGTCGACGCCTACGCCAGGTTCGACGCCGATCAGGAACAACAGGCAGCACAATCCGTCCATGCCGTGCCGGGCCGGGCCGCCAGTGGTGGCCGCACCGGGCGACGGCGCTGATTCGCAAGGGGTAATCGCACCACTATGTCCATCGAGATCGCCAACGAGTCGGGAGTCGAGGTCGACACCGACGCGATCCTCGCGGTTGCCCGGCACGCCCTGGACGAGATGGGGGTCAACCCACTCGCTGAGCTGTCGATCCTGCTCGTCGACATCGACTACATGGCCGAGCTGAACCATCGCTGGATGGGCAGCGACGGGCCCACCGACGTGCTCGCCTTCCCGATGGACGAGGGCAGCGTCGACCACGGCCCGGGCGAGTCGGGTGTCGGCGAGCCGGCTCTGCTCGGCGACATCGTGCTGGCACCCGAGGTGGCGGCGAAACAGGCCGCCGTCGCCGGGCACTCCGCCGCCGACGAGCTGCACCTGCTGACCGTGCACGGCGCGCTGCACCTGCTCGGTTACGACCACGCCGAGCCGGACGAGGAACGGGAGATGTTCGCTCTGCAGAACAAGCTTCTGCAGAGCTGGCGCGCCACACGCAAGGCCGGCTGACCATGGAGCCCGCCTCTCTGCTGGCAGCGCCCGCCTCGGCGGGCCTGCCGGACCTGCAACTGATCATCTGCGCGGTGGCGCTGGTGCTGCTGGCCGGCCTGGCGTCGATGACCGACGCCGCGCTGGCCACGGTCAGCCAGGCCCGCTCCGCCGAACTCGCCCGGGAAGGACAGCGCGGCGCGACAGCGCTCTCCGCCGTCGCCGGCGACGTGGTCCGTTACGTCAACCTGCTCCTGCTGCTGCGCCTGCTCTGCGAGCTGACCGCGACCACCCTGGTGGCGCTCGTCGCGGTGGACACCTGGGGCGTCGGCTGGCAGGCGGCGCTCGTCGCGGCCGGCACGATGACGCTGGTCAGCTTCGTGGTGATCGGTGTCGCCCCGCGGACCGTGGGCCGCCAGCACGCGTACGCGGTGGGCCGGGCGACCGCCCCGCTGGTGCGCTGGCTCGGCAAGGTGCTCAACCCGCTCGCCCAGCTGCTGATCCTGATCGGTAACGCGGTGACGCCGGGCAAGGGGTTCCCGGAGGGCCCGTTCGGCAGCCAGGTGGAGCTGCGGGAGCTGGTCGACCTGGCGGAGCAGCGCGGCGTCGTCGAGCACGGCGAGCGCGAGATGATCCACTCGGTGTTCGCGCTCGGCGACACGATCGCCCGTGAGGTGATGGTGCCGCGGACCGAGATGGTGTGGATCGAGGCGCCGAAAACCCTCCAGCAGGCGCTCTACCTCTTCCTGCGGTCCGGGTTCTCCCGGATCCCGGTGATCGGCGAGACCGTCGACGACGTGCTCGGCGTGCTCTATCTGAAAGACGTGATCCGCCGCACCCAGAACGGCGATCCGGCGGCGACCGCGCAGGCGGTGGCGGACGCGATGCGCCCGGCCACCTTCGTGCCCGAGTCCAAGCCCGTCGACGACCTGCTCTCCGAGATGCAGGCGGCGCGCTCGCACCTGGTGATCGTGGTGGACGAGTACGGCGGCACCGCCGGCCTGGTCACCATCGAGGACATCCTCGAGGAGATCGTCGGTGAGATCACCGACGAGTACGACGTGGAACGCCCGCCCATCGAACACCTCGAGGACGGTTCGGTGCGGGTCGCCGCCCGGCTGCCGATCGAGGACCTGGGCGACGTGTTCGGCGTGGAGCTGCCCACCGACGAGGTGGAGACGGTCGGCGGCCTGCTGGCCCAGACGCTGGGCCGGGTGCCGATCCCCGGCGCCCACGTCGACGTGAACGGGCTGCACCTGGTCGCCGAGGGCACCACCGGCCGGCGGAACCGGATCGACTCGGTGCTGGTGCGCCGGTCGGGCCCGGAGCCGACCGCCGAAGAGAAGAACGACGAGAACGTCGACGAGACCGAGGAAAGACAACCCGCAGATGCCTGAGCAGATCAACGCCGCCGTTCCGGTGCCCGCCACGGACGGCACCCCGCTGAGCGCCGAGGACGCCAAGCTGGTCACGCTGGCGCGCAGTGCGCGCGCGCGGGCCGGTGCGGTCGAGGGCGCGGCGGTGCGCGACCAGGACGGCCGCACCTACGCGGCGGCGTCGGTGGCGCTGCCCAGCCTCGCCCTGACCGCCCTGCAACTGGCCGTGGCGCAGGCGGCGTCCTCCGGCGCGACGAAACTGGAGGCGGCCGCCGTGGTGACCGAGGCCTCGACGCTGGACGGGTCCGGGCACGCCGCGGTGCGTGACCTGGCCGCCGACGCGCCGGTGCACGTGGCCGGCCCGGACGGCTCGCTGCTCGGCACGGTCCTGTGATGGCGCCGGAACCGGACGACCGGCACCTCACGCCGGGCGAGCGCAACGCCCGCCGCCGCCAGGAACGACAGGCGGCGAAGAGGCAGGAGAAGACCACTTCCTTGGGTACGGGCAAAGCCAGCCCGACCGGTGACGCGCGCCCACCCCGTAAGCCCCGCACGCGTTCCGCTGCTTCGGCGCAGCCGGATACGCGTACCGGGAAGGGGATCTCGCCGCGAGTGCACCGGCACAAGGCCGCGCGTTCCGACAAGCGGGAGGACGGGGTTTACCGGGCCGGTTTCGCCTGTTTCGTCGGGCGGCCCAACGCCGGCAAGTCGACGCTGACCAACGCGATCGTCGGACAGAAGATCGCGATCACGTCGAACAAGCCGCAGACCACCCGGCACGTGATCCGCGGCATCCTGCACCGGCCGGACTCGCAGCTCGTGCTGGTCGACACGCCGGGTCTGCACCGGCCCCGCACGCTGCTCGGCGAGCGGCTGAACGACCTCGTCCGGGAAACGTGGAGCGAGGTCGACGTGATCGGCATCTGCTTCCCGGCGGACGAGCCGATCGGGCGTGGCGACCGGTTCATCTCCTCGGAGATGAGCCAGCTCAAGGCCACCGTGATCGCGGTGGTGACGAAGGTCGACCTGGTCAGCCCGCAGGTGCTGGCCGAGCGGCTGCTCGCGGTGTCGCAGCTGCACCAATTCGCCGAGATCATTCCGGTCAGCGCGGTCTCCGGGCACCAGGTGGAGCAGCTGACCGACGTGATGGTCAAGTACCTGCCGGAGTCGCCGCAGCTCTATCCGGACGACGTGCTGACCGACGAGCCGGAACAGGTGCTGATCGGCGAGCTGATCCGGGAGGCGGCGCTGGAGGGCGTGCGCGACGAGCTGCCGCACTCGATCGCCGTGCTGGTCGAGGAGATGCAGGTCGAGGGCAAGCTCACCAAGATCTATGCGGATCTGTACGTGGAGCGGCCGAGCCAGAAGTCGATCGTGATCGGGACCCGGGGCGAACGGCTCAAGCAGGTTGGTTCCCAGGCGCGGGAACAGATCGAGGAACTTCTGGGAAGCAAGGTTTACCTGGATCTTCATGTGCGCGTCGCCAAGGAGTGGCAGCGGGATCCGAAGCAGCTTCGTAAGCTGGGTTTTTGAATCGATAATTAGACATTTCCTGACTATGGGATAGTTCACCGGGATTTGCGCTTTTCGGTCGAGGGCGGGTAACACCTTCGGTCATGCGGAACCGGTACCTGGACCTGTTGCGTGCGGCGGCGACCGTGCGGGTCGTGGTTTACCACCTCACCGGCTGGACAGCGCTGACAGTCGTATTTCCGGCCATGTCGGTGATGTTTGCGCTGGCCGGCTCGCTGATGGCCGCGTCGCTGGACCGGTTCGGCGTGTGGGCGGTGGAACGGCGCCTGCGGCGGTTGCTGCCGTCGCTCTGGGTGCTGGGATTGCTGATCGCGGTGCCGGCGATGCTGATCGCCGGTACCCCGTTCGACGTACACCTGCTGCTCTGGGGTTTTCCGTTGGTGAACCCGGAGGCCACCGGGTGGTGGATGCAGTCGCTGAGCCACACCTGGTATCTGCGGGACTTCCTGTGGTTCGTGCTGTTGTCGCCGCTGCTATTACCAGCATTCCGAAAATTTCCGGTTATTACCGTTGTGGTGCCCTATCTGGCGCTGGCCGTCCTGGAAATCGCTGATCTTTCCGTGCCGGCCGTGCCGCACGACCTCGCGCTGTACGGCGGCGCCTGGCTGCTCGGCTTCGCGCATCACGACGGCCACCTTCGCCGGCTCGGGCGCAAACGGCTGTTCACGCTGGCCGCCGCCCTGGCCGTGCCCGCGGCCGCCTGGGTGCTCACCCATCCCGGTCCGCGCGGATACGACCTCAACGACATCCCGCTCGGCAACGCGCTCTGGTCCGCCGCGTTCATCCTGGTGGCGCTGGGGCTGTCCCCGATGGTCCGGGAGCACCGCGTCCTGACCGTCCTGAATGCCCGGGCGCTCACCATCTACCTCTGGCACATCCCGGTCATCGTGGCGGTCACCCAGGTCGGTGAGGCACACGGGTTGCCGGTGGCCGGCTGGGTCGGCATCTCGTGGCGTGCCGTCGTGGTGGCGGTGCTCCTCGGCGTGGCCCTGGCCGTGGTGGGCTGGGTGGAGGACCTGTCGGCGGGCCGCCGGCCGGCGCTGGTCCCCGGGCGTAAGACGGCCGCCCCGGTCCCGGCCTCGCCCGGCCCCGTGCCGGTCTCGCCTCCGCCCGGCGTGGGCGTGCGCTCGGCGGATGCCCTGTCAGCGGGTCGTCACGAAAAGGTCGCCGCTACGCGTGCGTAGGTCGATCACGTTGGTGGCCCGCGGGTCGTTCTTCAGGTTCTCCACGACCGCGTCGCCGCTGCCGGTGTCGGTGCGGACCTGGTAGGCGCCCTCCGGGACCGTCAGGTTGAGGTCGCCGCTCTGCAGGGACGCGGTCACCGAGGCCGGCGCGCTGAGATCCATCTGCATGTCGCCGGAGGTGGCCTTCGCCTGGATCGGGCCGGCGATCCGCTCCGCGATGACGTTGCCCGAGGTGAAGTCGACCGTCAGCGCCGGCGCGTCGATCACCTGAAGATCGCCGGAGGTGGCCTCGACCTTCACCGGACCGGTGGCGTTCTGCACGATGACGTCGCCCGAGGTGAGCTTCAGGTCGATGGCGCCGGTCCCGGAGAACTGCATGTCGCCGGAGGTCAGCTGGCCCCGGACGACCACTCCGGCCGGCGCGCTGATCTCGTAGGCGATGCTGCACCGGTGCCCGCAGTCGGTCGAGATCTCGAGCGTCGAGCCGGTGAGCCGGTAGGACGGGCCGGGGTTGGCCGAGCCGCGGACCACCCGCTTGATCCGGGTCTCCGTGACGCTGCCCGTGGTGATCACCACATCGCCGCTGGCGCCGGACATCACGATGTCGGTGACCTTGGCCTTCTCGACGTCATCGAAGGTCATCGTGGCGCCGACCACTCCGTCGCAGCCGGTCAGAGCAACCATCGACGCGGCGGCGAGTACAAGGGCAACTCTTCGGCTCATGCTGGAACGCTATTTCCGCGGCCACCCCGAGCGCCATCGGTCCCGCCCCGGAGCCGACCCTGAGATCCGGGTCAGGGTTTGTCGTAGGCACCGGGCAGAATGGCGGGGTGCCTGCCGGATACCGACGCCAGCTCTACCGCGACGACGCGGTGGTGCTGCGTGTGCAGAAACTCGGCGAGAGCGACCGGATCGTCACCCTGCTGACCCGCCGGCACGGCCGGCTCCGCGCTGTCGCCCGGGGCGTGCGGCGCACCTCGTCGCGTTTCGGGGCGCGGCTCGAGCCGTTCGGCCACATCGACCTGCAGCTCGCCGGCTCGCCCGAAGGGCTGGGCAGCTCGCTGCACTCGGTCAGTCAGGTCGAGGCCATCGATCTCTGCGGCAAGAAACTGCTGGGCGACTACCCGAGATACACCGCGGCCAGCGCGATCTGCGAGACCGCGGAGCGGCTCACCCCGGTCGAGCGGGAGCCCGCGCTGCGGCTGTTCCAGCTCACCCTCGGCGCGCTCAAGGCGCTCGCGGCGGGTGAGCACGCCGGCAGCCTGGTCCTCGACGCGTACCTGTTGCGCGGCATGGCCTTCGCCGGCTGGGCGCCCGCGGTCAACGAGTGCGCGGTCTGCGGCACACCGGGGCAGCACGCCGCGTTCGCGGTCCCGGCCGGCGGCGCCGTCTGCCCGGACTGCCGGCCGCCCGGCGCCGCCCATCCCAGCCCGGCCACCCTCGGCCTGATGTCCGCGTTGACCAGCGGCGACTGGGCGGTCGCCGACGCGTCCGAGTCTCCGGTGCGCCGGGAGTGCAGCGGCCTGGTCGCCGCCCACCTGCAATGGCACATGGAACGAGCGCTGCGTTCGCTGCCGCTTGTCGATCGACGGGAGTTGAACCCTTGAGCCCGCGTCCGCCCACCCCGCACATCTCCGGCGCCCGACCGCCCCAGCTGCCCTCCGCCGCGCTGCCGAAACACGTGGCGATCGTCATGGACGGCAACGGCCGCTGGGCCAAGGAGCGCGGCCTGTCCCGGACGAAGGGGCACGAGCAGGGTGAGCACAGCCTGTTCGACACCATCGAGGGCGCCATCGAGCTCGGCATCCCGTACCTGTCGGCATACGCGTTCTCCACCGAGAACTGGAAGCGCTCGCCCGAGGAGGTGCGCTTCCTGATGGGCTTCAACCGGGACGTCATCCGCCGCCGCCGCGACCAGCTGGTCGACCTCGGCGTGCGGGTGGTCTGGTCGGGCCGGGCCGGGCGACTGTGGAAAAGCGTGATCTCCGAGCTGCAGACCGCCGAGGAGATGAGCAGGAAGAACTCGACGCTCACCCTGCAGTTCTGCGTGAACTACGGCGGCCAGGCCGAGATCGCGGACGCGGCGGCGGCGATCGCCCGGGACGTGGCAGCCGGCCGGCTCAAGGCCGACAAGGTCAACGAGAAGACCATCGCGCGGTACCTCTACCACCCCGAGGTGCCGGATGTGGACATGTTCCTGCGCCCCTCCGGCGAGCAGCGGACCTCCAACTTCCTGCTCTGGCAGTCGGCGTACGCGGAGATGGTCTACCTGGACACCTTGTGGCCGGACTTCGACCGGCGGCACCTTTGGTATGCGTGCGAGTTGTACGCGCAACGGGACCGCCGGTTCGGGGGCGCGCTGCCGAACCCGGTCAGCCCGACGTGAGGTGAGGGGGCCGGTGTGGCTGTTCGGCATCTGTGGCTCGTGCGGCACGGCGAGGCCGTGCCCGACCAGTCGGATCTGACCGAGGCCGGGCGGCAGCAGGCCGAGCTGCTCGGGTTGCGGCTGGCCGGCCTGCCCCTGGAAGCGATCAGTCACAGCCCGAAAGCGCGGGCGGTGCGCACCGCGCAGATCGTGGCCCGGCACTTTCCGGCGGTGCCGGTCCGCCAGGCGCCGGAACTCGACGACCGGGTTCCCAGCGACGACCGGGCCGCCTCCGCCGCGATGATCACCCGGTTCACCGGTCCGGTCCTGGAGGACAGCCACGAGCTGGTCATCACCCACAACTTCCAGGTGGGGTGGTTCCTGCGGGAGGCGTACGCGGCGCCCACCGAGCGGTTCCGGGTGGTGAACCAGTGCAACACCGGGGTCACCCTGATCCGGTTCCCGGCCGGACAGGTGCCCCGGGTGATCCTGGTCAACGACGTGACGCATCTGCCGGTGGAGCTGCGGTGGACCGGGTTCCCGCCGGAGCTGCGGCCGTGAGGGTCAGGCGGTCAGCGCCTCGATCGCCCGGTCCGGATCGCTGAGGTCGGGCAGCACCGTGTGCGCGCCCGCCGCCAGCAAATCGGCTGCGGTCGTTGCGCCGGTCGCCACCGCCACGGCGACCGCGCCGTTCGCGAGGGCGGCCCGCACGTCGTTCACCGTGTCGCCGATGACGACCGGGCGGAACGGTTCGCCGTACTTCGCCTCGGCCCGTTCCAGGCTCCGCTTGACGAGCGTGGCCCGGACGCTGTCGTCGGTGCCGTAACCGCCGACCTCGGTGTCGAACTCGTCGCCCAGCCCGAACGCGGCGACCTTGGCCCGGGCGACCTCGGGCACGTTGCCGGTCACCAGGGTCTGCACCACTTCGGGCCGGCCCCGGAGCCGGGTCAGCACCTCACGGACGCCCGGCATGAGCGCGCCCTGCTCGGCGAACTCGTGCCGGACCTCGTGCACCATCTCGATGTACCGGGCGAAGAAGCGTTCCGGCGTGCAGTCGGTCACCCCGTGCGTCGCGAACACCTCGGCGCAGATGTCCAGGTCGGTGCGCCCGCCGAAGACCGGCGTGTCCTGCCAGGCGACACCTGTCACCTCGGTGAACGCCGCTTTCCAGGACCGCGCCGCGACCCCGCCGCCGCGCAGCAGCGTGTAGTCGATGTCCCACATCACCAGTCGCTTCATTCTTTCAGGACCCGCTCGATGTGCTCGACCTTCGCGGTGAGCGCGCCGGTGACGCCGGGCCGCACGTCGGCCTTCAGCGACAGGCTCACCCGCGGGGCGACAGCGGCGACGGCGTCCACGGCCTGCTTCACGACCGCCATCACCTCGTCCCACTCACCCTCGATCGTGGTGAACATGGCATCGGTCCGATTGGGCAGTCCCGAGGCGCGGACGACGCGCACCGCCTCGGCGACGGCGTCCCCGACGGAGTCACCGGCCCCGATCGGCGTGACAGAGAAGGCAACCAGCATGGGTTCATCCTTCCAGGTCGCACGCTTGAGTTGATCTATGCATGGGACTAGTCTTGCTTCGTAACTACTAGGCGTGAGTGGCCTGGTCATCCGATCGCGGTAGTGGTGGCACAACCGGCGGGGCGCGGAGTCCGTATCACAGTGATGATGATGCGCAATTCTTGAAAAGCGCGATAGGATTTACGCAAAGTGGTCATTCGGCTTCTTTGAGTTAAACGGTGTCGGATGGGGGACAGATTTCGGTCACGGGCTGAGGCGTTTCTGAACGTGTGTGCCGTTCGGTAGCCACGGTAAGCGCCCATCGGAATGGGGGATCATGGGTAGCGGGTCATTGATCGGAAGTCGCCAAGATTCGGAGTCGCCAATCGCGTGTCGGGCTGGGGCTACGGGTATTGATCTATTGGACACCGCTATGCTGCCCGCCATGTCCATCGACGCCGAGCGCACCGCGCTTCGCTTGGAGCAGTTCGAGCACCGTGCCAAAGAGGCCGAGCTGCAGGTAGCCGAGGCGAGGCTGGAGATTTCCCAGCTCAGGGCGGAAAACCAGGTGCTCCGCGACAAGGAGCGGGCGACGGTCCGGGTCGCTCGGTACTCGTTGTGGCAGCGCGTCGCGGAGATTTTCGGTGCGGTGCTGCTGCTCTTGATCTCGACATTTCCGTTGCGCGTGGTCGTCGAACTCGTCGGTAACCTGGCCGGCAAGGAAGCCCCTACCGCGAACAGTTTTCGCATCGTGATTCTGTTCGCCGTCGTCCTCTGCGTCTGCTCCGGAGTTCTTCTCATTCAGAGTCGGCTCCGGAAGCGCAAGATCAAAACTCAGCGCCTGCGGATGGACGAGCTGGAGAAAGAACTCGAGGCGAAGTCGCCGCCCAATCCGAAGGCGGGCCCGTGACATGGACGCCATTTCGGTAGTGCTACTGCTGATGTCCCTGACCGTCGCCGTGCTGCCGTTCGTTCTGGTCAAGCAGCTCACCAACCTGGCGCACAGCATCTACCGGAACCGGCTGTGGATGCTGCGCGACCGGATCACCGACCAGCTGCGCCGCGGCGAGATCGGTGACAGCACCTCGGCGCGGCACGTCAAGGCACTCGTCGACCGGCAGATCCACAAAGCGGGGCGGCACACCCTTCTGGACTCGTTGATGGCCAGTTATGTCTTCGACGTGGCCGGTGACACCTCGGTCTTCGACGAAATCCTCCCGGAGGGGACACCCATCGCCGATCGGTCAGCTCTCACGAAACACCTGCGGCACCTCCAGTCCGCCACAGCCAGCCACCTCAAGTGGGGTTCGGTCTTCGGCTGGTTCGTGACAGCGGTGCTCGGGACGTTCGTCGTGATGTCGAGCAAACACCGGCTGCGGAGCCGGGACGCGGCCGCCACGGCCGAGAGCTGCACCGCGGCCTCGGGTCGGGGCGCCGGCAGGCGCGGGCGCCGGGACCGGTCCCGCCAGCTCGCGCGGACGTCGGTGGGCAGGACCGCGCAGGCGTGGCGGCTCCGGGTCGAGCGGGCCGAGGTCGAGATCATGCATGCCGCCGCTCCGGCCCAGGTCACGAGCGTCGAGGACCGCGTCGAGGTGCTTGTCGCTCGTTGACGGTCAGGCGATGTCCGCTCGCATCGCGTCGGTGAGCGCGAGGCGAAGGGAAGCGGCGCTGCCTGACGGCTTGAGCACGGCCGCGTCGTAATAGGCCTTGGCGGCTCGTTCCACCTTCGACGGGGCGACGATGCTGATCTCCGCGAGCAGGGCGGACGCCCGGGTGCGGGCCTCCCGGTAAGCCTGGACCGCGCCTTGGGACAGGGTCTCGTCAAGGTCCTCGGTCGAGGCGACCCGGATGTCGCAGTGCTCCACCTCGCGCAGCGCCCCGAGGAACTTGCCGTAGAGCCCGCGGCGCTCAGCGGCCAGGGCCCGCTCGTGCTGGACCCGGAGCGTCTTGTGGGCGAGCAGGATGGTGAAGACACCGACCGTGCCCGTCACCGCCGGTGCGACCCATTCCCATGCCACGACGCGATGGTGCCAGGCCCGGTCAATCAGCGGCGGCGGGTGTCAGTGGTGGCGGCAGTCAGTGGCGGCGGTAGTGGAGCAGCTCGCCCACCTCCGCGGCCAGGTCGGTGGTGGCCTCGATCTCGGTCTTGCGGATGGAGACGTTCTCGACGTTGAAGCCGTACGGGATGCCCAGGTGCTCGCAGAAGTCGATCAGGTCCCGGGCGATCGCCACACACTGGCGGTACGACTCGGCCAGCGGGTCCTCGGCGTGCCGGAGGGAGTTCTGGAGCCAGCGGGGGACGTCCACGCCCAGCCAGCGGAGGAACTCCAAGGTCTTCAGCGAGCCGCAGAGCGACAGCGTGAAGATGATCGTGCGGGGCGGGATGCCGCCCGCGCGGCAGGCGTAGTAGTAGTCGGAGAGCAGGTTCTTCGTCTCGTTGACGTGGTAGACGACCTGGGAGATGAAGAAGCCGGCGCCGCGTTCCTGTTTCGCGAGCATCCGCAGGTGTTCGTCGCGGCGTTCGCCGATCACGACGGCGCCCAGGGGCAGCTCCGGGCGTACTTCCGAGCGCAGCGCGTGCGCCTCACGCAGACTGGTGCGCACGTTCTTGCCTCCGGAGGAGGCGCCGACGAACACGCTCAGGACCCGGTGGTCGACGCCTGACATCCACTCGCGGAGCTCGGCCGAGGAGTACTTCCCGACGCAGCGGTAGATGACCACCGGCTTGTCCCAGCCGTTCAGATGGTCGGCGTAATAGCGGGCCGGGTCGAGGGTCTCCGAGAACGGGAAGGGCCGCTCGTCGGGGTTGCGGTCGGACTCGTCGTCGATGTCGTAGAGGATCAGGCCGTCGAGGTCCAGGCCGCTGAGCCGGTCCAGGGTGACCTTGGCGATCTCCGCGACCCGCTCCGCGGCGGTGCTGCGCCGCGGCGGCGTGATGCTGAAGAGCAGCACGCCGCTGCGCGCTTCGGCCAGCTGTTGTGGCAGATGGAGACGAGTCATGTCCCCACAGTAGGGAAGTGTCGATCAGTGGTCGGCACAGCAGGGGGTCGGATCCCGCCTTTCGAACGGGATCAGCCGCCCGCCGGCCGCCGGCGTGGTGACCAGCACCAGCTCACCGCCACGGAACTGGGGACGGACGAAAGCGCCGGTCTCCACAACGGTGTCCGGTGCGGCCGGCCCGCTGCCGAGCACCTCCACCCGGGAGATCGAGCTGCGCTGCAGGATCTCGCTGACGGTCAGCTCCCCGGTCAGCCGTTCGACCCCGGGGAACCGCACGGCGCGGCCGTGCTGCCCCGAGGCGGCGAGATCGGCGGCCGCCTGCAAGCCGTCCGAGCTGCTGTAGGAAAGAGCGGTGAGCAGGCTGATCGCCACGTGCGGGAACGGCTCCGCGACCAGGTGCGTGCAGGCCAGCACGGGCGCCGGGGTCAGCTCGGCGATCCAGTGGTCGGCCTCGGCGAGGGTCCGGTGACCCAGGCTGAGACCGACGATCCGGGCGGCGCCGGCCGCGGGGGGGGGCCGGGCGGCGGCGGGCGGGAATCGGGGGGGGGACACGAGGTGG
>NZ_JBEZZR010000041.1:0-86293 GCF_040639325.1 Actinoplanes sp. NPDC023936 | reverse complement strand
ATGGAGACTGCGGTGTCCACCCCAGAACCAAAACTAAGTTCTGACGGCGGGCGATCCAACGGTGCTGAACCCTCCCTTTCCTCTGCTTCCATTACTGAACTACTGTCATGCCCTCTGCCGGTGCCGGAACCCCACGCAAACTTCATGGCCCCGCACACGTACGGCAGAACCTTCTTGCCTCAGGCACAGCCCCGAACCTGCATCGGCCCTGCCTGCGTGCCCTGACCTGGAATTACGTCAAGGTCTTGTCTTCCACTGCCTTGCCACTTGCGGTACTGCGTACTTCTGATTCGGTTCTCTCAGGCAGAGCCCTGAACGTGCATCGGCCCTGCTCGCGTGCCCTGACCTGGAATTACGTCAAGGTCTTGTCTTGCCACTGCCTTGCCTTGCTTGGGGTGCGGTCATGCACTCCATCGCGGTGCCGAGCGAGCCACGAACTTCCGGGCCCTGCTTGACGCTCGGCCTGCTACGTCTGCGTCTTCAACGATCTTTGCTGTCAACGACAGAAACGTTAACCGGCCCCGCCGAGAAAGTCTAGTAGGCCCGACATAGATTTTCTGGTCACGGGCGCGGGCCCTACGGGCCGCTGGATCGCGCCGGAATCACGGTGCGTGCGTGGCGAGTCATCGGCGCGGTCGTGGTTCGGTGGGCACGCCGGCTCGGTGATCCGCGCCCGCTGCGGTGGCCTGCAGGCCGGCGGTGATGCCGAGCAGGAAGATGTCGACTCCGGCGAGGAACTGCTCGCGGTCGTCGTGCCCGGGGACCAGCGCGGCCGCTTCCTGCGCGATCGGGTCGGGGTCGTGGTGTGTCCACTGCGCCGCGAAGGCCTCCAGGTAAGCCTTCCGATCCGTTTCTCTGACCATCCGCCTGGCTCCGGCGGCGTGTTGGGCCGCCGAGCCGAGGACGTAGTTGACCAATGCTGATCCGGCATCCGATCGGGCCGGGCCGGTCGCGCCGAGGCTTTGCAGGTACGACCCGACACTCCTCCAGATCCGCAGGACGGCAGGTTGCAAGGGTTCGCGGGACAGCTGGGTTCCGACCCACGGGTGCGCGTCGATCGCGTCGAAGATGCCCAGCGCCAGAGCACGGATCGCCCGTTTCGGATCCTCATCACCGTCGACGCCGACGCCGACCATCACCGTCGCGATGACGCTGTCCGCGGCCGCGGCGAGCAGCTCGTCCTTGTCCGCGACGTGATGGTAGATCGCGCCCCGGCCGGTGGAGAGATGCGCCGTGACCGCACGGACTGTCAGGCCGCTCTCGCCCCCTGTGTCGAGGATCTGGATGGCGGCCTCGACGATCCGCTCCCGGGAGAGCGCATCACTTCGCCTGGGGCTTCGCGGCGTGGGATCGGGCATGGGCCCATCTTGACACAGTTGGACCAGCGGTCCAATACTGCCGTTGGACCAGCGGTCCAATCGTCTGCCAGATCGTCTGCCAGGAAGAAGAGAATGACCACTCACGTCACCATCGTCGGCGCTGGCCTCGGCGGGCTCACCCTCGCGCGAGTTCTGCACCTGCACGGCGTCCCCGTCACCGTCTACGACGCGGACGCGTCCCCGGACGCCCGCGCACAAGGCGGACAGCTCGACCTGCACGAGCACAACGGCCAACGCGCCCTCGAGATCGCCGGGCTCACCGAGGAATTCCGCTCGATCATCCACGAGGGCGGCGGGGCGCAGCGTGTTCTCGACCAGCACGGCACGGTGCTCGCCGAACTCCTCGACGACGGTTCCATGGCCCGCCCGGAGGCGCTGCGCGGAGACATCCGGCGCATCCTGCTGGAGTCACTGCCGGCGCACACCGTTCAGTGGGGCAAGAAGCTCCTCTTCGCCACGCCCCTCGGCGACGGCCACCACGAACTCAGCTTCGCGGACGGCTCGACGGTCACCACCGGCATCCTCGTGGGCGCCGACGGAGCCTGGTCCAAGGTCCGCGCGCTGCTCTCGGACCAGAAACCGGCGTACGCGGGCATGAGCTACATCGACACCTACCTGCAGGACGTCGACGAACGCCACCCCGACGCGGCCGCAGCCGTCGGAAACGGCGCCATGTACGCCCTCGTACCCGGCAAAGGGTTCCTCGCTCACCGGGAAGCCGGAAACCTAATCCACACCTACGTGGTGCTCCACCGCCCCGCCGAGTGGTTCGCCGACATCGACTTCACCGACGCCGACGCCACCAGGAAACGGATCGCAGCGGAGTTCGAGGGCTGGGCACCCGCACTCCTCTCCCTGCTAACCGACGGCGAGACCGGGCCGGTCCTCCGCAGCATCCACCGACTCCCCGACGGTCACCGGTGGACCCGCGTCCCCGGCGTCACCCTCCTCGGCGACGCCGCCCACCTGACCGTCCCGGGCGGTGAGGGCGCGAACATCGCCATGCTTGACGCAGCGGAGCTCGGCGACGCGATCGCCGCACACTCCGGCGACGTCGAGGCCGCCTTCACGGCGTACGAAGAAGTGATGTTCCGCCGCAGCCACGCCGAAGCCGTCGCCGCGCACGAAACCATCGAGCAGATCTTCGGCGACGATGCACCCCACGCACTCGTCAACGCCTTCAACGGCGTCCACCAGCAACCGGCTGAGGCGCACCCGGGCACCGCCAGCGCCGCAGAGGCGTGACACCACCGGAGCCGGTCGCTCGCCCTAGACAAGCGCGGCGCGAGGAATCGGGTCAGTCGATTTCAATGCGTCCGCATCGATCTCCAGGTTCGCCAGGAGGCTGCTGTTCTTGCCCGTGTTGATGGTGTCGGGCATCGCGCGCTCGAACCAGTCAGCGCGTTCGGACTTTCCTTTGGACCGCAATATGGCAACGATTTCAGCTTTACTGACGTGTGTGCTGGTCATGACTTGTTCCTCTTCTCGTCGAGCCCGGTGCAAGGTGCATCATCGGGAATTTCGTGGCGGGCCGGCACCGTCGGTCTCGATCTGGGACCCCATCGGCGCGTCCGAACGATCAGTAAGCCGCGCCCGGTGGTCATCGTCTCGATTCCATGTCTGACCTGGCGTCGGTAGCTGGGCCCGAGGCCAGTCTGCGGCAAGCCTCCGGCATGGGTCACAGTGGTATACCCACTACAGCGCGTCAGCTCGCGTGCCGGGCCGACCTATGCTGACGATACGGGGCCGGCCGGCGAAGCAGGCACGCAGCGCGGCTCGACGCACCTTCAGCTGCCATATCGGTCTCCTTCGTGCTTTCGCCTTCTCTGCTGTGGCAGCTCGCTGTCCCCAGCGCTGCTGACTCAGCCCGGCGCGGCCGAGCCACCAGGCGGTGTCGCCGGCTCGGCTACCGAGCCGGGGTGATGACCGCGGTTGCCGGGCCGGGGACACCGGAGTCCAGGCGGAACACGATTCCACCCGTTGCCGCCACGGTTCGCCACGGTCGGCGAAGACGCCGTGGTCGGCCTGGCCGAGCAGACGCTCGACCAGTGCCTTGAACACGGCGGCCTTGTCAGGGAAGTACGTGTACATCGTGTTGGGGGTCACGTCCACCCTGGCGGCCATGCCCCGCAGGGTGGCGGCGTCCGGTCCGCCCTCGTCAAGCAGGGTCAGCGCGGCGTCGAGGATCTCACCCGGACGGGGTCATCCGAGACCGACGGAATCGGCCATTTCTGATAACCGAGCGACACCCCCGATCCGGCACGAATGAATCGTTATTCCGGCGTCACTGCGATAGTCGCGTCTTGCCTTCCCGTGAAATGCGCTGGCAACATTGACCAGCATTGATGGGAACGCTCCCAAATCTGGAAAGGTCACTCCCCCATGCGCCTCTTCCACAGGACGATGCTGGTCGCGGCCGCCGCGACACTGGCCGTCGCGGCCGGCGTCGCCGTCGTCGGCACCGCCGAGGCCGCCACCACTCTCGGTGCTTCGGCCGCCCAGTCCGGCCGCTACTTCGGCGCCGCGATCGCGGCCACGACCGCCGGGTGCGGCAAGGCGCCGACCCTGGCCAGCGGCACCCGAACGATCCGCAGCGGCGGCCTGAACCGCACCTACATCCTGCGCGTTCCGGACGGGTACGACCGGAACCGCCCGTACAAATTGATCTTTGCCTTCCACTGGCTCAACGGGACCGCGAGCGACGTCGCCACCGGCGGCGCGGCCGGCTCCACGTGGGCCTACTACGGACAACAGCGACTGTCGGACAACAGCGCGATCCTCATCGCCCCGCAGGGCATCGACAACGGCTGGGCCAACACCGGCGGCCGTGACCTGACCCTGGTCGACGACCTGACCGCGCTCGTCGAAGGCGACCTGTGCGTCGACACGTCCCAGCTGTTCGCCCTCGGGTGGAGTTACGGCGGCGCCATGAGCTATGCCGTCGCCTGCGCCCGCCCGACGGTGTTCCGGGCCGTGGCGGTGCTCTCCGGGGCCAACCTCAGCGGCTGCGCCGGTGGCACCCAGCCGGTCGCCTACCTCGGCATCCACGGCACCCATGACAGCGTCCTCGACATCTCCCGCGGGCGACCGCTGCGCGACACGTTCGTCCGCAACAACGGCTGCACCGCGCAGAACCCGCCGGAGCCCGCCCGGGGCAGCCTGACCCATGTCGTGACCGCCTACAGCGGCTGCCGCCCGGGATACCCGGTCGTGTGGGCCGCCTTCGACGGTGACCACACGCCGGAACCGGTGGACGGGTCAACCGGCACGAGCGGCGCCCGGACGTGGACCGGCGGCGAGATCTGGAAGTTCTTCTCGCAGTTGCCGAGCACCATCCCCTCGTCCCCCACCCCCTCGTCGCCCACGCCCTCGTCCCCCGGGGGCTGCTCCACGACGTATCGGGTGGTCAACAGCTGGCAGGGTGGTTTCCAGGCCGACGTCACCGTCGCGAACACCGGGACGGCGGCCTTCGCCGGGTGGCGGGTGAGCTGGACGTCGCCCGCCGGGCAGTCGGTCAGCCAGGTCTGGAACGGCTCGCTGAGCACCGGCGGCGGCACCGTCACGGTCACCAACGCGGCCTACAACGGGTCCGTCGCGCCCGGTTCCAGCACCACGTTCGGCCTGCTGGCCGGCGGCAGTCCGGCCACCGTGCCGGCACTCACCTGCACCGCAGCCTGAGCTCAGGGGCGCACCGCGGTGCTCCCCTGAGCCCTCGGCTCGGCGTACAGCGCGTCGCGGCGCCATCGCCCGGGCTCGTCAGGCCTACGACAGCAGCCACCCCTGAAGCAGCGAACGGCGGATCAGCCTTCGGACTCGTCGCCTCGTGCTGATCGATACGCTCCGAGGACTCCACTGATCTCGTCGGCCCCGCGGCGCAGCTCGGCCAGGTCGGCGTCGGTGAATTCGCGCGCGTCGGTACCGAGCACGCAGTGCGTCCCGAGAACGGCGCCGTCGACAATGATCGGGACGCCGGCATAGCTGCGCACGCCATCCACCGTCACCAGCGGATTGTCCGCCTGCTTGGCGTCGACCGTGGTGTCGGGCACGACGTAGGCGGCGCCGGTTTCGACCGCGTTGACGCAGAAGGACCACTCGATGGGGGTACCGGCCATCTCGGCGAGCCATCCCGTCAGCCCGTACGAGCCGGGGAAGACTTGCGCGGTGTCGAGCACCATGCTGACCAGGGCCACCGGCTGTCCGAGGCGTCCGGCTGTGCGTTCGGAGATCAGGTCCAGGCGGCGGCGCAGTTCGGGGTCGTCGAGGTCGATGTCCGCCAGAACCTCGAAGCGGTCAGGGTACCCAGCCGGTTCTCGGCTACCGCCGTTCACGTGTCACATCACCTCTTCTCTGTTCTGACGAGACGATCGTGGACCGCCACCCGGACCGCGAGGCTACGGGCACACAGGCGCGCGATCGGGTGGCTGACCTGCATGACGGCTATCAGCCGGTGCAAGGCCTTGGGGTCGGTTTCCGCGCCGGTCAGACCCGCGTCGAACAGCAGGGTGAGCCACAGATCCTGGGTGTGCTGCCCGAAGAAGCCTTCGAGGGCGGCCCGGGCCGTCGCCAGCGTCGGTTCCTCCAACTCGTAGGCCGGCGCGGACGGCTGCGGGTTCACGTTCCGGTCAGCCATCGGGTCCTCTCGCCGGCCTCTGTTCGCCTTCACCTGTCAGTTCGACCACGCGACCGCCCGGCCTGAGCCGGAACCGCCCACCGGAGTGCCGCCGGCTCGCGAAAGCCTCACGATCGCCCTCGGTGTGCCGATGAGGCAGGCATGCGACCTGCTGTCCAGACAGCCACTGGAGGAGCGTGATGGGCGAGGGTGTCACAGAGATCGCGAGGGTGGAGCTCCCGGAGGCGGGAACGACCGTCTTCCTCGTACTGGGTGACGGCATCAACTTCCGCTCGCGACTCGAAACGGTCGACGGTGACGCGTTCACCGTGTCCGCACCGTTGGAGACGGCCGGCCCAGCGGTCCTGGAGCCGGGTCAGGAGTTCGAGATCTTCTGGGCTCCGCCACGTACCCGCGTCGTGCTGCCCTGCCGCTTGATCGCGGTTTCCGACGATGCGCCGTACCGATGGACCATCGCACCCATCGCGCCCGCCCGGCACGACAACCGGCGGCAATTCGTGCGGGGCGGCGCCGGCGCGGTAGTACGGATCGACGCCCACCCCGGCGGGCAGACCACCGAGGGTGTGCTCATGGACATCAGCGAGACGGGTCTGCGCTGCTGGATCGATCAACCGCTGCCGGTGCGACCCGGCGATCAGGTACGGGCAACGGTGTGGCTGGGCACCGGAGAGGCACAGCTGGACTGTGTGGTCCACACGATGCGCGCGGCTCCGCACGGTGACCCGGGGCAGCACCTCATCCTCACCTTCGAAACCCCGGAGGACGTCGCCCGGATGATCCGGCAGTACGTCCTGGCGTGGGAGATCGGCGAGCGCCGCCGAGGCGGCCGGCCCGGCGACGCACGCCCTCCGGCCTGACGCCGCAGGCAGCGAAGTAAACTAAGTTGACAAGTCGCCCGGCCCTGCGTTGACTCCAGGGTCATGGCGAAGCTTGATCTACGAGTCCGCGTGCTCGGCCGCGCCCTGCGCAGGACCTCGATCGTCGGACAGAGCACCGAGCGGATCCTGCGAAACCAGCAGGCCAAGATCAGCCATAATCGGGTCACCGACCTGCTCCTCGGCGGCATCGCGCCCGGTGTCACACTGACCGACGGATACGCGGCCGGCGACGGTGACCGGCTGCGTGTCCGGGTCTACCGTCCGGACACCGGCCGCCGGACGGCGCTGCCACTCATCGTGAACTTCCACGGAGGCGGCTGGGTGGTCGGCTCCCTCGACACGGCCGACTGGCTGTGCAGCAACGTCGCCGCGTCGGTGGACGCCGTGGTGGTATCGGTCGACTACCGCCTCGCCCCCACCCACCGCTGGCCCGCCGCCGCGGAGGACTGCTACGCCGCCCTGGTCGACGTGACAGCACGTGCCGCTGAGTTCGGCGCCGATCCGGGACGTCTCGCGGTCATCGGTGACAGCGCCGGCGGCAACCTCGCCGCGGTCACCACGCTCATGGCCCGCGACCGCTCCGGACCGGCGATCACCTTCCAAGGCCTGATCTACCCGGCCACCGACCTCACCGGCTCCAGCCCGTCCGTCGACGAGAACGCCGACGCCCCCGTCCTCACCAAAGCCGACATCATCGCCTACCGCGACCACTACCTCGGCGACGCGGACCCTGCGCAGCCGTACGCCTCGCCACTGTTCGCCGCGCACCACGGCGGGCTGCCGCGCGCCCTGGTCCAGGTCGCCGAGCACGATCCGATCCGCGACGACGGCCTGCGATACGCGGCGGCTCTGCAGGCCGCCGGCGTGCCGGTGCGCACCACCAACTACGTCGGCATGCCGCACGGCTTCCTCGCCTTTCCGAGGCTGTGCCGCAGCGCACCCCAGGCGCTTGCCGAGCTCACCACCGAATTACGGTCCGCTTTGTCCTGATCCGGATGCGGGCTCACGACGACGCGCAGGTGCCCGGCGGCAGCGCCGGTTCGCCGAGCTGCGCCAGTGACTGGTTGACCTCGGTCTGCGTGGCGAGTTGCCGGTACCGGCCGCCGATCACCACGTCGATCACGTCGGTGGTCCTCGCCGGATCGAACCGGGGCTCGGCCTGACCGAGGAAGAACGCCCTGATCCATTGGGCGGCGCCGACCGATTCCGGTCCGAACTCGATGACCGCGACCTGGTCGACCTTGCTCTTGCTCTTCGCCGGCCGCTGCGTCACGAAGCCGCGGTTCGCGAAGTCCGCGCTGACCCGTTCGGCGAGACCTGCGGTACGGGTGCCGTTGAGCACCCGCAGCCTCACCTGTCCCGCCTCCTCGGGGAGCGCCAGATCTACCGTGGCGGCGCAGCTCTCCCCGGCCACCGCGACGCTCTGCGTGTCATGAACCACCGCCACCGTCACGGTCGCCGCCGCCACCGCGGCCAGGGCGCTGATGATGCGGTACGCCCGCACCCGCGTGTCCGTCATGCCGACCGTGATGCCCACCGGCCGGACGCGGTGAACCGCTCGTTATCGACCTGTGCCGTGACGCCCGTGACTACACCGGGGTCACCGGTGGTGAAGCCGGCGGCCGTGAGCGTGGCAGGCTGGCCGGATGGAGTCGGTGTGGGACTACCCGCGTCCGCCCCGCGTGGAGCGGGTCCCGGAACGGGTGACGATCGTGCACGCGGGGCGGACGATCGTCGACAGCGACAGCTGCCTGCGGGTGCTGGAGACCTCGCATCCGCCGGTCTTCTACGTCCCCCGGGACGACATCGCCGAGGGCGTGCTGGAGCCGGGCGACGGGCGATCCTACTGCGAGTTCAAAGGCGTGGCCGGGTACTGGGATCTCGTCGTCGGCGGGACCCGTGTGCCACGGGTCGGCTGGTCCTATGAGCAGCCCGTGCCGGCGTACGCGGAAATCACGGGTTTTGTCGCGTTCTATCCGAGCCGTGTCGACGAGTGCCGGGTCGGTGGCGAACGAGTGCTGCCGCAGGAGGGCGACTTCTACGGCGGCTGGATCACGTCGGACGTCGTCGGCCCGTTCAAGGGCGGTCCGGGAACGAGGGGCTGGTGACCACCGCGTAGGCCTCGTCGGCGGCCTCGCCGATGGCCGGGCCGGGCCGTAACTCGAGTCCGGCGGAGCCAGGGTATCGACCAGGGTGTTCACGGGGGCGAGCCGCGTCCGGGTTTTGTCAGGCTCAGGGTGCTCCTCGAAGCCCGGGATCGGTGGGCGCCGGTGGAAGCCCGGCCGGCCGCTGGATCCGGACTTCATTCCCGGATCCTGACCGAAAGGCAGTGCGTGATGACCACGCTCGATCAGCGGACCAGCCATGCGATCAGACCCTTCACCGTGCGCTTCCGCGAGGAGGCGATCGACGACCTCCGCCGCCGCCTCGCAGCGACGCGCTGGCCGACCCCGGAACTCGTCGCCGACCGCTCGCAGGGCGTGCAACTGTCCACGATGCGGGCATTGGGCCGGTACTGGAACCACGACTACGACCTACGGCGGGCGCAGTCCCGGCTCAACGCGCTCCCGCAGTTCACCACCGAGATCGACGGTGTGGACATCCACTTCCTGCACGTCCGGTCCCGGCACCGGGACGCGCTGCCGTTGATCATGACGCACGGCTGGCCGGGCTCGGTCATCGAACTGCTCGACACCGTCGGCCCGCTGACCGATCCCACCAAGCACGGCGGCAGCGCCGCGGACGCGTTCCACCTCGTGTTGCCGTCCTTGCCCGGGTACGGTTTCTCGGCCGAGCCGACCGAGGTCGGGTGGGACCTGGTGCGCACCGCCCGGGCCTGGGCGGAGTTGATGCGCAGGCTGGGCTACGACCGCTACGTGGCGCAGGGTGGTGACGTCGGCGCCGGTGTGACCGACGCGATGGGACGGCTCGGGCCGCGGGGGCTGGCGGGCATCCACACCAATCTGCTGGTGCCGGCGCTCAACGACCCGTCGTCGCTGCCGGCCGGCACCGCGGAGGAACAAGCGGCGCTGGCCGCGATCACGGTGTTCCAGACCAGCGGGAACGGCTATTTCGTGGAGATGGCCACCCGGCCGGAGACCATCGGGTACGCGTTGCTGGACTCGCCTGCCGCGCTCGCCGCGTGGATGATCGACCACGACACCGACGCCTATTACAAGATCGCTGGGGCGTTCGTCGACGGCACCCCGGCGGGCAACCTGACCCGCGACAACATCCTCGACGACATCACCACGTACTGGCTGACCGGCACCGGCGCCTCCACGGCCCGCTCGTACTGGGAGGCCTATGGGCCGGACTCTCCCGCCGCGGGCCGCCCGCCGCTTCCGGACCCCCGGGTTCCGGTCGGCTTCAGCACGTTCCCGGGCGAGATCTGGCGGACGCCGCGCAGCTGGGCCGAGAAGGCGTATCCCACGCTGAACTACTTCGGGGTGGCGCAGCGGGGCGGGCACTTCGCCGCCTGGGAGGAGCCGGAGCTGTTCGCCGCGCAGGTGCGGGCCGCGTTCCGGCCGCTGCGATGACCGCGCCGCCGTCCTCACCGACCACCCCGACGAGCCAAGAGGTGAACAACATGACTCCGTCCGCGTCCCAGCCCACTCGGCGGCAGCTGCTGCAGGGCGGTCTCGCCGCCGGCCTCACGGCCGCCGCGTCCGCCGTGCTCGGATCGGCGCCGGCCGGCGCGGCACCGCCCTCCGCACCGCCCGCGATCCGCCCCTTCCGGGTCGCGATCCCGCCCGAGCGGGTGGCCGAGCTGCGCCGCCGCGTCGCCGCGACCCGCTGGCCGTCCCGCGAGCTGGTCGCCGACCGCTCGCAGGGCGTGCAACTGGCGACCGCTCAGGCTCTCGCCCGGTTCTGGACGACCGGCTACGACTGGCGCCGGTTCGAGGCGAAACTCAACGCGCTACCGCAGTTCACCACCGAGATCGACGGCGTCGGCATCCACTTCGTCCACGTGCGGTCCCGGCACCGCGACGCGCTGCCGCTCGTGATGACCCACGGCTGGCCCGGCTCGATCATCGAACTGCTCGAGACCATCGGCCCCCTCACGAACCCGACCGCGCACGGCGGCACCGCGGCGGACGCCTTCCACCTCGTCCTGCCGTCGCTGCCCGGATTCGGCTTCTCCGGCAAGCCCACCGAACTCGGCTGGGACACCGCCCGGACGGCGCGCGCCTGGGCGGAGCTGATGCGCCGTCTCGGTTACCGCCGCTACGTCGCTCAGGGCGGCGACGTCGGCGCCGCCGTCACCGACGGCATCGGCCGCCTGGCGCCGGCGGGGCTCCTCGGCATCCACCTCAATCTGCTGGTACCGGCGCTGGCCGGCACCAGCGGCCTGCCGAAGAACACCGACGAGGAGAAAGCCGCGGCAGACGCGCTCCGGACCTTCTCGTCGAGCGGCAGGGGTTACCTGGTCGAGCAGTCGACACGACCCCAGACGATCGGCTACGCCCTGCTGGATTCGCCGGTCGCGCTGGCGGCCTGGATGCTCGACCACGACACCGACAGCTACCTCAAGATCTCTCGTGCCTTCCGCGGCGGCCGGGCGTCGGGCAACCTCACCCGCGAACACGTCCTCGACAACATCTCGCTCTACTGGCTGACCGGCACGGGCGAGTCGGCCGCGCGGGCGTACTGGGAGAGGGCGCGAACCGCCGGCCAGGCGTCCCCGCCGGTGGCCGTTCCGGTTGCCTTCAGCGCCTTCCCGGGCGAGATCTTCCAGGCGCCCCGCAGCTGGGCCGAGGCGAGCTATCCGAGCCTGAGCTACTACCACCAGCCGACGAGGGGCGGACATTTCGCGGCCTGGGAGCAACCCGGGCTGTTCACCCGGGAGCTTCGTGCCGCCTTCCGGTCGCTCCGCTGACCCGGTGCGCGGCAGATCGGGGGTTTCCTGACCCCGGGCGTCACGTCGATCCGTTGAGCTGGGTGTCCAGATCGCGCAGAGCATGGAACAGCGCCTCCGAGAAGGTCGGGAACGGCTGGACGACGTCCAGGAGCACCACCAGCGGGATGCGTGCCCGGATCGCCACGGTCGCCTGCTGGAGCCATTCGCCGGCCTCGGGTCCGACGGCGTAGGCGCCGATCAGCCGCTCACCGTCCGACACCAGGGTGACGAAGCCGGGGCGGGCTTCGTACGCCCGGGTGTAGGTCGCGGTGCGGGCCACGTCGGACAGTCGTACCGTCGCGGTGAACTCGCCCGTCGTCGCGCCCACCGACGCCGCCTGCGGGTCGGTGAACACCACCCGGGGAATCGCCTCGTAGTTCGCGACCCGCGGGCGGCCGAGGATGTTCGCGGCCGCGACGCGTCCCTGGTACTCACCGACGTGGGTGTACTGCCAGAGACCGGTGACGTCGCCGATGGCCCACAGTCCCTCCCCGCAGGACATCCGGTCGTCCACCACGATGCCGTGCGGTCGCGCCTCGACGCCCACGGTCTCCAACCCGATGAGATCCACGCGCGGACGCCGGCCGGTGGCGACGAGGAGCCGATCGCCTCGCGCGGTATCGCCGCCGGCCAACTCGACCACGTATTCCGTGCCGTCCAACCGGGCACCGGTCGCCTCCCGGCCCAGGCGCAGGTCCACGCCATCGCTGATCAACGCCGAGCCGACGGCCTCAGCCATCGGACGGGGCTCGCGGGGCAGCACCCGCGCACCGCCGTCCACCAGCACGACCGACGAGCCCAGCCGCGCGAGCGCCTGGCTCGTCTCCACCCCGAACGGCCCGGCGCCGAGCACGACGAGCCGGCCGGGTATCTCGGTCAGCGTCGTGACCTCTCGATTCGTCCAGATCCCGGGAAGTGTCAGCAGGCCGGGAACTCCCGGGATCAGCGCGTCGGATCCGGTCGCGATCACGATCTGATCGGCGTGGTACGCCGTACCGCCGACGTCGACCGCACGAGGGCCGGCGAGCCGGCCGCGTCCCCGGAGCAGGTCGACACCGGCGTCCCGGATCCGCACCGCGTGGACCCTGTCGTGGTAGTGCGAAACCATGAAGTCCCGCCAGGCGAGCGCGGCGCACGCGTCCAGCCGTGCCGCGCCGACGGCTTCCGCCGCTCCTGGAACCGCGCGAGCCGCCGCGAGCGCGTCGCCCGGGCGCAGCAGCGTCTTGGACGGGATGCAGCCCCAGTAGAAGGACGTGCCACCCAGGAGCTCCTGCTCCACCACGGCAACGCGCGCGCCACCCTCGGCGAGCACCTCCGCGCAGTGCAGGCCCGGGGTGCCCCCACCGATCACGATGACGTCATAGCTGCTCATCGCATCCGTCGATGTCATCGGCAGACGATCCCGCGCCATCGGCCGTCGGCGAACCCGGGTACCACACTGGCCGGAGCAGACCAGTGCGCACGCGGAACGGAGGGCAGACCGGCAGTGGATCAGCCACTATGCTGGCGAGGTGTCCGGCGACTCTGTCCAGCTCCACGGCCGGAACGATGAGCTTCGGGAGCTGGACCTGCTCTGCGACAGCGTGCGAGCCGGGCACAGTGCCGCGCTGGTCATCCGCGGCGAGGCCGGGGTGGGGAAGACCGCGCTCCTGGAGTACGTGACGCGGCGAGCGCTGCCGCATTTCCGGGTCGCCCGCATCACCGGTGTCGAGTCCGAGGTCGAGCTGGCGTACGCGGGCCTTCACCAGCTCTGCGCACCGATGCTCGGCCGCCTCGATGCCCTTCCGGAACCGCAGCAGACGGCGTTGCGCGTCGCGTTCGGACTCGCGGGCGGAGCCGCGCCGGATCGCTTCCTGGTGGGCCTGGCCGTCCTCGGCCTCCTCGCCGAAGCAGCCGGCAGCCGACCGCTGATCTGCCTCGTCGATGACGTGCAGTGGCTGGACGAGGCGTCGAGCGAGATCCTCGGTTTCGTCGCTCGCCGGCTCGCCGCGGAGTCGGTCGCCATGGTGTTCGCCGTCCGTGATGAAGCAGCCGGTGCGGACCTGCGCCGGTTGGCCGGCCTGCCCGTCATGCCGCTGGGAGGCATCTCCGGTGATGCCGCCCGGGCCCTGCTGGCCACCGTGGTGCCGGGCAGGCTCGACCCGCGCGTGTGCGATCGGGCCGTGGCCGAGACGAGCGGTAATCCACTGGCGATGCTGGAGCTGCCCCGCGGCATGAGTCAGGCGGAACTCGCCGCCGGGTTCGGGCTGCCGGCTGCCGGGGGGACCGCTGCCGGCGTGGAGAGCCACTACGCCCGGCGGCTTCGGGAGCTCCCCGCACCGACCCGGCAGCTCATGCTCCTGGCCGCCTGCGACAGCATCGGGGACGCCACGACCATCTGGCGCGCCGCGGCGCACCTCGGCGTCGGGTTCGACGCGGCCCGGTCCGAGGTGACCGACGGGCTGTTCGAGGTCGGCGCGCAGGTCCGGTTCCGGCATTCCCTGGTCCGCTCCGCCGTGTACCGCTCCGCCTCGGTGGAGGAGCGCCGAGCGGCGCATGCGGCGCTGGCGCACGCCATCGACGCCGCCGCAGACCCGGATCGCCGTGCCTGGCACCGCGCCCACGCCAGCGCGGGCCCCGACGAGGACGTCGCGGTGGAGCTCGAGCGCAGCGCCGACCGAGCCCAGGCCCGCGGTGGTTTCGCCGCCGCCGCGGCGTTGCTGGAACGCTCAGCGGGTCTGACCTCCGAACCGGCGGCACGGTTCGAGCGCAGACTGGCGGCCGCCCGGTCGCACCTGCGCGCCGGCGTGTTCGACACGGCGCTGGCCCTGCTGGCGGCGGCCGAGTCCGAGGCGCCGGACCCGCTGGCCGGAGCTCGCGTCGCGCTGGTGCGCGGTCAGGTGGCGTCGGCCTCCAACGCCGGAGGTGACGCGCCACTCCAGCTGGTCAAGGCTGCCGAGCGTCTGGAACGCCTGGACACCGCTCTGTCGCGGAGGACCTATTCGGACGCCTGGAACGCCGCGATGTTCGCGGGCCATCTCGCCAAGCCCGGCGGCGACCTGCTCGAGGTGTCCCGAGCGGCACGTGCCGGTCCTCAGCCGGACGTCCCGCTGCGTCCGTTCGGCCGTACCCTGGAAGGTTTGCTCGTCCTGGCCACCGACGGCCGGGCGGCCGCCGAGCCGATGCTCCGCGCAGCGCTCGGCGGCCTGCTCCGCAGTGACCTTCCCGCCGAGAACTGGCTTCACCACGGGGCGATGGCGGCGACCGCTGCGGCGGCCATCTGGGACCTGGAGACCTGGAGCGCGGTGAACGACCGGCAGGCGACGCTGGCCCGGGAACTCGGCGCGCTCGCCGTCCTGCCCACTGCCCTGAGCGGGATGGCCGTGGTCGCCACATGGCGGGGCGACCTCGAGACGGCAGAGCGGCTGACGGCCGAGCACGACGCGATCACCGAGGCGACCGGTATCCGGATCGCGCCCTATGGGGCCATGCTGCTCGCCGGTTACCGGGGACAGCCGGCGGACGCCGCCGCCCTCATCGCGGCGGCCACCGGGGACTCGATCAGCCGAGGTGAAGGTCTCGGTGTGGACCACGCACGATGGTGCACCGCGATCCTGAACAACAGCGTGGGACGTTACCCGGAGGCGATGGCGGCCGCTCAGCCCGCCGACCCCAAGGCGCCCGCGATCCTCGTCTCCGCCTGGATGCTGCCCGAGCGCATCGAGGCGGCGGTTCGCTGCGGGGAACGAGACGTGGCCATCGCCGCGCTGGAGGAGTTCGAGGCCACGGCGAACCCCGGTGCGCACGCCTGGGGCCGGGGCGTCGCGGCACGCTCGCGGGCCATGGTGAGCACCGGTGACGTCGCCGACGGGCTGTACCGGGAGGCGGCCGGACACCTGGATCGAGCCGGGGTCCGGGCCGAGCTGGCACGCACCCATCTGGTCTACGGCGAATGGCTGCGCCGCGAGCACCGGCGGGGCGAGGCCCGGGAACACCTGCGGACCGCTCATGACATGTTCGCAGCGATGTCGGCCGACGGCTTCGCCGAACGGGCCCGCCGGGAACTCCTCGCTACCGGCGAGCACGTGCGCCGTAAGCAGGTCGCCGACCGCGCGGAACTGACACCGCAGGAGGAGCACATCGCGCAACTCGCCCGGGACGGCCGGACCAATCCGGAGATCGCGGGCGAGCTCTTCATCAGTGCTCGCACGGTGGAGTGGCACCTGCGCAAGGTGTTCACCAAGCTCGGCATCAGCTCGCGGCGCGGGCTCCGGGACGCGCTGCCGAACCGGAGCCTGGTGTGAGGGCGGGCGTTCGCAGGGCCGTCGCGCTCCTCATGGCCGCCATCCTGCTGGGGATCGCCGGGTGCGGTGATTCCGGCGAGAGCCGAACCCCGGTCGTCTCGTTCGGAGGCGTTCGGGACCAGGGCGCCACCGGGTACGCCGTAGCCGAGCTGACCGGCTTCTACGCGTACCAGGGGCTGCGTTTCTCGCCCACCTGGGCCACGTCCGGAACGGTGCTCATGCAGGGAGTGGTGAGCGGGGAGTTCGACGTGGCCAACCTCGGTCCGGCGCAGCTCTACGAAGCCGTCCGCAACGGCGCCTGTGCTCGGGTGCTCCGCCCGACCCAGGGTGCGGCCTACGGGGTGATCGCGCAGACCGGTCTCGGCCTCGACACCACACTGCCCTACCCCGAAATCCTCACCCAGTTGCGCGGACTGACGGTCGGTGTCGCCGCCCGCGGCGCCGCTCAGGAGCTCGTCCTCCGGTCGTTGCTGGCGGATGCCGGTCTGAATTTGGACACCGACGTGACGTGGGTGGCGATCGGTGCGGGCGCTGCCGCCGCCGCCACCTTCGCCTCCGGGACGGTGGATGTGGCGATGTCATACCCCCAGCTCGAGATCAACCTCCGGGCCGGCGGCACCGCCTTCGACAAGCTGGTGAATCTCGCCGGCCCGGACACCCCGCTGGGCGAGTTCTGGCAGTCCGTCGCCGTCGCGAACTGCGACTGGGCCGACGACCACCCCGACACGGTGCTGAAGTTCTGCCACGCGCTCAACCAGGGATTCACCGCGCTCGCGCAGCAGCCGGACGCCGGGCCGCAAGCGTTCGCCCACCTCGGTCTCGGATCGGATCCGGAACAGGCGAAAAGCCTCTGGGACCGGTACCGGACCCCGGTCGTGGACATTCCGCCGCTCACCGAGGAGAACTGGCATCATCAGGCTGAGTTCACTCCCACCGGCACGGCGCCGAGCTTCTCCGAGTACGTGGTCGACGGCTGCTCGACGGCGTGATCCCGGCGGGCTGCGTGTGTGGCTGTGGCGCCTCGCCGTGCCACCCGTCGCCGTCGGGCTGTGGTACCTCGTGTACCGGCTCGGCGTCGCCAGCCGCATGCTGCTGCCGAGCCCGCGTGCGGTGTGGGACGCGGGGTGGCGGTTGCACGACTCCGGCGTCCTCTGGCCGAACCTGTGGTCGACAGTCGTCGCGGCACTCGAAGCGCTCGCGTTGTCGGCGATCGCCGGCGTCCCGCTCGGGATCCTGCTCGGCATGCTCCCCCGGACCTGGGCCGTGCTCGCGCCGTACCTCAACGCGGTCAACAGCATGCCCCGCATCGCCCTCGCGCCGGTGTTCCTCGTCGTGTTCGGCATCGGCCAGAGCTCCAAGGTCGCTCTCGGATTCAGCATCGCCTTCTTCGTCTTCCTGATGAACGCGCGCATCGGCGTGCTCAGCACCGACGAGGAGCACCTCCAGGTCTTCGCCGTGCTGGGCGCGTCCCGGTCACAGCTGTTCCGCAAGCTCTACGTGCCGGTCGCCATCCCGGCCATCTCCACGGCGCTGCGGCTGGGTCTGGTCCTCGCGCTGCTCGGCGTGGTCGGCTCCGAGATCATCGCCTCGAGGGCGGGCGTGGGCCAGCTGATCACGAGCTATTCGGCCACGCTGTCGATGGCCCCGGTGTACGCGCTCCTGACCGTCCTAGCGATCTTCACCTCGATCCTCACCATGCTCATCGGCGCACTCGAAAGCGCCTTGCTGGGATGGCAGCGAGCCGATCACGCCCGGCCACGAGCCGGCATCCGCACCCGGCGAAACCGGACGGCGCAGGAGTCCGTCCCCGACGGCGCAGCGCAGACGCCGGTCGTGCGGCTCCACTCGGTCTCGGTGGAGTTCGCCTCCCGCGGGTCGCCGCACCGCGTGCTCAGCAACCTCTCGATGACCATCCCCCGGGGGCAGTTCGTCGCCATCCTGGGCGCCAGCGGAGCCGGGAAATCGACACTGCTCAACGTCGTCTCCGGACTCGTCCCGGCCACCTCGGGCCAGATCACCGTGTTCGACGAGCCGCCCCGTGCCGGACGGGCGGACGTCGGCCACATGTTCGCCCGCGACGCGCTGCTGCCCTGGCGTACCGCCCGCCGCAACGTGGAGCTGAGCCTGGAGCTGCACGGAGAAGCGGCGTACGGACGGGCCGGGGAGATGCTCGATCTCGTGCGCCTGTCCTCAGCGGCCGACAGATTTCCCGCCCAGCTCTCGCAAGGCATGCGCCAGCGGGTGGCCCTGGCGCGGACCCTGGCGTCCGACCCCGAGCTGCTGCTGATGGACGAGCCGTTCGCCGCTCTGGATGCCCTCACCCGCTCCGCCATCCGGGACATGTTCCTCGACATCTGGGACAACCAGGTACACCGCAAGACCGTCCTGTTCGTGACGCACGACCTCACCGAGGCACTTCTCCTTGCCGATCGGGTCGTCACGCTCACCCCCGGTGGGGTGCGGACCGACGTGCTGGTGCCGTACGGCCGGCCCCGTGACGAGCGGGCGCTGATGGCCCGATCCGACTACCGCGACCTGTACGAACGCCTCCGGGGCGACCTCAAGGGCGGTGCGGACTGACACGCCGGCCCGCCAGGAATCCGTCGATCAACGTGGCGGCCTCGCCGGCGCACGTGTCGAGCAGGAAGTGGCCGCCGTCGAGCACATGCACCTCGGCGTCCGGCAGCTCCGCGCGATACGACTCGGCCTCGCTCGCCTGGAAGGAGGCGTCGTGCCGGCCCCACAGGACCAGGGTTCGGGGCTGGCGCGCACGCAGCCAGCGCTGCCATTCCGGGTACGCGGCGACGTTGGTGCGGTAGTCGTGGAACAGGTCGATCTGGATGTCGGCCTGGCCGGGGCGGGACAGGAAGGCGTACTCGTCGGTCCAGAGATCGGGGTTGTAGCGGTCGGTGGCCGGGTCGGTGCCCAGGTGCCGGGAGCGGGTCGCGGCCGGCGACAGGAAATTCTCCCGCAGCGCGGCCTCGTGAGCGGCACGGTCGGCCCAGAACGCACGCCGCGTCGCCCACAACGGGCCGAGGCCGCTGTCGTGGGCGACCGCGTTCTGGATGATCAGCCCGTCGACGGCCGACGGCCGGGACATGGCCAGGCGCAGGCCGACCGGCCCGCCGTAATCCTGCAGGTAGAGGGTGTAGGAATCAAGGGACAGCGACGAGGCGAATCGGCCGATGACGTGGGCGATGGCCGCGAAAGTGGCTTCCCGCAGGGGACCGCTGTGCCCGAAACCGGGATAGTCGGGGGCGATCAGCCGCCACCGGTCCGCGAGGCGGTCCAGCAGCGGCTCGAACATCCGCGACGACGACGGGAAGCCGTGCAGCAGGAGCAGCACCGGCGCGTCCTCGGGCCCGGCCGACCGGTAGAAGACGTCCACGCCGTCGACGTTGATCGTACGATAGAAGGTCATTTATTCAGGGCCTTCAGGGCAGCCACATAGATCTCCGAGAAGGTCGGGAACGGTTGGATCGTGTCGCGCAGGACATCGAGCGGGATGCGGGCGCGGATCGCCAGGGTGGCCTGCTGCAGCCACTCCCCCGCCTCCGGACCGAGGGCGTACGCGCCGGTCAGGACCTCGCCGTCGCTGAGCAGGGTGAGGAAGCCGTTCTGCTCGGCGTAGGCACGGGTGTAGGTGGCCGTCCTGGCCACGTCGGCGATCGGGATGGTGGCGCTGATCGGCGCATCGAGCGCACCGACAGCGGCCGCCTGCGGGTCGGTGAAAACGACGCGGGGTACGGCCGTGTAGTCGGCCTCCCGGTAGGTGCCGAGGATGTTCTCGGCCACCACCCGTGCCTGGTATTTGCCGACGTGGGTGAGCATCCACTGCCCGGTGGCGTCGCCGACGACCCACACGTTCCCGGCGGCCCGCAGGCGCCGGTCGACCGGGATGCCCCCGTCGTGCGCGGTGACGCCGATCGTGTCCAGGCCGATGTCGTGCACGCGCGGCGTGCGCCCGGTGGCCACGAGCAGTTTGTCGCCGCGCAGCTCGCGGCCGTCGTCGAGGGTGAGGACGTACGCGTCGCCGTCGCGGCGGGCGGCGGTGGCGCGCGGGCCGAGGGCGAGTTCGACGCCGTCGCGGCGCAGCACCTCGGTGAGGGCCCGGCCGAGCGGGGCGGGCTCGCGCGGCAGCACGTGGTCGCCGGGTGCGGTGAGCACGACCTCGCCGCCGAGGCGGCGGACCGCCTGGGCCATCTCGACGCCGACCGGGCCGGCGCCCAGGATGACCAGCCGCCGGGGGACCTGCTTCATGCCGGTCACCTCCCGGTTGGTCCAGAGGCCGCCGAGGTCGCGCAGGCCGGGGATGGGCGGGATGACCGGGCTGGCGCCGCTGGCGATCACGATGTGTTCGGCGGTGTACCGTTCGCCGGCGACCTCGACCGTCCCGCGCCCGGCCAGCCGGCCGGTGCCGCGCAGCAGGGTGATGCCGTTGTCGGCCAGCCAGCGTTGCTGGCCGGCGTCGGAGTAGCCGGAGACCATGAAGTCGCGCCAGGCCAGGGCCCGTTCGACGTCGACCTCGGCGGTGGCCTCGGCCTCCCGGGCGGCACGCACCGCCTCGCCCGGGCGCAGCAGCGTCTTCGACGGGATGCAGGCGTAATAGGAGCATTCGCCGCCGACCAGCTCCCGTTCGACGACAGCGACGCGCAGGCCGCCGGCGGCGAGGGCTCCGGCGCAGTGCTCGCCGGGAGAGCCGCCGCCGATCACGATGACGTCGTAGTCACTCATCGAATCTCCTCAGGCCAACATGTCACCGCCTGGTACGTTTCGGTCATCTCGGCAACTCGGTCCCGGCCTGCTCCCGCACCAGGTAGTCGGCGTACCAGTCCGGCCAGTCCGGGTCCTCGGCGCCGGTGCGTGCTTCGTGCTCGCCATGCGCCGCCGCGGCCCGGCGCAGCGCCGCCGCCAGGTCGCCGGCCGACGCGTACGTGGTGGCGTCCGGGTCGACGCGCCCCGGCAGCCGCGTGGTGACCTCCTGCAGCAGCCAGCCGTTGCCGTCCGGGTCGCTGAAGGACAGGAACGACCCGTAGCTGTTGCGCTGCGGATCCGGACCGGGCACGCGGGCGTCGGCACCGGCATGGTGGAAGATGCCCCCCTCGTCGTGGAAGACCTCGCCGGGCTCGGCGCCGAGCCGCTTGAGCTCGTCGCGGGCCGCCTCGATGTCGCTCACGATCAGGTGCAGGCCCTGGGCGGTGCCGGGCTGCTGGGCGGTGACCGAGGTGCCGAAGATGACCGAGGCCGGGGATCCCGGCGGCGTCACCTGGATCACCCGGAAGCTCTCCGACGTGGCGATGTCGGCATCGAGCCGCCAGCCGAGGCCGGTGTAGAACTCCTTGGCCCGGTCCACGTCCGACACCGGGATCACAATGACTTCCAGCTTCATGTCCATCGTTGTCGCGCCTCCTGCGCTCGTGTTCCGATGCCCCGAGCGTGGCCTCCCGGGGTGCCGTGTCACACCCGGGGAAGTCCCTGGCCCGGGCACACCAGGGAGTGGCACGGGTATGCCGCGGGCCGGCAAGGATCGATGGTGGTGAAAGACACCGCAGGGATGACATGGATCCGCAGGGATGACATGGAGAGGAAGTCGCGCGTGATGAACGCTCTTTCCGGTAACACCGTCGTGGTGCTCGGCGGCACGGCCGGCATCGGGCTGGCGACCGCCCGGCAGGCGCACGCGGCCGGCGCACGTCTCATCGTCACCGGCCGTGACGAGCTCCGGCTCAAGCAGGTGCGCGACGAGCTGGACGCCACCACCGCGGTGCTCGACCTGACCGACACCGCCGCGCTGACCGGCTTCTTCGCAGCGCTGGACGCCCCGGTGGACCATGTGCTGCTCAGCGGCCCGGGCCCGGCTTACGGCCCGATCCACGAGATCGACTTCGAGGAGGCGCGCCGCGAACTGGACCTGCACCTGCTCACCCCGCTGCGGGTCGCCCTGGAATGCGCCGGCCGGGTCCGGCCGGGCGGTTCCCTCACGCTCATCTCCGGTACGGGGGCACGCCGCGCCGGCCATGGCCTGGCGCTGATCGGCATCGGCACGGCCGGGCTGGCCTCGATCACCGCGAACGCGGCCCTGGAGCTGGCCCCGCTGCGGGTCAACGCGGTCGCCGCCGGTTTCGTGGATACGCCGCTGTCGGCGCGGCTACTCGGCGACCGGCTCGACGAACGCCGTGACGAGCTGCGCCGGACACTGCCGATCGGCCGGGTGGTGCAACCGGACGACGTGGCCGCTCTGATCCTCCACCTGATGGGCAACGACGCGCTGACCGGCGCGATCTACGACATCGACGGCGGGCAGAAGCTCACTGGCTGATGCGGCCTCGCCGGTTCATGGTCGTAGTGTTCGGATATGGCACAACGACTGGTCAGCGTCTGGCAACCGTTCTTCCTCGGCAGCGAGAGTCCCGAGGCCGCCCTCGACGCCGCGCGCGAACTGGAAGAACTCGGATACTCCCGGCTGTGGTTCTCCGCCGGTTTCGGCGACGACGTCCCGCAGCGTTACCGCGAGCTTCTGGACGGCACCAAGCGCATCGGCGTCGCCCCGGGAATCGTGTCCATCTGGCACGCGGCGCCCGCCGAGGCGGCCGCGTACACCCGGGACGCCGTACGCGCCCACCCCGGCCGGTTCCTGCTCGGCCTCGGCACCAGCCACGCCGTAATCGTCGAAGGCGACGGCGCCGCGTACCGCAAGCCGTACTCGAAGATGGTGGCCTACCTGGACGCCCTCGACGCCGCCGGGCTCCCGGCCGAGCAGCGGATCCTGGCCGCGCTCGGCCCGCGCATGCTGGAACTGTCCCGGGACCGGGCCGCCGGCGCACACCCGTACTTCGTCCCCGCCGAGCACACCGCCGAGGCCCGGACGGCGCTGGGCCCGGACCGGCTGCTCTCCCCCGAGGTCGCTGTGGTCGTGGACGCGGACCCGGCGACGGCGCGCGCCACCGCCCGGCAGTACACCAGCGGATACCTCTCCCTGCCCAACTACACCAACAACCTGCGCCGCTTCGGCTGGACCGACGACGACTTCGCCGACGGCGGCAGCGACAGTCTCGTCGACGCCCTGATCCCCTGGGGCACACCGGAGCAGGTCGCGGCCGGGATCGAGAAGCACTACCAGGCCGGCGCGGACGAGGTGGCGATCCAGGTCCTCAACGGCGGCGACGCGACGTCGTTCCCCGCCACGGCGTTCCGCGACCTGGCCGCCATCCTCCTCTGAGGCCGCGGCTGCTCAGCCGGCGTACCTGTTCACCACTTCGGGGTGGATCACGATCCGGACCAGGCTGGCCGCGCTCCACTCGGCGACCAGCTTCTGGTTGGCCGGGTCGCTCATGTCGTAGTAGCGGCCGGCCAGCCGGGCAGCGAGCTCGGCGGCGCCGTCGTCATGGATCGTGACCCGCCCCTCGGTGGCCACCCAGTACTCGGATTCGCCGGTGGGCGCCGCCACGACGAGCGAGGCACGCGGCTCCTCGCGGAGACGCTTCACCTTGGGCGCCTCCGCGAACGAGAAGAGTTGCAGAGTGCCGTCGCCGGCGAGTTCGTACCAGACCGGACGCGGCGAGGGCCAGCGGCCGGGCTTCGGCGCGACGGTGAGGAAGGCGTACAGCGGACGGGCAAGCAGCGCAAGATCCTTGTCGCGATACATGCGCTCCACCCTATGCCGGGCGTCCTGCTTTCTTCATCGGGAAGGACGTCGACATCGGCGGGCCCGCTCCGCGCTAATCCGCCTCGGTGGCTGCCGGTCCCACCCGGGCATCATCCGCGGTGGCCGAGCCGGCCAGATCGGTGGGATCCGTGGTGCCGTCCGGGTCGTCCTCGACGGTCAGGCTGCCGTAGTCGGCGTGTTCCGCCGGCGGCTTCTGCTGAGACGGCTCGGCATCCCTCATTTGCTCGTGTGACCGCTCGGACATGACCGGGCCTCCTTGATAAAGCCGGTTTTGGCGGCAGGCGGACGGAATTCGATGAGCTGGCCGAAATTACCCGCCCACATCCGTCTGGTTGATGAATGCGGACAGCAAGGAACCGGCGGAGCCGCGAACCATCGACAGCGAGGCCGATACCTCTATCAGGCGGCCGTCACGGGTACGAAGACGGAGCCGCCGGCGCATACGTACCTGCGATGGCGCGAAGCGCGATTGTGACAGCAACTCGCTCATGATCTGGTCTTCGTGGCCGAGGCACAGGGTGTCTTCGATCGATCGGCCGCACACCTCCTCCGGTGCCCACCCGAAGAGCTCGTGGGCCGCGCGGTTGTACCCGACGACGACCGAGTCACTGGTGATCGCCACGAATGCTTCCTGCATGCTGTGCAGCAGGGAGGCGCTGTCGAGGGCGGACGCCGGCAACGACGTGTCGGCGGGCTCGGTCGAGACCGGGCCGATGAGCTCGGCGACGTCGCAGAGCTTGAGCAGGTTCGCCGCCGTCCATGACCTCGGTACGGTGTCCAGCACCGTGAGCGCGCCGACTGGCCTGCCCGTGGCGCCTCGCAGCGGTACCGCCAGGAATGCCCGTGCGCCGTACTCCACGGCGAGCGGGTGCTGACGTATGCGCTTGTCGTCGTCGTCGAGCATGTTCTCGCTGAGGACGGGATGGTCGCTGCTCACCGCGTATTTGCACAGCGAGTGCGACAGCGGCGCATGCCCCTCGGAAGCCAGGGCCGGCCACATGCCGTAACCGCCGGCGAAATAATAGTCGAGCTCACCCACGAACGTGAGCTGGCACATCGGTGCCAGCACGGAGTGAGCCGTGAACTTGGCGATCCTCTCGACCGACATGGGCATGCAACGCAGTGCGATCCGTGCTTTTCGCGTCTCGTTCAGCCGCTCGGGTGAATCGATGACAGCATGATTGATAGAAGTCATTTTGCCCAGCCTTGAGTTTGACGGGAACCTCTGGGCTAGAAAGTTGCCGGTGTCGCATTCGCAGCCCTGTAGTCAGAAGCACTAGGGTCAGTGTACTGCCGTCAGCGGCCGGGTTTCGGCTCCCGTGTTTTGTTCCGGCCGATATCCCGGAAAAGGTCGTGCCTTGCGATTCTGAGATGACCGCGAGCGAAGGAAACCTGAACGGGCCGCGTCGACGCCGAGGAACTTCGAGGACACGACCGGCACGCCGCGGGGCCGGATGGAGTAGATCATTTTCCGCACGGGATTGCGCCCTTCACCTTGCCGGGGGCAACTTTGAAGGAGGAGAGGACGATGATCTCCGGAGGCAGATCAGTGATCCCTTCCCGCTCCCACTCCTCCCGCCTGTCGTAGAGGTCCTCCACGACGCTCTTCGGCGCGGTGGCGAACTCGAAGATCCTTCCGAGCGTCACAGACGGGGGGTGCTTGCCAAGATCGTCGAAGTATGACCATAGCCCGCTAGCATCCGCCACGAAATCGATCGGCTGATCGAGCAGGAACCGGCCCGGCGCCGGTGGCCTTCCTTCCGTCGTGCATGTGGCCCGGTCCAGCTTGACCATGAGGAGGAGGTTGCCGCGCTCCGCAGGCGGGCCGATGACCTGGCCTTTCAAAGAGAACGGACCGGTGATCGGAACATTGCCGTCGTTGATCCGCGTCGGGCAGAAGGTCAGATTGCCAACCTTCTCCGGGTTTGCCCTGGCCACACCGGACGTGACGGTCCCCTGACACCTCGCCGCCGCCTCGGGCCCGCCGGATGGGCCGGATTCGGGCGATGTCTTGACCGGAAAGACGGCTACCGCCACTTGAGCGATGGCCGCGGCCGTGGCAAGAAGGCCGGCAACCAACGCCAAGATCGCAATCCGCTCCCGATGATGACGTGTCCGGATCCAGACAAAGATCAATACCGAACCCGACGCCAGCGTCCCGATAGCGAGGGAAATTTGGGGCAGCGTCATTCTTCGATTATCCACTCGCCCACAACCGAGGTAATCCACGCCAACGCTGCACTGGATCTTCACTTCATTGATCATTTATTCCGGGCAAGGGCGTCGCCGCACCCCGTCTAGTACGGCAGCCGCCATTCGTGATCATGGCTGAGGCTGGCGGTCCGGACGCGATGCAACGACTGCTGTACCGGGCGACTTGGGACGCCGACGCCGTCCGCGACGACGTGCGGCAGGTTGTTGTCGACCGGCTCGGCGACCCTGACGGTGTCCTGGTGGTCGACGAGACCGGGATGGCGGCTGCCCATTAGGCGGTGAAGGGCGAGCAACGCATGGGGACACTCGGCGTTCGCAGCCGGGCTCCCTCCTCGATCAGGTCACCGAGCCGGGCCTCGGCCGCACTCAGCTCATCGATCTTCGCGCGGATCCGGGCGCGCTCGGCGGCCAGCTGCGCGAGCATCTCGGGCGTGCTCATGCCGTCGTCCAGGAACGGCAGGAGACCCTTGATCGCCTTGCTGCCGAGGCCGGCGGCGAAGAGCAGCTGGATGAACCTCACCGAGTCCACCGCGTTCGCCGGATAGCGCCGATGACCGCCCGAGCTGCGATCGGGTACGAGGAGCTCCTGTTCCTCGTAGTAACGCAGGGCCCGCACGCTCACTCCGGTTCCGTGGGCCAGCTCCCCGATGCGCAAAGATCCCCCAAACGTCTGACTTGAATCTCACGTCAGCGTGACGTTTTAGCGTAGCCCCATGAAGATCAACGAGGCCACCGCGCTCGTCACCGGCGCCAACCGCGGCATCGGCCGCGCGCTGGCCAAGTCCCTGCTGGAGCGCGGAGCGAAGGTCTACGCGACCGCGCGACGTCCGGAAACCCTCGATCTGCCCGGTGCCCACCTCCTGGCCCTCGACATCACCGATCCGGAAGCCGTCGCCGACGCCTCCCGATCAGCGGGCGACGTCGACCTGCTGGTGAACAACGCCGGTGCGGGTTTCGGCGGCACCCTGCTGGGCGATCCGGACAGCCTGCGCGCGGAGATGGAGGTCAACTTCTGGGGCACTCTGTCGATGGTCCGCGGTTTTGCCCCGGTCCTGGCCGCCAACGGTGGCGGCGCCGTCGTGAACATCGCGTCCGCCGCCTCCTGGTTCCCGCTGCCCGGCGCGACCGGCTACGCGGCGAGCAAGGCCGCGCAATGGAGCATGAGCAACGGCCTCCGGCATGAACTCGCCGGGCAGGGCACCCTGGTCACGTCGGTGCATCTCGGTTTGGCCGATACAGACCTGACCAAGGGCTTGGACCTGCCGAAAGTCGACCCCGCCGTCGTGGCGCGGGCAACCCTGGACGGCGTCGAGGCCGGACGGTACGAGGTTGTCGTCGACGACATCGCGGCCCTCTTCAAGTCGTCGGCCGGCGCCGACCCCGAGGACTTCTACACGCGGCTCGCGCAGCTGATCTGACCTGGCGTGTCTGGGCCCCTAGACGTTACGTGACAGACGGCCACCCCCGGCTTCATGCGAGTCGACGGCGACAGCGATGGCCGGGGCGCACCGACCGTGGCGCGCCCCGGGAGGGGTCACTTGCGGATGCCGGCCGAGCCGGCCGGCCACGACACGACCGAACACCACCCGGCTGAGCAGCGCCGAAGTCCGCCGCCTGATCAACATCCTGATCCTGCACCCAGTCGGCAGCATCACCCACCGTTTGCACTGGTCAACCCACCAGCCGGCTGGCAGGGTGGGCTGACAGGTACAGCTCCATTCAGTTGATCTTGATCTCTTGATCATCTAGCATCCCGGCGCGTGATTGCTATCCGAGTTGCCTCCGCCGTCCTGGCCGGCGTTTCCATGATGACCCTCGCCGCATGCGGCGAGGAGACCGAGACGGCGGCAGCCACCGCCACCACCACCGCGACCGCCTCGGCCGCTGCAACCGAGGCCGCCGCTTCCGCCGCCCCTGCCAGGAACGCCGACACGGTGACCTGCGAACAGGCAGAAAGGGCGGTCAAGTCCTTCAAGAACGCGCTTCTCGGCCTGGCCCAGTCCGGTGTCACCGAAATCTCGCCCACCGATGCCAAGGCGATGCTCATCGACCTCGCCGACAACTTGACCAAGGCCTCCGAGGGCGCGAGCGACGAGGTCGCCGCGGCCCTCAAGGCGAACATCGACGCGGCCCTCAAGGCCTCCAACGACAAGGACCCGGCGACCGCCATCGACTCCCCGGAAACAGCGAAAGCCGGCAAGGACCTCAACGCCCTCTGCAAGGCAGCCGGGGTCGAGACAACCTTCTGAAGCGTGATGGCGCCCGGTTCCCCATCCCAACACCCGAGAGCGAGCACGCGAGGTATCTCCCTGGGCGACGCTTCGCGTGTACCCGTTCCCGATCAGTTGTCGCGGCGCCGATGGATCGCCGGTCAGCTTCGGGCATGAGCCGGTTGCGAGCCAGGCGCCGCCTTCCCGGCCTGCCGTCCGGGGCGCGGGCGGCGCGGGCGGCGCGGGCGGCGCGGGCGGCGCGGGTACTCGGCGATCAGGGCGGCGGCGAGCAGCAGGCCGACCGCGAGCAGGACGCTGCCGCCGGTGAGCGCGGCGCCGAACCGGTCGACGAGCGCCGTCTGCGCGGCGGCACCCGCGGGGACGGCGGTGGCGGCGACTGAGCAGCCCGAGGGCGCTGCCGAGCTGGTGGAACGTGGTGATCGAGGGCCTGCTCGTACGCGGGCATGTGCCCGGCGCACTCCAGGACGTCGTCGGCGCTACTGCGCGGTGAGGCCGGCCGCGACCCGTACGACCTGCTCGCCAGCTGGGCCGCCACCGATCGGCACCAGGTCCGCGACCGCAGCTGACCCACCCGGATTACCGCCGTGCCACCGAGGTGCGCCCCGGGCGCGGCGCGACTCAGCCGGGCGGGAACGCGGCGAACGCCTCCGGGCGCCGGCGAGGCCACCGTCGTGGGTGCGCTACAACCCCATGACGCATGGCGCTCCGTTTAGAGAAACAGGTCGGCGTTCTCAGCGGCCCATTCGTCGTAGGTACGTGGCGAGCGGCCGATGATGTCGCGGACGGAGGGCCGTTGCGCGACAGTCCATTCGGTGAGTTCAGTCAGGCGCGCACCGTACTCCTGGAGGGCGTACAGCGTCACCTCGATTGCGCCTTCCGGCCAGCCGTTACGTTCCCACGTCGCCCGGCTCTCCGCAGCCGTCACGTTGATGGCGTGAATGTCGCGACCGATGGCGCGAGCGATGCTGCGTACTCGTGACTGGGTTGACAATGGCAATCCCACCGCCTCGATGATGGTGCCGGTGTAGTGGTCGGTGCGCATCGCCGCTGCAGCAATAGCGGCGAGATCGTCTTCATGGATGAACGGGTAGTGTCCGGTGTCGAGGAAGGCTTCCCGGATGGTTCCCTCCGTTCGGATGGACTGCGGCCAGTCTGAGCCCGTCGCGGGGTACGTGCCGCTCCTGACGGCGCCCATCACGGCGGATGGCCGGATATGAGTCCACTCAATCCCGCAACGCTCTACAGCGCGTTCGATGGCGAGCCAGTGCCAGGTCTCCGGCGGGTTGTACTGCTCGTACTCGGGCCCGTGGGACGACAGCAGCACGATCCGCCGGACACCGGCGTCATGTGCCAACCTCAATGACGCTTCGACGGTGGAGGGATGCGCGCCGGCGAGGAACATCGCATCAACGCCAGCCAAGATCTCGGCTGACGGCAACGGCTGACTGATGGAGCCGGTTACCACCTCTACCTCGGCCGGCCAGCCACTGCACTCCTCGGGCTCCGCTAGCACCCTTACGGGGTCCCCGGCGGCAAGCAATTGCCGTGCCAAGCGTCGTCCGAGAAGCCCCGTAGGGCTGCAGCCCTCATCCTTGCTCGGCGCGACAACCGTGAGGAGCTTGACGTTCTCAGCGATTGGCTGAGTTCGGGACGAGTGAGATCGGTCCATGGCAAGACCCTCCAAGAGTTGGCGGGGATCTTGCGCGTGATCGGTAGTCGGCCGGGTGACTTCCCCGCACCACTTAGATCAACGTTGCGGATCCAACTCCGGCCACCATACCGACCCCTGTCGATGGGTGCCAAACGGAGAATGGGCATCTCCCGACCACCTGAGAAACGGCGTCGCGAAGCAGGCAGCCCTCGATAGAGCTCCGTTTGGCGCCGGTCAGATGCGCGCGGGCCTGGGGGGTTCTGCTGGTACCTGTTTCAGCAGGCCCTCCCACGTCACGATCAGATGGTATTGACTCGACATTTGTGGCACACCGCCCACGTACGAATGCGCTCGTTCGAAAGGACACGACGTGGAATTACGTCGGCATCGAGAACGAGATCCTGACGCTGACCCAGCGCTACGGGATGGGCGTGCTGTCGTACAGCCCGCTGGTCGGCGGCTGTCCGGCCGCTACCGCAGGGACGCCGACAGCACCGGCCCGATGTCGATGGCCCGCCAGTGGCTGGCCGATCGCTTCGACATGGCGCTGCCGGAGAACCAGCGCAAGCTCGACGCCGCGGACGCGCTGGGCAGGCTCGCCGACGAGGCCGGCATCAGCCTGATCGAGATGGCGATCGCCTTCGTGCTGCGCCATCCCGGCGTCACTTCGGCGATCATCGGCCCGCGCACCATGGAGCACCTCGACTCCCAGCTGGCCGCGGCCGACGTCGAGCTCACCGCCGACGTGCTGGACCGCATCGCTCAGATCGTGGCGCCCGGCGTCACGCTCAACCCGGCCGACAACGGCTGGGTCAGCCCGTCGCTGCAGCCCGCGGCCCGCCGTCGCTGAACCGCCGGCCGTCATCGAACCGCCGGCCGTCATTGAACCGCCGGCCGTCACTGAACACCCGTCTGGAGATCACCATGGAACTCGTCAAACGAAGCAGCACCAGCAAGGCCCCGGCCGACTGGTTCACCGGCGACGTCTGGTGGGACGTCATCCACGCCGGCCAGGAACCGTCGCGGATGCGCGTCAACCTCGTCCGCTTCTCTCCCGGCGCCCGCACCAACTGGCACTCCCACGTCCTCGGCCAGGCCCTGCACGTGGTGTCCGGCACCGCCCTGATCGGCACCCGCGACGGCACCATCATCGAAACCCACCCCGGCGAGACCGTCACCTGCCCGCCGGGTGAGGACCACTGGCACGGCGCCGCCCCCGACACGTTCATGGAACACCTGGCCATGTGGGAAGGCCCCGGCGACGGCACCCCGGAAACCGCGTGGCAGGAGCCGGTCACCGACGAGCAGTACCACGGCCCGCGCACCAACACCCACTGACCGGAAAGGACACTGCGATGGCAACCCCGCAGGTCACCCTGAACAACGGCGTCCAGATGCCGATCATCGGTTTCGGCGTCTACCAGATCCCCGCCGAGCAGACCGAACAGGCCGTCACCGACGCCCTCGCGGCCGGCTACCGGCTGCTCGACACCGCCGCCGCCTACCAGAACGAGGAAGAGGTCGGCCGCGCGATCGCCAAGAGCGGCATCGCCCGCGAGGAACTGTTCGTCACGACGAAGCTGTGGCTCCAGGACACCGGCGAACAGGCCACCACCAAGGCCTTCGACGCGTCGCTGCACCGCCTCGGGCTCGACTACCTCGACCTGTATCTCATTCACCAGCCCATCGGCGACGTCTACGGCTCGTGGCGGGCCATGCAGAACCTGCTCGCCGCCGGCCGCGTCCGGGCGATCGGCGTGTCCAACTTCCATCCCGACCGCCTGGTCGACCTCATCGACCACAACGAGATCGCCCCGGCGGTCAACCAGATCGAGACCCACCCGTTCTACCAGCGCGGCGACTACCAGGCCCTGATGCGCGACAACGGCGTGCAGATCCAGTCCTGGGGGCCGTTCGCCGAGGGCCGCAACAACCTGTTCAGCCATCCGGTCCTGTCCGAGATCGGCGCCGGCTACGGCAAGTCGGTGGCCCAGGTGGTGCTGCGGTGGCTCATCCAGCGCGGCGTCGTGGTCATCCCCAAGTCGGTACGGGCCGACCGGATGACGGAGAACCTCGACGTCTTCGACTTCGCGCTCACCGACGAGCAGATGACGCGGATCGCCGCCATGGACACCGGATCCTCCCTGTTCTTCGACCACCGCGACCCCGCGATGGTTCGTCGACTCGGCAGCTTCCGCATCCACGACTGACCCGGGTACCACGACAAGGAGTGCACGACCATGTCCGACCAATGGACGCACGGCGTCCTGGTTCCGCGGCGCGGCCGCGACCGGCACCGGACAGGTCGTCTCGGACGGCAACGCCACCGGCGTGACTTTCATCGAAGCAGCCGAGGCTGACCTGCCCTCAGCCGACGCCGCATACCGGCGCAAGTACGGCCACTACGCCGGCATTGTGGACCACCTCGTCCAAGACGGTCCTCGAGCAGCCACCCTGGAGCTTCGGCCGGTCTGACAGCCGCGACAGCAACGCAGCGTTGTTGATGGAGTCTCCCGGCATCGGCAACCACCGCCACCTATCGTCGCTTTTCCCGTAATTCGCGGCTCGTCCGTGCGGATGCGCGCGGCCCGCGCCGGTCCGTGCCGGCGCGGGCGGGACAGCGGTCAGCCTGTCACTTCGTGACGCTGGAGGCGGGTGTCGTACCCCGGAGGTTGTCGAGCACCTCGGCGGGCGCCGGCTTGCCGAGCATCTGGCAGATGGTCACGGTGTCGGCGCCGAAGAGGATGGCCTGGTAGTAGCGCTGCACGCCCGGGTTCTCGGTCAGGTCGGCGGGTTCTCCGGTGGTGTCGGTGACCGCCGTACGCCTGCCGTCCTCGGTCGCGACGGCGGTGCTGTGGTGGCCCATCGTGTCGCCGCCGTGGCCCCAGACCGTGCCGCAGGGTGAGTCGGTCCGGATCAGGCCCAGGCCGTAGCCGCCCTGCATCGGGAACTCCGCCGGGAACGGAACAGTGGTCTTCATCTGCTTCAGCTGCTTCGGGGAGAACAACTTGGCCTGCAGGACCGCGGAGAAGAACCGGGAAAGGTCATCGGCGGTACTGATCATCGCTCCGGCGGCGCCGGCCCAGCCACCGAGCGGCCAGCTGGAGGTGTCGGTGTACCGCGGCGTGCCGCTGGCGTACGTGATCGCGTAGCCGCGGGCGTAGCCGGGCCCGGTGTTCGTCGCCCGGGGGTCGGCGAAGTACGTGCGTTTGAGGCCGAGCGGGCCGGTGATGCGCTCCTTCACCAGAGCGGGCATGCTCTTGCCGGTCTGCTTGTGCAGGATCATCCCGAGCAGCGTGTAGTTGGTGTTCGAGTACTGCCAGCCCTTGCCCGGCGGGAAGTACGGCTCGTGCCCGAACGCGATGGCGAGCAGCTCCGCGTCGGTGTGGACGTGCTGCGGGTCCTTCTCCATGTCGACGAAGAAGTCCGGGTCGCCGGTGTAACTGAACAGGCCGCTGGAGTGGTTGAGCAGCATCCGTACCGTGATGTTGCTGCCGTTGGGGACGACGCCCGGCAGGTACCTCTCGACCGGCGCGTCCAGCGCGAGCTTGCCCCGATCGACCTGCTGCAGGATGAGCACGGCGGTGAACGTCTTGGTGTTGCTGCCGGCCTCGAACTGGTCCCGGACGGTGATGGGCCGGCCGGTGTTGCGGTCGGCGACACCCGCGGCCAGGGTGTGGACGCGGCGCCCGTTGTCGATGCGGGCGAGGTACCCGGGCGGCCCGGCGTCCAGGACGTGCCGGGCGACCTCACGCTGCAGGGCGCCGTTCACGGTGGACCCGCCCGGGCCGGCCTGCTGCGCCCGATCGGCGACGGCTGCCGCTCCGGTGCCGGTCAGCGCGACAGCCGTCGCGAGCACGAGCGCTGTCCCTCGTACGATGGCGCGGTTTCTTGCCTCGTTGGTCATGATTCGATCCTGCCGAGGATCCTCGCCGAGGTCATTCCCGGCAGCTGGCCAGTTGAGGGTTCGGTGTACCCGACCATGGTGGTACAGCCTGCACTACCGCACGTACCTTGAGCTGCGCGAAGCCCTCTGCGCACGCCGAGCCCGGCCGGGCTGGCTGTAGCCGGACGAAGCCGCGCACAGCGTGCCCGTGCTGTTCAGCGGGATGCCGGCTGGTCTCCGGTGACGCCGGCCCACCCCGTCTCCAGCAGCCGGAAGACGGCATCGAGCGACGCGCGGGGGTCGGCGTCCAGGCTGATCAGGTCGGGGATCTCCAGGACGTAGCGGGCCAGCGCCCGGACCTCGGGTGCGCCGGGCTCACGCCCGGACTCGGCCGCGATCGTCTCGGCGAGCGACGCCTCGCCGCGTAGCCACAGTTTGCGCTGGTAACCGGCCAGTGCCGGGGTGCTGACCACCAGATCGCGCTTGCGTTGCACGTCGGCGGGCATGTCGATGGCGAAAGTGCCGCGGCCGGCCAGGAACGTGTGCAGCGCTCGCAGGATCGACACACCCGCGGGCCGGCCGCGCACGGCCGCGACCATGGCCTCGCGCCGCTCGGTGCCGTCGTCGAAGATCAGCGCTTCCTTGCCGTCCGGGACGTGCTTGAAGAGCGTGGCCAGCGAGACGTCGGCCGCCTCGGCGATCTGCGCGACGGTCACCTTGTCGTAGCCGTTCTCCAGGAACAACTCCAGGGCGGCGTCGGCCAGCGCCTGGCGCGTCTGCACTTTCCTGCGCTCACGGCGCCCGATCGTGGTCATCCCCGCATGCTACCCGAATCACAGCGACTCTGAAGTCAGAGTCATTTCATTTCGAGAGTCACTATGCATATGCTGTGTCCATGGACGGCGCCGCTCCCGCGGCGTCGAAGCCGCAAGGAAAGGCGATGACATGACCACAGCGATCGTCGACGTGCGCATCTTCGACGGGCACCAGGTGCTCGACGCGAACACCGTCCTCATCGACGGCACGACCATCACGAGCGTGGGTGGTCGGCCGCCCGCAGGCGCGCAGATCGTCGACGCCGCCGGCGCGACACTGCTGCCCGGCTTGTTCGACGCCCACGTGCACACCAGCACGCAGAGCCTCGCCCTCGCGCTGCGCTTCGGCGTCACCACGCACCTGGAGATGCAAGGCACCAACACCAGGAACAACCGCACACACATCGAGTACGACGACACCCTCGCCGACGTACGCTCGTCCGGATTCGGGATCACCCCGCCCGGCGGGCACCCCTCCGAGCTGTTCCCCCCGGACTTCCGCCCCGGCCCGCCGCCCGGAGCCCGCCCGGCCGCCGGTCCCCCGCAGACCCCGCCGGTGATGCCGTTCTCCACCACCCCGCAGGAAGCCGTCGCCTTCATCCCACAACTGATCGACACCGGCTCCGACTACATCAAGTTCATGGTCGACGACGGCAGCGTCGAAGGGCACCCCGGCCTGCCCATGCTCGACCAGGCCACCCTCAACGCCGGCGTCGCCGAGGCCAACCGTCGCGGCATGCTCACCGTCGCCCACACCCTGACCGTCGACGCGACACGGATGGCGATCGACGCCGGCATCGGCGGCCTGGTCCACCTGTTCATGGACCGGCCGCACACCCCCGAGATCATCGAGCGGATCGCCGCGTCCGGCGCGTTCGTCGTGCCGTGCGTGGTTCTCAACGCGTCGATGATGGGCATCACCGGCGCTGAACTGGCCGATGACCCCCGCGTCGCGTCACGCCTGGACGAGGCCTGGACGGAAACGTTGCGGTCCAGCTTCAACCACTACCCGCAGGGCAACATCCAGGACGTGCTCGCCTCGGTCAAAGCCCTGCACGACGCGGGCGTGGACATCCTGGCCGGCACCGACACCTCCGTGCCGTTCCCCTTCCTCGGCGGGCTCGCCCACGGCGCCAGCGTCCACCACGAACTGCAGTACCTCGTCCGGGCCGGCCTGACCCCGGTCCAGGCGCTGCGCGCGGCCACCAGCACTCCGGCACGCCGGTTCGGCCTCACCGACCGCGGCCGGATCGCCGAAGGACTACGAGCCGACCTGCTCCTGGTCGACGGCGACCCCACCACGACCATCAGCGACACCCTCAACACCCGAGCTGTCTGGCGGCGCGGCACCCCCCTCGCCGACGCCGCGATCCCCCACCACACGATCACGTCGTGAGACCACGCCGGTGAGCCGGCGCAGCCTCCGCGGATGGAGCCCCGCGCGGTCGGACGCGGGGCCCTGGTGTCAGATGCCGAGCAGCTGGCGTGTCACCGCTGCCGCGTTGTCCAAGGGAACCAGGCTCCGGTGCACCTTGGCCATGACGCTGGCCCCCAGCCAGAGCTGATAGAGAGCCTCAGCGGTCGCCCGGGCGTCTCCGGTGAAGGGCGAGGACCCGTCGCCGGCGGCGCCGGTGATCGCGCGTTCCAGGCGTTCGACGATCTGCGTGGTTCCGGCCTTCAGGGCCAGGCGCATGGGCTCGGACATGTCCGCGACCTCGGCGCTGAGCTTGACTGCCAGGCATTTGCCCTCGCACTCAGCGAAGCTCTGCGAGTCCCGCCACGACGCGAAATAGGCCATGATCCTGGAGGCCCAGTCCTGATCGGCCGCGGTCAGGATCTCGTCCATCTCTGCCAGGTACTGCTCGAAGTAGCGCGCGATCACCGCCTCGCCGAAGGCGTCCTTCGAACTGAAGTAGTGATAGAAGGAGCCCTTGGGCACGCCGACGCTGGACAACACCTCGTTGATGCCGACCGCGGCATAACCCTTGTGCGCGAAGGACCGCTCAGCAGCAAGGAGCAGGTCCGTACGCGTGTCGCGGTTGAGGTTCTTGGTCGTCATGCCGGGAGCTTACGCACCGATTAGACCGGTCGGCTAGCGGCTCAGGCGGTGGCGAGCTCGTCGAGCACCGCCAGCAGCACGTCGGCAGCCTCGGCCGACGAGGCGGGGTTCTGACCGGTGATGAGCAGCCCGTCGCGTACCACGTAGGAGGCCCAGTCGGCGCCCTTGGAGTAGACGCCGCCGTTGGCCTTGAGCTCGTCCTCGACCAGGAACGGCACGACCTCGGTCAGGCCGACGCCTTCCTCCTCGGTGTTGGCGAAACCGGTCACCGGGCGTCCCTGCACCAGCGGGGAGCCGTCCTCGTTGGTGACGTGCCGGAGCACGCCCGGCGCGTGGCAGACCAGCGCGACCGGCTTGCCCGAGCGCAACGTGGTCTCGATGATGGCACGCGAGTCGCCGTCCTCGGCCAGATCCCACAGCGGCCCATGTCCGCCCGGGTAGAACACCGCGTCATAGTCGGCAGGGTCGACCGTGCTCAGCACGACGGTCGAGTCCAGGGCGGCCGACGCCTCCGCATCCGCCTCGAACCGGCGGGTGTCGTCGGTCTGGGAGCCGGGCTCGTTGCTCTTCGGGTCCAGCGGCGGGCGCCCGCCCTTCGGCGACGCCAGGGTGATGGCGGCGCCGGCCTGCTTGAGCCGGTAATACGGCGCCGCGAGCTCCTCCAGCCAGAAACCGGTCTTACGGCCCGTGGTGCCCAGCTCGTCGTGCGAAGTCAGAACGACCAGAACGTTCATGTCAGGGCCTTTCGTCCGTGCGGCCCGTGTCGGCCACAACCAGAACACTAGACGACTGGTCTACTAGCGGCAAGCGGAGGTCTCTTCCCGTCCACGCGGACCGGCGTGTCAACCGGCCCGGTGCACGTTCATGGACAACGCCCTGGCCGGCGAGCGCCAGGGCAACGTCCAGCTCGAGCTGCTTGGCCGGGGACAGGGTGCCCATCTTCTTGATCAGCGACTCCTCGCTGACGGCCGTGCCCCAGGTGCAGAAAATCTTCCCGTCCCTGGGCAGCGCCACTCGGATCACGCCGCTCCCCGCCAAGCCCTTCCTCGGCTCCGAAGAACACCTCGATGCCGATGACCGCGTTCGGCCCGGCCTCCCCGACGACCCGGCGTCACTCATCGACGTCGACCGCCTGCTCACCAGACATCAGGACGAATCCGAGCTTCTGCGCCGGGGTGGCCGGCTCGACGATCTGCATGGCAAGGCACGAATGGAGTGCCGCAGTCACTACGCGCTCGTCCGGCACGCCACCCGGTGGCGGGCGGTCAGGGCGCGGGCTTGAGGTGAGTGCGGGCCACCCGAAGGGTCGGGCGGGTCATCCGGTCACCGTGCTCGGCTAGGAAGGAGGTCAGCCGATCCGGGTCCACCTTGCCCGCGTCGCGCAGGGCGGTGCCGACCGACTTCAGGATCAACGGCTCGGGGTCGGAGAGCAGGCGCGCGGAGATGGCCAGCGCGTCGTCCACCTCGTTGTTGTGGATCAGGAACAAGGTCGCGGTGATGGCGGTCCTGCGGCGCCAGCGGTCCGGGGACGCAGCCAGCTCGTAGAGCGGGTTCCGGGGCTTGTCGAGCAGGTACCAGCCGACCACCCGTGGGGCGGCCCGGTCGACCAGGTCCCAGTTGTCGATCCGGTCGTGGTTGTCGATGTAGGTGTCGTAGAGAGCGCGCCGGTCGGCGTCCGGGCGGCGCGCCTTGAAGTCGAGGATGCTCACGGCACCCACGCGAGCCTCGTAGTACTGGTTCTCCAGCAGGCGCACCACCTCGGACAGGGGTGCCTGGGTGAACGCGCGCGCGGCGTCGAAGGTGATCTTCATCCGGATACCCATCACCTGGGTGTCGGGTCCGGTGTGCAGATATCGCTGGATCTTGGCGCGTTCGGTTTCGCTGCTGTGCGGGCGGAGGGTATCGAGAAAGGCATCAGCCGTCAGGGACACCCCGGCAGGCTAATGGAATGCCGCATGTGGCGAACGCGGGCACGCACGGTTCGGGAAAGGCAGTACGACTCGCGCGGCGGGCCGGCCGGCACAAGGTAGGTCGAGCCCGGGCAAGGCGGCCGAAGCCCAGATCAGTCGGCCTGCCGCATCGGCGATGACCTGTACGTTCACGCCGTGACGGCGGTGCTTTCCCGAGTAGTAGGGCTTCTGGTCGGCGACCCGGTCGATCGGGATCAGAGTTCCGTCGAGGATTGCGTAGGCCAGCGGACGGCTCAGGGTGTCGCCGTTACGCAGGTGGGCCAGTGCGAGCAGGGCTTGCCGGCCCGGGTCGAGGCGCCGCCATCGGGACGTGCGCTGGTTGCGATGGGCTCGGATGAGGCCGGTGAGGTGGTTCAGGCTTCGGGTGGACAACGGAATCGCGGCAGGGTAAGACAGCACAGCGAGGCTCCCGGTTGGGTATCTGATCTTGGTCGATTGCTGTCTTACCGGGAGTGCCGTCCGATGTCGACCTTCGGCAGCTGTCCGAGCCGTGACCTGCGCCGTCACGATGAAGAAGGCTCAATTACTGACCCCCTCACCGAGGAAAGGCACCATGGAGCGCATCCTCTACGGACTGATGGCGGTCGCCGGGATTGCCGTCATCATCGGTCGCAAAGAGTTCGTGAAATCCTCCGAACGAGCCAGCCGGGACATCTTCCGGCGTGACGTCGGCTCCCGGGAGGCTGCCGCCCAGTCCGTCTTCACCCAGGTGTTGGCGTTCGTGGTCGGCGGTGCGTTCATCGTGATGGGCTTGCTCGCCATGTTCGGCGTGATCTGGACCGATCTGTAACAGGCTGATCAGAAGTGCGGTGGGCCGGGTCTGCGCAGACCGGGCCAGCCATCCTCGTCCTGCACCACATCGAGAACCCGGCCTACACAGGATGAAAAAGGCTCAGAGATCACCAGCTACACGGGGTGGATCCGCAGAGGGCGGCGGCGTCCTGCCCATTCATGAAGACGATTTTGTTATCGGAGGAATGCCAGGGTTGGGATGCCGCAAGCACCGCGGCCATCTTCCATGGTGCACAATCACGCCGTGACGACTGCCGACCTGATGGCTATGCAGCGGGCCGTTCAGCGCAGTTGGACGCCAGACAGTCACTGGCATATCGGTGACCTGGCGTGGCAGCGGGCAGCGCTCCCGGATCGCACTGTGGAAATGTGGCGGGACGCGGACGGTGAGGTCGTGGCCTGGGCCGGGCTGATCCCGCCGGGCCGCCTCGAACTGCATGCGCCACCGAGCCTGGTGCCCGCAGTGCTGCGCTGGTTCGACCAGGCGGCCGGTTCGGTCGAGCAGACGGTGACCGCGATGGACACCGACGCCGCATTGATCGCTGGTCTTAGGAACTCCGGGTACTGCGAAGCGGATGAACCGTACTTCCGGCACTGCGTCCGTGATCTGGACGGCGACCTCCCGGCGCCAACCCTGCCCGATGGCTACCGGGTGCGCGCAACCCGCCCCGGTGAGGTGGCCGAGCGGGCCGCGGTGCATCGGGCGGCGTGGCGTCCGAAGTGGCTCGGCCGGCTGCAGGTGCCGCCGGTCGACCTCGGTGACGGCGAGTCGGGCATGACCGCCGAGCGCTACCGGATGATCGCGGAGACCTGGCCTTACCGGCGTGATCTCGACCTGGTGGTGGAGGCGTCCGACGGGACCCTGGTGGCGTCCGCGCTTGGCTGGTACGACGACGTTAACCGGGCCGCCCTGCTCGAACCGGTCGGCACCGACCCCCGGCATGCCCGGCGTGGCCTCGGAGCTGCCGTCAGCCTGGCCTGCCTGCGGTCTATGCGTGACGCCGGGGCGACCCTCGCCGTGGTGTGCCCCCGTGGTGACGCCGCCTACCCGGTGCCACGAGAGCTCTATCACCGAATCGGCTTCCGCGACGCCGGACGCACCGTCACCTATCGACGGGCGGCCTGACCCAGCGCATGCATCTGCCGCGAAGAAGGATGACTTCCGCGTTCGGGTCCGGGGGTGGCCTGCGTTTTGGTGTATTTCCCGGCGTTGATTCCTACGATCGTCGGCGTCTGCCAGCCGCAGGTACGCGGTCGAGTGTTCAGTTCAGCGCGGTGGCGATGTCGTCGGCGCCGAGCGGGCCGGTGGCCGCAACTCGTGGCCCGGTGTCACGAGCTTGTTCTGGTAGGCGATGACGACGGCCTGGGCCCGGTCGTGCACCTCCAGCCGCATGATGATCCGGCAGACGTGTGTCTTGACGGTGCCCATGGCCAGGTGCAGGCGGGCGGCGATGTCCTCGTTGGTCAGGCCGTAGGCCATCAGCGCCAGGATCTCCCGCTCCCGAGGCGTCAGCCGGTCGAGCAGGCCCGCCACCGGCCGGGCCGGGGCGGGCCGGGTGGCGATACCGGCGATGACACCCCGGGTGACGGCCGGCGCCAGGTAGCCGTTGCCCTTGGCCACGCACTCGATGGCGGAGGCGAGCTCGGCCGGGGCGGCGTCCTTCAGCACGAATCCCGAGGCTCCGGCTCTCAGCGCCGCGAAGACGTTCTCGTCGTCCCCGAGCCCGGTCACAATCAGCACCTTCGCGGTGTAGTCAGGGTCCGCGGTGAAGGTGTCCGAGGTGATCTCCCGGGTCGCCTCGATGCCACCCATGACCGGCATGTTCAAATCCATGAGTACGACATCAGGTGTCAGCTCGCGGCACATCCGGAGAGCCTCGGCACCGTCGTTGGCCTCCCCCACGACTTTGATGTCCGGGTGGACGGAGAGCATCATCGCCAGCCCACTGCGGATCAGCCTCTCGTCGTCCGCGAGCAGAACGGTGGTCGGCATCAGTGGAACACCCTTTCCGCCGCCGGCGTCGGCGAGCCGGCGGTAGCGCCGGACGGTTGCTGTTGCGCCGTCGGCAGGACGGCCTGAACCATGAACCCGCTGCCTGTCGGGCCGGCGTGCAGGGTGCCGCCGACGGTCTGCACACGTTCGCGCAGGCCGAGCAGGCCGTGGCCGGTCGACAACGGCTGTGCGTCCGGGATGCGTTTGGTGTTGCCGGGCGTCTCGTTCTGCACGGTCACCGTCAGATGCTCCTTCTCCCACCTCAGGCCGACACGGATCGTCGCCCGCGGGTCGGCATGTTTGATGGTGTTCGTGATCGCCTCCTGGACGAGGCGGTACGCGGCGAGCCCGACACTCGGATCGAGCGTCTCCGGCGTTCCCCACACCTGTTGACTCACGGTCAGCCCGGTCGCCTCGGCACTGGCGAGCAGCCCGTCGATGTCGGCCAGACCATGCTGCGGGTCGTTCACCGAGACGTCGCCGTCGACGGACCGCAGCAGGCCGAGGAGCCGGCGCAGCTCGTTCATGGATTGCCTGCCGACGTCCTGCACCACATCGAGGGCCGCTTCGGCGCGAGGCGGGTCGCTGACGAGCACCGCACGGGCGCCGGCGCTCTGCAACACCATCACACTCACCGCATGGGCGACGATGTCGTGCAGCTCTCGGGCGATCCGCAGGCGCTCAGCACGCAGGGCGGCCACGGTCCCCGCCTCGCGTTCGGCTATCCGCTGGTCGGTCCGCCGGGCGCGGTATCCCACCAGCCACGCCGTCCCGGCGAGGACCAGGAGAAGGACCACCAGGGTGAGTTGCTCTTGCGCATTGCCGCCACCGGTGCGTGCGTAGATGACGAACGGCAGGCAACACGCCACCCACCCCCACAGGGAAACATCCGGGGGCCGCCTCTGCGCAAGCGCGTTGACCGCGACGATCAGCGCCATCAGGGGCGTGTATTTGGAAAGCACCATGCCGCAACCCGTCGCCCACAGCAGCTGGACCAGCAGTACTGCGGCCGGAAGCCGTGCCGGAGCAGCAACGTCGCGAGGGTCACGGCGCTGACGGCAGGAATGAGCCAGGACGGCGCGACGCCGCCGCCCTGGAGCTCGTTGTGTCCCGACCAGAGCAGCAGGTCCACCGATCCGGCGGCGGTCAGCACCAATGATTCGGACAGCCATGACGGAGCCACCAGCATCCGCCTGATGCCACGGGATAGTGAGCTGCTCATCGCTGGAAGTCCTGTGTGCCCAGTACCGAGATGTCGATCGGCACCTCTGTCAACTCGTAATCGGGCGGGACCACAGGGAACCCGAGTTTATCGAGAACGATTTTGATATGGCCGCTGCAGATAGGGCCGCAGCGGGGTGCCGGAGCCGCCCGTCCGGCGATGGGCAGCTCCGGGGACGGCGACCCGGCCGTCGCCTGGCCCTGCACTACGGCAAGCGCCGCAGCACAGCACCCCATCGTCAGGGCCGCGCGGCGGAGCACAGAAGAACAGGCTTCCGAAATGCCCTTTTTATCAGTCATGTGAACATCGTCGCCCCTGGCGGCGCTCGCCGCGACCAGCTTCAGCGTTAATTCCGGCAGGCGCCGTACAGCTGTGGCGGTACTCCCCCGACGGTACGTGCCACTACCGTCACCGGCCCGGACAACGCCCTGGCGGCACCGGCGATTTACCGTTGCGGGCCGACGCGGACGCACGGCCGGCGGGGCGACGATTTCCTCATGACTCGGACCGAAGCGGGAAGTGCGGGAAGAACGACGGAACAGCCCGGAACGACGCCGGCCGGGGAATGGCCCGGCACGGCGTCCGAGCGCGAGGCTGAGCTGCGTGCCGTGATGGCGATGGCATCACACGACCTGAGGAGCCCGCTGACCAGCGTCGTCGCGCGTGTTGATCTGCTGCGGGCGGACTACTCGACCACTCTGGGAGAGGAGTTCGAGCGGGAGATCGCCGCTATCGAGCGAGGACTGCGCCGCATGACGCGGATGACGCAGGAACTGCTCGACTTCGCCACCGCCGGGCACACCCTCGACATGACCGTGGTGTCTCTGCGGGCATTGGCTGACGACATGACGGCCGATCACGAGGTCACCATTGACGGCGCGTTGCCGGATGTACGCGGCGACGCTGCTCTGGTGCGGCGTGTGCTGGACAACTTGATCGGCAATGCGGTCAAGTACACACCGGCGGGCAGGGCTCCGCGGATCACAGTAAGCGCGCGGGCTCAGGGTGACGGGACCGTGCGGGTCGAGGTCGCGGACCGGGGGATCGGGATCCCGGCCGGCGACCAGAGCCGGGTCTTCGATGCGTTCCACCGGTGCGCGAACGGCGACGGCCGACCAGGCACGGGGCTCGGCCTGGCGATCTGCAAGCGGATCGTCGAACGCCACGGCGGTCACATCGGCGTCGACGAGAACCCGGGTGGCGGAAGCCGGTTCTGGTTCACCGTGCCGGCATGGTGACGACCAGTGGCGGGTACCGGCGGCCAGCAGGGTGGCCCGATCAACCTGCCCTGACGCTGATCTCTGACTGATGGGGGCGGGCGCCTGCACCCGCCCCCATCAGCGTCAGGACGCGTAGATCGAGAACTTCGCGGTCCAGCGCGACGACGTGCCGAACGATGCCGGCCAGGTTCCGAACGGACGCGACACGCTCCAGGCGCCCTGGTTGGCGCTGCCGGTGTCGTAGCTCAGGTTGTTGTCACCATTGGTGTTGTACATGAGCCAGTACGCCGTGTTCGGCGCCAGTGTCGCGGCGACCGGACGGCTGTTCCACGAGTTCGCGGTCAGTGTGCCGGACGTGCTCGACGCGACCAGCGTGCCCGGCGAGCCGCCAGCGTCGGTGTAGATCGCCACCTGGTACTGGTTGGCCGGCGCGGCCTGAACGCTTCTGAGGTAGACCGAGATCTGGCTGATCGTCAGCGCCGACGCGCCGTTGACGAACCTCGAGCCGTTCATGAAGTCCATGTCGCCGGAATCCAGTGAGCCGCCCACCTGGTCGTACCCGAATCGCGGAGCACTGGGGTCGGCCGTGGTGAACGAGAACTGGTGGTTGGCCGCGAGCGCGTTGCCCGCCTCGTCGGTCACGCCGGTCCGGACGGTGACCGTGTACGGGGTGGCGGCGGCCAGTGCCGCGGACGGCGTGATCGTCGCCGTCTGCTCGGCCGCGTCGTAGGTGACGGTCCGGTTGACCAGCGTGCCGCCCGGGCCGCGCAGCTCCAGGTTCGCGGCGGTGACGGTGCCGGCCGCCAGGCCCTCGCTGAACCGCACGGTGATCGGCGCGTTCACGGCCACCCCGGTGGCGCCGCCGGGCGGGGTCGTGGCGGTCACCTGCGGTGCCGTGTTGTCGGCGCCGGTGGTCGCGTAGATGGAGAACTTCGCGTTCCATCGGCTGGCCGGGCCGAACGTCGCCGGCCAGGTGCCGAACGCCGTGGAGGCGCTCCACGCGCTCTGGTTGGCCGCACCGGCGTCGTAGCTCAGGTTGTTGTCGCCGTTGGTGTTGTACATGAGCCAGTACGCCCTGTTCGGCGCCAGTGTCGCGGCGATCGGGCTGGTGTTCCACGAGTTCGCGGTCAGCGTGCCCGAGGCGCTGGTGGCCACCCGGGCACCGGGCGAGCCGTTCGCGTCGGCGTAGATGGCGAGCTGGTACTGGTTGTTCGGCGCCGCCTGCACGGACTTCAGGTAGACCGACATGGACGTGACCGACGCCGGGTCGGACCCGGTGACGAATCGCGAGCCGTTCATGTGGTTCACGGCGCCGCCGTCCAGCGACGCGCCCACCGCCGTGTGGCCGATCCGCTGCTGCACCGGGGCTGTCGTGTAGGTCGCGGTGTATGTCGCCGCGGCCGTGGGCGCGGTGATGACGTGGCTCTGCGATCCGCCGTCGGACCAGGACGCGAACGTCGAGGAGCCCTGCGGCGACGGCGCGGACACCGAGTTGGCCGAGCCCTGGATCACGGTCCGGGTGAACGGCGTGGTGCCGGACGACGAGCCGACGGTGAGCTGGAGCCCGGCCGGCACCGTGGCGAACGTCAGGTCGGCCGTCTCCGGGTCGAGCCGGCGCGTCACGGCGTGCGTCAGGCCCTCCTGGTCGGTGGCCACGAGCTTCAGTTCCAGGTACGACGGATACTCGTGGTCCGGCGCCTCGAACGATCCGGACGCCACGCCGGTCCAGCTGCGGATGGCGTGCTCGTGGCAGTTGTCCGGTGCCGAGCAGTGGTGCATGACCAGGTCCCAGTCGAGGCTGGACGCGGCCAGGGCGCCCTGCTGCGGGTCGGTGGCATGGCCGGTGAAGCCGATCGTGTCGCCGACCTTCCAGGTCGTGCCCACGGTCGGCGTGTCGATGATCGCGGTCGGCGCCTCGTTGCCGGGCGTGATGGCGATCGTGCTGGTGTGGGTGGCGTTCAGGGTGTCGGTCACCGTCAGCCGCGCGGTGTACGTGCCGGCCGTGGGGTACGTGAACGTCGCCGTCGCCGAGGTCGAGTCGGTCACCCCGTCGCCGGTGAAGTCCCAGGCGTACCGCAGACGCCCCTCGTCGGCCGGGTCCGGGTCGGTGGAGCCGGTGCCGTTGAACGTCACGGTCAGCGGCGCCGGGCCCTGCGTCGGCGTCGCGTCGATGACCGCGCTCGGCGGCTGGTTGCCCGGGAAGTAGCGCACCCGCCGGATGGTTCCGCCCAGGTCGGCGTAGTAGAGCTCACCACCGGGGCCGACCTCGAGATCGACCGGCTTGGCGGCGTCGGACACGAAGGTCTGCAGGTTCGCCGGGTCCGGCAGGGCGCCGGGCGTGGACGGCAGCGAGGCCCAGACGCATCCGCGCGAGTAGTCGGCGAAGAAGACGGCGCCGTGGTACGCGGCCGGGTACGAACCGCCGGCCGCCGGGTAGAACGCCACACCGGTCGACGACGAGCCGCCGGTCGGGCAGGCCTCGTTCGCGACGAGCTTGCGGGAGTGGTTCCAGGCGACGAACGGCGCGGTGTGCGTGCCGGCCGGCGCCGTGTAGAGGGCCTCGCAGACTCCCAGATTGGCGTTGTCGTAACCGGACTGCCGGGCGTTGCCCTCCCAGCACGGCCAGCCGAAGTTGGTCACGCCCGCGGTCGGGTCGACGACCCGGTTGACCTCCTCCCACGTGGTCCACCCGGTGTCGGAGATCCAGGTCTCGTTGGTGCCCGGCCGCATGGTGATCCGGTACGGGTTGCGCAGGCCGTTGGCGACGATCCGGCGGGTGTCCGGGTCGGCGGAGCCGATGTTCGGGTTACCGGGCGCCGCGGCACCGGTCGCCGGGTCGAGACGCAGCAGCGTACCGTCCAGTTGGGTCTCGTCGGCCGCCGTGCGGATGTCCTGCGCCCGCATCGCCCCGCCCTCGCCGACCGGGTCGGCGCACGGGTTGGTCGGCGCCCCGGAGGGGAACTGACCGTAATCGACAGCGCTGAAGCTCGCCCCGTCACCGGCGGCGACGTAGAGCATCCCGTCGGCGCCGAACGCGATGTCACCGATCGAGTGGCTGGGGAACTGCTGGCACCAGTCGTGCAGCAGCACCTGCTCGTCGCCGGTCATCGTGTTGCCGTCGGCCCGCAGCCGGGAGAGCCGGCCGGTGACCACGCAACGACCGTCGTTGGCGTTGGCGCAGACGTCGTTCCAGACCGGGGCGTCCCGGCCGGGCGGCGCGTCGTAGGTGTAGAGCACGTAGACGTACGGGTCAGCGGGGAAGCCGGGGGCCAGCGCCATGCCGAGCAGGCCGCGGTCCCACTGGTTGTGCACGGTGGCCGACAGGTCCGCGAAGACCGTGGGGGTCGTGTCGGCGAGGTCGTCGAAGACCTTGATCCGGCCGCCCTTCTCGGCGACGAGGACGCGTCCGTCCGGCGCGAACTCCAGGTCGACCGGGGAACTCAGGCCGCTGAAGACGATCTGTTCCTGGAAGCCGGCCGGCAGCGTGACGGCGGTCGCGGCCGGTGCGCCGACGAACGACGAGACCGCCACCACTGTCGCCAGAGCGACGAATCCATTGAGCGCACGCCGAAGCACGGGCATGCTCCTCCCCCCACCTGCGGAATCATCCCGGAACATTGACGAATCCTAATTGGACGGCGACCGCTCCAGCCGTCGGCTGTCCGCCCCGACCGCCCGCCGACCGGCCACAACTGCTCATACGTCCGGCTGATGCACATCGATCTCTTTGTGGTGTTCGTGTTTGCATGTCCGGATGATGTTGGCTGGACTCGGTCGTCAGTGCGCTCGCCGCCGGTGGACGGTGCTCGGCGGCTGGCTGGTTCTGATCACCGCCGGGCTGATTCTGGGCGGATCGGTCTTCGACCGGCTCACCACGACCGGCAGTTTGCGGCCGGACGCCGAGTCGCAGCTCGCGGAGCTACGGGTCGACCGGTTGCAGCCGGAGGGCCCGATGATCGTCGCCGTCGTGGGCGGGCGCGACGTGTGGGACCCGGCACTGGTCGCCGGCGTCACGGCGATCGCCGGCGAGATCCGCGCGATGGACGGCGTCCGGGAGGTCGAGGACCTGTACGGCGCTCCGGGCGGGCGGATCGGTGCCGACAACCGGCGTTCGATGATCCGCATCGAGCTGGACGAGGGTCTGCCGGACGACCGGCGGGAACGGGTGGAGGATGCGGTCGCGGCCGCGCTGCACCGCATCGACGCACCCGAGGTGCTGGTCAGCGGCGAGAAGCTGGCCGAGCGCGCGTTCGCCGACCAGGCCGTCGCGGACACCGCCTTCGGCGAGTCGGTCGCGCTGGGCGTACTGCTGATCGCGTTGATCGTGATCCTCGGTGGTTTCGTCGCCGGCCTGATCCCGCTCGCCGCCGCGCTGGCCACCGTGACGGTGACACTGCTCGGCCTGTTCGGGCTGACCGCGCTCACCGAGGTCAGCGAATTCACCGTCAACGTGGTCACGCTGCTCGGCATCGGGCTCGCCGTCGACTACGCGCTACTGGTGATCGCCCGGTTCCGTGAGGAACGCGACGCCGAGCCCGAGGCGCCCGTGGCGGAGCTGCTCGCCCGCACCACAGCGACCGCCGGACGTACCGTGCTGATCTCCGGGCTCGCCGTCGCCGTGACGATGTCCGGCCTGGCCGCGTTCGCCGAACCGATGCTCGGCGCGATGGCGCTCGGCGGCGCGATCGCGGTGCTCATCGGCACCGCGGGCGGGCTGACCGCCGTACCGGCGCTGATCGCCGTCGCGCACCGCCGCATTCCCGTGCCGTCGGCTCGCCGCACCGCCTCCGGGCCGGGCCTGCTCGCCCGCCTCGCGACCTTCGCGCAGCTCAGACCGGGTCCGGTCGCGCTCGCTGTCACGGCCGGCCTGCTCGCGCTGTCGTTGCCGTTTCTGTTCGGGGTCAACCTGGAGAACTCCGATGCCCGCGCCCTGCCCGCCTCGGCGGAGGCCCGCAAGCTGCACGAGGCGGTGCAGCGCGACTTCGGTGGCGGTCAGGCCGAACCCATCGTCGTGGTCGTGGAGGCCGACCCGGCCGGCGCCGCGGTCCGTGACTATCTGAATACGCTCAACACGGTCGGCGGTGTGCTGCGGATCGAGCCGCGCCCCGACATCACCGGGCCGGTGGCCGTCATCGACGTCACGCCGGAGGGCGAGACCGCGGGGCGGACGGCCCGTGAGGCGGTCCGCGCGATCCGGGCCCTGGACCCCTCGTTCCCGGTGCTGGTCGGGGGCGCCGCCGCGGAACTCGTCGACTACCGCGACTCCGTGGCGGCCCGCTTCCCGATCGCCCTGCTGATCGTGCTGTTGTCCACAATGGTGCTGCTGTTCGTGCTGACCGGCTCGCTGGTGATCCCGGTCAAGGCGCTGCTGATGAACGCGCTGGTCCTGCTCGCCACGCTCGGCGCGCTGGTGATCGTGTTCCAGTGGGGTGTCGGCGACGCGCTGCTCGGCTTCGACTCGTGGGGCGCGATCGACGTCACCACACCGATCCTGCTGTTCGTGTTCGTGTTCGGGCTGTCGATGGACTACGAGGTGTTCCTGCTCGCCCGGATCAGGGAGGAGCGGGATCGCCACCAGGGCGACCGGGCGGTCCACGCCGGCATCGAGAAGTCCGGCACGGTGGTCACCGCCGCCGCCCTGTGCATCGGCGTGGTGTTCCTCGGCTTCCTGCTCGGCGATCTGATCGCGGTCAAGGAGATCGGTTTCGCCATGACGGTGGCGCTGCTGCTCGACGTCACGGTCGTCCGCGGCCTGCTCCTGCCCGCCGTCATGAGCCTGCTCGGCGAGTGGAACTGGTGGGCGCCGGCCCCGCTGCGCCGGCTGCACGACCGCTGGTTCGCGCCCCGCACGGGCACGGCCGCCGCGAGCGCCACGGGGTTCCGCCGCAGTCCGTGATCCTCGGGCATCTGGGCCGGCATCCCGACAGCCGGGAGCATCTCCGGCTGGCCGAGGCCGGAGCCTTCCTGGCCTTCGACGGCCCGTCCCGGCGGCACCACTGGTCGGACTGGCGCCTGGTCGATGCCCTGGCCGCCCTGGCGGACGCCGGTCACGCGGCCCGCTTGCTGCTGGGCATGGACACGGCGCTGGCCTCGATGCGCTCCGCGCCGGGCATGCCCTACCTGCCGGCCACCCTGCACCCCACACTGATCAGAGAACTGGGCCGCGAAACAGCCGACGCCATCTTCGTCACCAACCCGGCGCAAGCATTCGCAGCCGCTTGGCGTATCGCCCGCGCTTCGGACTGAGCGCCCCGGCCTTGCGGCTGATCGCCCGGTGTCGGCGGCGGCGTGCGCGGGCCGCAGGCGCTCCAGGAGACATGACCGCTACCCGCGGGGTGGCCCGCCGTTTGGCGGAAGTGTCGGGAACACCGCCGTCGGCGCGTCGCCCGTACCCGACACAGCTGATGAAGCGGTCGCCGGCGCGGGCTCGCTCGAGGCGCGCCGGCGGCGGATCAGCAGCAGCGCGAGGGCACCCACGGCCACCAGCAGGCCGCCGAGGACCGTGAACGGCAGCGAACTGCCGCCCTCGTCGCTGACGGGTTCGAAGGCGCGGGGGGCTGCCGCGGCGAGGCTCGCCGCCGGCTCCGATGCCTCACCCGCCGCCGCAGGCGGGCTCACCGCTGCTTCCGGTGACGGCGACGACAGGGTCGTGGTGGCCACCGCGACGGCGGCGAGCGTCAGCCGGACGCTCGCGACAGCGCCGGCGGAGCCCCGCACGGTGGTGCGAGCGCTGCGATAGCCGTCCCGGGCCGCCACGACCGTGATGCGGCCCGCGACGACCGGTTCACCGGCGCCCGACGTGATCGAGAATCGGCCGCTGCTGTTGCTGGTCGTGCGGTATTCGTGTCCGGCGCTGTCCCGGACGATCACCTTCGCGCCGGCGACGGCCTTTCCGGCGGAGTCGCGGACCCGGCCCGATACCCGGCTCACCTCGCTCGAGGGCTTTTTCGAGCTAGGCGTCGAGGTGCCCGAGCCGTGGACGGAGATCCCCTGGTGCGCGTAGCTGTTCTGCCCGCCGAGCCGCACGCCGACGGAGATGTTGAGACCGGTCGTCTCCCCCGGGTTGGCGTCGGGCGCGACGAGCGTGGTGGCGAAGTCCCGGCTCTCGCCGGATTTGAGGTTCGGCTCTGTCCGGCAACCGGTGGTGCATCGCAGGCCGCCACCGATCACCACGATCGCCGTCTCGGCCGCGTTCCCGGTGTTCGTGACGCGGAACCGCAGGCGCACTGTCTGGCCGGGCTTCACGTTCTCCGCCGACACACTCAGGATGCGCACGGGCGTCGGCGCGCCGGCTGCCGGGGCTGCCGACACGGAGAGCGCTGTCGCGGCCAGCGCGACCGCCGCGGCGGCTCGAGACCCTCGGGAACGCATGCTCGTCGGCACTTTCACCTCATCTTCGAAGCAAGCAACATCGGTCGATGAACGCCGGACACTATGCCCTATCCGATGCCGGCGTCGTGGGCCGGTCCCCGGACCACGGACGCCCTGCGCCGCTGGGGCACGATCTGATCATGATTATGCGAATCTGGCGCACCCGCGTCGACGAGGGCCACGCCGTGGAGTACGAGCGCTTCGCCGCCGAGCAGTCGCTGCCGATGTTCGCCGCGCAGCCGGGCTTCCGCGGCCTGCTGTTCGGCCGCGACGGCGAGCGGTGCACCGTCGTCACGCTCTGGCAGGACGCGGCGGCCGCGGACGCGCTCGAGACGTCACCGGCCTACCGGGAGACCGTCGCGCGGATCACGGCCGCCGGGTTCCTGACGGGTGAGTCGACTGTGGAACGCATGGCCGTGCACGGCAGCCACCTGCCGGGCGCGCCACTCTGACGGCGGCCGGGCCCGGGGCGAGTGTCGGCGGCGCCGAGCAGGTGGCGGTAATCGTCGGCCGCGTTCCAGCGGGGGCACACCTCGACGCCCGCCGGAGAACGGCGCAGCCACTCCCGCCACGCCTCGTCGGCCCATCGCCACCGGCGCGCGCCGCGCAGCGCGATCGGCTCCCGGAGCCTGCCGCGAGCCGCGACGCACCTCATAGACCTAGTTCACTATGGTTCGCTCCATGGTTCACACGTTGACGAGGCGCCTGGTCGTCGGATTGACAGCGATCCTGATCGGTTGGCTCGGGGTCTGGCTGCTCGACAGCCACTGGAAGTCGAATGCCGAACTGCGGGCCGAGTCGCAACGCAGAGGCGCCGAGGCGGTGCTGTGCGACGGCAAGGTGATGAGCCCCGGGGACGTCTGCATGGCGTTCGGGAAGGGCGCCGGGGACCGGGGAGGCACCTACGAGGAAATGAAGGCGAAGCAGCTGCAAGCCGTTCAGCCCGAGAAGCTCCGCTCGGACGACCTGATCTGGCGGTTCGTGGCGATTGTGCCGCTGCTGATCTCGGCGGTGCTCCTGATCTCGGTGATCGTGGCGTTCGTGGTCGTGGCACGAACCCCAGCGGGCCGGCGGACGTTGGCCGCGGCGCACGGATGGACGTACGAGCGGAAGCATCCGACCCTCGCCGGCGAAGCCGGCCTGTTCAAGCCCTACCTGCAGGGACGGATCGACGCGACCGACGTGGTCGCGGGTGAGCGGAAGGGCTTCCCGTTCCTGATCTTCTCGTACCGGGACACATCGAGCACGGAGAAGGCCGCGCTCCGGGTGACGTTGCCCGTCGCGCTGCCGTTCATGCGAATCCTCGATTCGTCCGAGTATCCGATCTCCTCGGACACCGACCCGGGCGTGCAGGCGTGGCTGGGCGAGAAGCTCGGGATCAAGCCGACGAAAAGCAGCGTCCCGCGGATGGCGTTCTGGGCGCAGGACAACCGGCTGGTACGCGTCATCAGTCGTCAGTCCACACCGAGCGCCATCGAGGCCGAACTCGACGCCACCGTGAACCTGGCCGAGCGGCTCATGAAGGCCGTAGCGGAGACCGTGGCCGAAGAACACCGCCATTGAGAGATGTCGATTTCTTTGCCACGATGGCGCTATGACGACGGCGCAACGTCTGCTCTCGGCCCTGTCCGTGACGGTACTGGCGGTGGTCAGCGCCTTCCCCGCGGCATCGGCGGCCGCCGCGCCGCCGGGCGACGACCCGGACACGCCGTGGCGGGCGCGGCACTGGCCGCAGACCCAGCCGTGGCAGCTCGACGAGGCGGCCACGCTGGCACGCCCGGGCGGTGGACCGCAGCCGATCGACCCGCAGCGCTACGAGCTCCCGGACACGATGACCTGGTCGGACTACCGGGCCGTGCCGGGCACGAACTGGGCGGATCCGGCGGTACGCGGCTCGGAGCGCAACTTCAACGGCGCCCTCGTGCTGGTCGACTACCCGAACCAGCCGTTCGTGGTGACCCAGCCGGCGAACTCCACCATCTACGGCAACCCTTCCGGCGTACAGAATCTGGATCGTTCTGACGTTCCGGCGTTCTACCGGGACTTCCTCAACTCCCCGGGGGCGCTCAACCGCGGCCACACCATCCACGAGTACTGGATGGAGGACTCGAACGGGCGGTTCGGCATCGAGCTGAGCGCGTTCGGGGTGTACCAGATGCCTGCCAAGAGCCACGAGTACGGCGTCGAGAACTCCATGCAGCGCGGCATGGGCTGCCCGGCCGGCGACCGGTGCGGCCGGGATCTGCGCGCCGACGCTCGCGCCGCGTGGATCGCCGCGGTCGGCGAGCAGGAGGCGTCCGCGTACGACTTCGTCTTCTTCCTCTCCGCAGGCCAGGACGAGTCGGCCACCTGGCAGGAGTTCGGGCAGATGAAGTTCGCGAGCAAGGAGGACGTCAGCGACGCGTTCGGCCCGCCCGACGAGGCGCTGCCGAACTGGAACGCGACACGCTACGTCGACTGGACGTCCTGGCAGGCCTCGGCGAACGTCTGGCCCAACGCCACCCAGGGCAGTTCGGTGCAGGCCGAGAGCTCGGGGATGTCGACGTACGCCCACGAGTTCAGCCACATTCTCGGCATCGGCGACAACTACAACAATCCGTACGGTGTTCCGGCTCGCCGCGACTACAGCGGGCCGTGGGAGATGCTGAGCCGGGGCACGTTCAACGGGCCCGGCGGACCGCACAGCCGATGGCTGATCCCGGGTACCGCAGGCGCGTCGATGGGCGCACAGCACATGCTGCGCAACAAGATGAAGCTGGGCATCGTCGATGACGACGCGGTGCTGAAACTGTCCCGCGACGCGCTCGCCGAGTCCGGCGTCGTGGTGACCCGGGTGACGGCCCGCGCGATCGACCCCGCGGGCCGCCGGCTCGCCGGGATCAACGTGACCCTGGACGGCGGCGACCGCGGCGCGGCCTGCGACACCGCGACCGATCCGTACTGCGACGGCGGCGGATACGACAACTACACAGTGGAAGTGGTCGACCGGATCGGCTTCGACTCGTTCACCCCGGACTCCGGTGTGCTGCTGGCCAAGACGAAGGACGAGGACGCCGCGCCGTTCATCTGGACCATCGACGCCAACCCGCAGGACATCGACAAGGTCGACTTCGTGTTGCCGGACGGGACACCGCAGAAGATGACCATCGGCGACTACCGGCAGCTCTCCGACGCGCTGCTGCACGCCGGGACCCGCTCGGGCAGCCTCTTCGAGTACGCCGACACCGCCAACCGGCTGCACTTCTACGTCCTGGACCGCGAGCGCGACCGCGACGGCGCGCTGTCGTACCAGGTCGCGGTGCGCTCGCTCGACGGCGCCGGACCGTCCGCCCGCGGCGTGAAGGCGGCGCCGGACACGGCGCGCATCGGCTCCTCCGGCTGGGCGCGGTGCGACGTCCCGATCCGCAACACCGGCCGTGCCACCGACGTGTTCCGCATCGCGGCGCCCGGCGCCGTGCTGCCGCGCGCCGTCACCGCGGTGCCCGGCGGGCGCAGCTCCTCGGTGGAGGTGCATGTCAAGGGCACCGGGCGCATCCCGGTCACGATCACGTCGGAGAGCAGCCCGGCAGCGACGGTGACCACGTCGTGCACGGCGCGTCGGTGAACGGTTTTGGGGTGACCACGCACGCAGCCCGTTCTCCCCGGGAGGGCCCCAGGGTGACCATGCAACCAGGCGGGCACATGATTTTGATCTTGAAGATTCCTGTCTATGCCTGGAAGGTCGGATGAGCATCCTCAGACGGACCACGATCACCGCCGGCACCCTGATCACGGCGGTGACGCTCGCGGTGAGCGGCGCGGCCACCGCCGCACCGGCAGCGCCGGCGACCGCTCCCGACGGCGTCACCCACGAGCAGAACCCCCGCGTGCCGGAAGGGGCGGTGTGGACGGAGGCCTACTTCCCGTCCGCCGACAACAGCGGCGTCGAACTGCACGCCGACGTGCTGCGCCCGGCGCACCTGCCCGCGCATGCGAAGACGCCGGTGATCCTCGTCGTCAGCTCCTACGTCAGCCATGCGGGCCAGACCGGGCCGCAGGGCTGGACCCGGACCGGGCCGTCCGACCGGTTCGCGGACTTCACCAGCGGCACCGACCTGTTCCAGCGCGGCTACACCTACGTCATGGTCGACCTGCGCGGATTCGGCGGCAGCACCGGCTGCCTGGACTGGATGGGCCCGGGTGAGCAGGCGGATGTGAAGGCCGCGATCCAGTGGACGGCCAGCCGGCCGTGGTCGACCGGCAAGGTCGGCATGTACGGCAAGTCCTACGACGCGGCGACCGGCCTGGTCGGCAACAACCTGCGGCTGCGCGCCCTCAAGGCGGTGGTCGCCCAGGAGCCGGTGTGGGACATGTACAACTACCTGTTCAGCAACGGCGTGCCCCGGCCCAACGTGACCGCCACCCCGAACGCCTACAACAGCATCGTCACGATGGCGCCGCTGCCCGACGACAGCGCCCGCTACCGGGCCAACGCGGCCTATGAGCAGAGCCACCCGGAGTGCCTCGCCGACAACCTGACGAACAACAACAATCCCGATCCGGACTCCGCGTACTGGCGCGCCCGCGACCTCGCGGCGCAGGCCAAGGGCACCGGCACCCCGCTGTTCGTCACCCAGGGTTTCATCGAGAACAACACCAAACCCGAGGACATGCAGCAGTACCTGGACAATCACCGCGGCGTCGAACGCGGCTGGCTGGGCCAGTGGGAACACGTGCGCGGCAACGAGACGAACGAGGAAGGCCAGCTGCTGCAGGGCCGTGCCGGTTTCTTCGACGAGGTGATGCGTTTCTACGACCGCTTCTTGAAGAACGACAAGCCGGGGGTACGGGACCCCGCGTTCGCGATCGAGGACAACACCGGCGCCTGGCGTGCTCAGCCGACCTGGCCGATGTCGACGTCGTCCACCACCGCCACACTGCTCGACGGGCAGTACGTCGACGACGGCATCACCTCGACGCTGGCCACACCGGCCGACCAACAGTGGGACATGGAGCACTACACCGATCCCGCGCCTCCGGCCGGCCAGCGCCTCACGCCGATGGCCGGCGACACCCACAGCTATTTCAGCTGGTCGAGGCCGGTAACCTCGCGGGTACGGATCACCGCGACCCCGCGGATCACGCTGCGGGCCAGCGCGCCGGGCAACGTCATGGTGCGGCTGTGGGACGTCGCCGCGGACGGCACCGCGGTGATGTTCGACGAGAACGTGGCGCTCATCGAGCGAGCCGGCTCTGTCGCCTTCGACCTGAAATCCACCGACTGGACCCTGCAGACCGGTCACCAGCTCGGCGTGCAGATCGGCACGATCGGCAGCGGCAACTGGCGCGACACCCCCAGCGGCAACACCATCGCGGTGAGCCGGGCCCGGCTGGACCTGGCGCTGCAGGACCCCCGGTTCGATCGGCCGACCCAGGGCGACCGGTCGCCGTTCCTGGACACGTACCTGCGCCAGTACACCCGCACCCTCACCGGTGTCGGCGAGGGCACGTTCCGGCTGGCGCTACGTCCCCGGCGCTGACCGGCCCTGAACTCGGACGGCTGCGCCCGCGGCACCATCAGCGGGCGCAGCCACGCGGGAACGGCCCGAGGTCGCTAAGAGCTGACCCCCTGCACAGGGCGGCCGTCCTCCAGATAGCGCACCCGTTTTGCCTTCCAGGCGGCGCGTACCCGACGCCGGACCGGTCCGCTGAGCAAGGGCAGCGCCGCGTCGATCGGCAGAATCCGGCTTTCGGCGATCTCGATCGGCTGGAGGACCACCGTGTCCAAGACGGCGTCGTCGAAGACGCCGCAGTCGAAAAGGAAGCGCATCCCACCCGGACGGTCAGGCCGGGGGTGAAGGAAGTCCACGCACGCAAGCCGCCCGGTGGTGACGTCGAGGCCGCACTCCTCCTTGGTTTCGCGGCGACACGCCTCCCAGGGTGACTCGCCGATCTCGACAACCCCACCCGGGATCGTCCAGCCGCCCTTGTAGGTCGGCTTCAGGATGAGCAGCCGGCCCTTGCGGCCACGGATCAGAGCTCCGGCGGAGGCCGGAATGGTCGGGAGTGCGAACGTCAGCTCGGGCAGCTCACCGGCGTTGACGTCACTCATGGAGCTCATGCTAGATCCGGCGCGACCGATCGGCCATCCGCCGGGCTCGAGCATCAGCCCAGGCGGCGAGCCGGGCGGGCCCACGCGTCGGCGAACCGGGTCAGGCAATCGTCCGGGGGCAATTCAGACGTCATCGCAGTACTCCTGCGCGAGGTAGCCGTCGATGTCCGGGCCGTTCGGGTTGGCCAGGACATGGGTGATCCACGCGCGGCGCTCGAAGTCGGTGACGCTCAGCTCCCACACGCATCCGACCGCGTCGCTCGGGTGAGGCGCCAGCTGCTCGGGACGGTCGGCGGGCGCGGAGAGCATCCGCTGGTGAACCTCATTCTCCTCGGCCCACCAACAAGTCAGTACGTAGCAGAGCCGTGGCGCGTCATGGGCGATGACGAAGCCGACCCCGTAGCGATCCGAGCTGATGGCGGGCGTGGGAAGCACCCGCTGGGCGGCGGCCAATGCCGCCTCGGCAACCGTGGCGCGCACCGCCCGGCCCCGCGGCGCGAGCCCGTACAGCTTCACCACCCAGTCACCCAGGGCTGCGCTGCGCAGGAAATTCACGCCACGTGGTTGGTACCGGCCACGAAGCCTCGGGGCTCGGCCATCTGCCGCCGTTGAGAACACTTGAACGCCTCGCTATCCTCACTAAATAAGGTCTAGAGTCATTCACCCATACTTTATAAAGGCTATCGGAGGATCAGTCGCGGTGCAGCCCCTGGATCACGTCAATCGCATACTGCTTGCCGAGCTGTCCCGAGACGGACGCCAAACCGTCCGCGCTCTAGCAGCGCTCGTCGGGTTGTCGGAGCCCTCCGTGCGCGACCGGCTGGACAAGCTTTCGCGCGAAGGTGTCATCACCGGCTACCGTGCCGTCGTCGAGCCCCGATCCGTCGGCGCCGGGACGGCTGCGTTCGTCGCGCTGCGCTTCAGTGCTGAACCTGGCGCCAAATCGGCGGTCAATGCCGCCCTGCAGGACGAAACGTGTGTCCTCGAGGTCCACGAGGTCGCCGGCGAGGATTGCTATCTCATCAAGGTCCGCGTCGGCAGCACCGTCGAACTCGCCGACGCGCTCGATCGCATCCGGGCGATCCCGGCCGTCTCCCACGCGAACACCACAGTGGTCCTGCGCACCGTCTTCGAACGGCCCGTCACCGTCCGGCGCGAACATCCGGCCGATGGGCATGAAGACGGATAAAACCTGCTCAGCGAGGTCTCGTTCCGCAGACAGCGGCCCGGCTCGCGTCGAGGCGGGCCGCTGCCCCGATCGAAACCACTGGCTAACCCGCCTGACGCTGCGGTCTCCGGTTCAGGGTGATCGCCTGTGCGGCTCCGAGCGCCAGGGCCAGCTGGAAACGGCTCACCACGCCGAGCCGGTCCATGAGGGAGCGCATCGCGTAGAGCACCGTGCGCCGGGACAGGCCCAGTTCGGCGGCCGCCTCCTCGTCGCTCGCGCCGGCCGCGAGCAGGGTGAGGATGGCGCGTTCGCGGTCGGTCAGCACGGCCTCGGGGGTGCCGGCCGGCGCCGGTGCGGGCCGGGCCGCTCCGGCGGGCGGGCGGCGGCAGGTGCGGGCCAGGCTGTTCACCTCGACGGCGGCGCGGGCCTGCCACATCGTCCGGCCACCGACGCGGCTCAGCCGGTTCACCGCGCCCAGGGCTTCCAGCTCCTTCATGCCCCGGCCGATCCGGATGGGCTCGACGCCCAGCTCGCGGCCGACGCAGGGGCCGCTCGCCGGGCCGAGCAGGATCAGCGTCCGATAGATCGCCTCCGCCAGCGGGGTCAGGCCCCAGCGCCCCGCCGGGGGAGTCGGCATCCCAGTCATGACACCGTCCTCGGCGCTCAGGGACGGGGCTTCGGCAGGCTGTGGCCGGCCAGGCCCGGCGCCGCCGACGACGTACGGGCGAGGGCCGACGGTTCCTGCCGGGTGTAGACCCGCGTGACGTCGTTCTGGTTGCGGAAGACGATCATCCAGGACTGCCCGGTCGAGCCGGTGAACTCGGCGACCACGGGATCGGTCTGGGCGGGATCCGACACGTCCGGGTTGATCCGCTGCCAGGCGCCCCAGGTCCCGTCACCGGGCCCGGTCTCGAACACCCGGTAGATCTCGTCGTCCAGACCGCGGGCCACCACGGCCATCCGGCCCAGCGCCGGGTCGAGCACGGCGGCCGGCGCGCCCTTCGCGGTGAAGCCCACCGGGCTCCAGTAACCGGGGAACGCACCCGACGCGTTCTGCTGCTGGCTGACGATCTCACCGTTGGCGTCGGTGGCGAAGACCCGCAGCTTGCGGCCCGGCAACACGACCACCGCGGGGTTCGCCGACATGTCAGGTCCGGCGCCGAGGACGAACCAGGACGACAGAGCCCCGTTGGCGTAGGTGGCCGTCCGCAGACCACCGCCTGCCTGGCGCGCGAACAGGGTGGCCGACCGATCCGCCCCGGCGACCACTGTCACCTCGGGTTCGAGGTTCTCCCCGGCGAGCCGGCGCCACGGCAGGAGATCGCCGCCCGTACCGTCCTGGAATCTCGACCACAGCGAGCCGCCGGCGTCGACCGCGAACACGGCAAGGGTGTTGTCGGAGAGCCGGACCGCCGCGGGCCGTGAGGCCATCCGGCCGCCCAGGCTCTGCCCGGCCTGCCAGCCGGTGCTCGGCGCGGCGGCCCGGGTGAACGACCACGCGTCGCTGTTGATGTTGTGGGCCAGCGTCTGCAGCGCCTGCTGACCGTTCTGCAGCAGAGCCGGCTCGCCGCTGAACGCCTCGTCGGAGCTCACCGTCGACCACTGCGCGTTGGTGAAGATGTCCGGGTTCGACTGGTACGCGTGCCGCAACCGGCCGATGTTGTCGGTGTACACGTACTCGATCGGGCCGACCGAGGCGCCGTTCGCCGGGCCCTGCTGCACCGCCATCGGCGCGTACCGCTGCACCGGGTTCGCCGGCGCCGCCGGAACGTGCCGCTCGGTCAGCCGGCACGTGTCGGTCGACGCGACGACCTGGTTGAAGCTGTTCCAGCCCACGCCCACCCGCTTGCTGCTCAGCGGCCAGGTGGCGTTGTCCTCACGGAAGCGGTAGTGGTACAGGTCGCCGTTGGTCTGACGACCGAAGAGCGTGTCCCCGCCCACCGAGAAGATGTCCTGCGGGAACATGCCCCAGGACTCCCCCACCAGCTGATCGCGCACCACCCAGCGCTGACTGGTCGTCTCGAAGCGGTGCCGGTACAGCAGGCCGGCCGGGGTGCGCCCGTAGAGCACGCCGGGCCCGGCCGACACGATCAGGTTGTAGCGGTCCCACCCGGTGTCCAGCACCTTGCCGTTGATCGTCCAGGCTCGGGTGCCCTCGTCGTACCGCCACTGCCGCAGCTTGCCGGCGCTGTCCACGCCGTAGAAGTCGCCGATCTCGTCCACGGTGATCTTGTTGCGGTAGGCGGCGTTCGCGTACTCGGCGAGGTTCGTGCCCATCGCCAGGCTCTGGCTGCCACCGATGGTCTCCCAGTCCGAGCCGGTCCAGCGGTAGCGGTAGGTACCGTTCGCGTTGATCCCGTAGAGCCGGCCGTTCGGCCCGCCCAGCACCCGGTTGAAACCGTTCCACCCGGTCCCGATCAGCACACCCGCGGAGCCGGCGGCCGCGTCGGTGCCGGGCGAGGTGTAGGTGTAGCGGTAGAGCTGGCCGCTCGCGTTGACGCCGAACACCGTGGCGCTGCCCGAGCACTGGAAAGTGTCAGCGGCCCGCGCGGGGCTCGCCACCGCCAGGCTGGCCGGCACGATGGCAGCGGCCACCAGAGAGGCTGCGAGAACTCTTCGCCGACCCGTCATCCTGATCATTCTGTTGTCCCCCGTGTTCGCGTGAACGCGCCGTCCTCGCGGACGACCAGTGGCCGCGAATGATCAGGCGGCACACCTGGACGTCACGAAAGCCGCTCGCAGACGCTAACAAGCCACATGGGCATCTATCAATGCCCTTGCACATCTGCGCAACGCTGAACACGCACCGCATCGCGCGCCACCGGCGACGAACGGGTACGGGGCGCTCCGCAGGAGAGCTCCGATGACCGCCCGACGCGCTGCGGGAACCTCGGAACCGGCGCATCACCGACAGCACCGCCACCCCAAGGCGCCTTGGACCTGCTGTGCGACGCAGCAGACGGGCGGGTTCGGGCCAGCGCGAGCATGTATCACATTGAGATCAAGCCTTTGGCATACGAAGAAAAGCAAAGCTATTGGGTCGACCTCTTCAGCACTCCCGACTGTGGATCATAAACTACCAGTCCGCGCCTGACTGCCAGCCCTTCCACAACCGTCGAGACCTCCTCTTTCCTCGACCAGGAGATAGCCAGCAGGACACATTCGCTATTCGAATATATTCCGGACGCCCAGGGCGACGGATCAGACTCGTCAGTATCCTCGGGGTAGATTTCCAGGAGATCCGACAGGAATTTCTGTACGGCAGGGCTTTCTTGGACCACGCCCACGAAACCGTCGGTCAAGCGGTCGTAGATCGCGAAGGCCTCCTCATCCGTGAGCGGAGCAGCTTGATGCCAGATAGCTAAGTCGAAGCTCACTCAATCCTCAATCCTCAATCCGCGTGGCCGCATCTCGCTTGCTACTTTCGATCAATCCAGACGTCAAGCACCCCATGCAAAACCTTGCCTGCTCTCGTAGTAACTGTCCACCCATCCCTGTTCAATTGATCATCAAACGCCCTCTGGTTGGGATCCTTCTTCCCGGTTCGCCCTTTGGTTTCGATGCCGAACCACTTTCCATAAACTTTCACAAGACCATCATACTTACGCGATTTCGCAAATGGGGGCAGCCAGACCTCGACCTCTCGTCGGACTATATCCTCGACACCGTCAAGTTCGAGCTGATCCCATGCGTTCACCTCGTCGCCAGCGCCGACCTGTCCACCGCCATTACCGTTTCCGAATCTGCCGTTGGCCCAACGCACCTGCCCGCCGGTAGCGCACTCACATGTTCCTGAATGGCCCGCCCCGCTGCCACCGCAGTTGTGTACGAGGACCGAGCTCTCGCCGGCCACCACATAGTACGTGTGCAGGCCGTCGACGGTGAGGTTGTGGACCCGCTCGTGCTCGGTCCAGGCGCGGGTCGTGACCACCTCGGCCGGCCGGTGGTCGGCGGTCTCGAAGCGATACCCCGGCTCGAGATCCCCCGCCTCGACCCAGCGGCCGAGGTCGTCCACCCAGAACGGATGACCGTCGGTGGCGGTGATCGTGCCGGTCCGGTTCCCCGCGTCGCCGTCCACGTCGACCGTGATCTCGACCAGGTCCTTCTGGCCCTCACCGACGATCAGGTCGGTGACGACGCGGTCCCCGGTCTTCCCGGTCGTCGGGTCGGTGGCTTCGACGGTGTCGCCGACCTGTACGTCCTCGATCTGCTTGGTGCTTCCGTCGGCCATCAGGACGCGGGTGTCGCCGGCGAAGCTGTTCGGGCAGCCCCCTTTGCGGCTACGGCCGCCGCTGACCGCGCCCAGGCCGGCTGCGATGGCGACACCCGCGAGGTCGACCCGGCCGGTGGTGGCGAACTGGGCCGCGGCGTCGCTGGCGCCGCCGAGGACCGCGCCCGCGCCGGAGCGGGCGAGCACGCCGGCGCCCTTGGCGGCCAGCCCGCCGGCGACCCGGGCGCCGATCGCGCCCGCGCCGCCGCCGATGAGGCCGGTGGCCGCGCCGATACCCGCCGACTTGGCCGCGTCCTTCCAGTTCTTGATGTCGCCCTGGCCCATGTCCTTGGCCAGGTTGATGAGCGCGGCCGTGCCGGCCATGCAGGCGATGGCGGCGGCGCCCGCCGTGACAGCGGTGCAGGCCAGGCCGGCCGCGATCGAGCCGACGATGGCCAGTCCTTCGAGGATGGCGTCCTTGTGTTCGGCGACGAATTCGCCGACTGCCTGGGCGGCCTTGGACACCGTCTCGATGGCCGCGCCGACCATCGAGGCCGTCTGCAGGTACAGGCTCTGGGCGAACTTGTTCGGATCCGTCACCGCGGTGACGGTCACCGCGACGACGCTCGCCGCCAGTTTCGCCGTCGTGGAGACGACCTTGCCGATGGTCTTCAGCAGCGGCTTGGTGACCGCGGCCAGCACCGGCAGCGCCGTGTACTTCACCGCTTTCGCGACCGCCTGCTTGGCCGCGGCGGTCACCGCCTTGGCTGCCGCCTGAGCTTTCGCCGCAGCCGCTGCCGCGGTCTGCTTCGCCCAGTTGACGGCGTTCTTCACACCGGTCGCGACCTTGTTCGCCACGTTGTAGGCCAGTTGCACGCCGCTCATCACCACGGCGCCGACGGCCCGGACCGCCGACACCGCGAACTTCCAGGCGTCGCTGGCGAAGCTCTTGGCCGCGCTCCAGGCCGAGCTGGCCGCGCTGGACACGGCTTTGGCGGCTTTCTTGAGCCACTTGGGCACCGGCCAGTGGCCGTCGGGGTCGCTGTAGTCGAGCGGGGCCCCGGCGCCGTACGCGTATCTGTTGGCCAGGATCGAGTCCCCGCCGGTGTACTGCACGCTGTCGCGGGAGACGAACGTCCCGGTGCCGGGCTGGTACCAGCGCGCGCCCATGTTGACCTGGCCGGTGGCCGGGTCGGTGAAGTCGCCCTGATAGCCGAGCGCGCTGGTGTGCTGTTCGCTCGCCGTGCGCTCGCCCCAGGGGCTGTACGCGGTGGAACCGGCCGGTTCGACAGCTGTCGGGTCGGCGGGATCCAGTTCGGCCACGATGTCGCCGTGCTCGTCCGCGACGGCCAGCCGTTTCGCCGTGCCGACCTGGGTGGCGAGCAGGTCGCCGCCCGGGCCGCGGGCGTACTTCTCGCTGCCGTACGCGACCGGGTCGCCGCCGGCGCCGGCGTAGGTGAAGGCGATCCCGTTGCGGGCCGAGGCCCGGTCCAGCCCGTCGTACGTGTAGTGCTGCCCCTCCGATGACACCAGCCGGTCGAAGGCGTCGAACGAGTACTGCTCGGCCAGCCCCGAGCTGGTACGGCTCTTGAGCGTCCCGCGGGCCGTGTACGCGTACGTGTAATCCCCGTCGGACAGCAGCCGGTTGCGCTCGTCGTAAGTCGCGGTCTTGGTCCCGTCGCGGGTGCGGTTGCCGGAGTCGTCCCAGGCGTACGCGACCCGCCCCGCCGGCCCCGTCCACGCCGTGAGCCGGCCCGCCCGGTCGTACTCATAGGTGTTGGCGCCGCTGTCCGCGGTCCCGGCCGTGGTCTTGCTGGTCAGATGGCCGTTACGGTCGTATCCGTAGGACACCGCCGCGACCACCGTGTTGCCGGCCTGTCGCAGGGTGTCCGACGCGACGCGCCCGTAGTCGTCATAGCCGTACGTGCGCACCCGTCCCGCGCCGTAGTCGATCGTCCGTAGGGCGCCGGCCGCGTCGTACCCGAAGGTCTGCGTGGTCGCGGTGAGCCCGTCGGTGACGCTCTTGAGCCGCCCGCGGTCGTAACCGAACGTCGCGGTCCCGGCGGCGTCGGTGCGCGTGGTGAGCTGCCCGTCGGCGTCGTAGCCGAAGCTGGCCGTGCCGGACGGCCCGGACGCGCCGATCAGCGCGCCGCGGTCGTTGTAACGGAACGTGTCGGTGCCGCTGGGGGCGCTCACGCTGGTGAGCCGCCCGGCCAGGTCGTATCCGAGGGTGCGCCCGGTGGTCGCCGCCTCCGCCCCGGCGCCGGTCTCGGTCCGCAGGCGTCCCGCGGCGTCGTAGGTGCGGGTCCGGGTGACGTTGCCGGGGGCGGTCAGCGTGGTCGGCTGGGCGTCGGCGTCGTAGGCGACGGTCCACGTACGGTCGGCCGCCGCCGGATGCGCGTCGGTGGCCGGCTCGACCACCGACTCGGGCAGGCCGAGGCTGTTGTACGAGAACCGGGTGACGTTGCCGCGCCCGTCGGTGTGCCGGGTGCGGTTGCCCGCCACGTCGTACCCGAACGACGTGGTGATGCTGTGGCCGTCGGCGACCGGCTCGATCTGGCGGCTGAGCTGGCCCGCCGCGGTGTACTCGTACGTGGTGGTGTGGTTGTCGGGGTCGGTGGCCGAGGTCAGGTTGCCCTCGGCGTCGTAGCCGTAGGTCTGGGTTCGCAGCACCTCTTCGGTGCCCGGCTTGAGGTCGCTCTCGGAGACCTTGTCGCCGAACTGGTTGAAGATCGCCCGGGTGACCCGGCCCAGGCCGTCCACCTCGCGGACCTGGCGGCCGCGGTAGTCGTAGCCGAACTGCTGGACCTCGCCGGTCGGCGCGGTGGTCTTGACGACCTGGCCGAGCCCGTCGAAGTCGGCGCGGGTGACAGCGCCGCTCGCGCTGGTGACAGTGCGCGCGTTGCCGGCGTCGTCATAGGTGATCCGGCTGGTGTAGACACCGGCTTGCGGGTACCGCTCGATCTCGGTGGTGGTCACCGGGCGGTCCAGATCATCGTACGTGGATTCGCTGCGTTCCCCGCCCGGCCCGGTCGTCGACAGCAGCTGCCCGGTCCGGGTGTACGTCATCCGCGTGATCGCCCGCTGCTCGTTGGTCTCGGCCGGCTCGTCCCGCGCGACCAGGCGGTTCAGCTGGTCGTAGGCGAACCGGGTGACCGAGCCGCCCGGGTCGGTGACCGCTGTGACGTTGCCCATCGGGTCGTAGCCGGTCAGCGTGACCGGCGTGATGGTCTGCGACACCCCCGGCGCGGTGTACGGCGGCGCGACCGACCGCACCGCCCGGCCGAGCCGGTCGTACTCGGAGCGGCTGGTCAGGCCGCGCGGGTCCCGTACGGAGGTCTGCCCGCCGAAGGTGTCGTAGCCGACCGTGGCGACCGGCCGGACCGTGGACGTGCCACCGTCGCTGTTCTCCGCGGTGACCGCCGGCGCCGTGGTCCGCACCAGCCGCCCGGCCTCGTCGTAGTCGAAGTTCGTGACCTGCCCGCGCGGGTCGGTCTCGGTGAGCCGGGCCCCGCGCCGGTCGTAGGTGTACGAGGTGACCCGCGTCTGCGTCCCGGCGGTGACCGTCTCCTTCAGCACGTTGCCGGCGTCGTCGTACTCGTAGCCGACCTGGTCGGTGGGCTGCGTGGTGAGGCCGGGGACGTTCGAGGACTTGCCGGTCGAGCGGGCGATCGTCACGTTGCCGTTGGGGTCGTACGTGAAGGAGTCGGTCCGGTTGAGGCCGGCCGGGTCCTCGATCGTGGCGGTCACCTTGCCGGCCCGGTCGACCGTGTGCGTGGTGACGCGGGTGCCGTTGCCCTCGACCCGCTTGGTCAGGTGCCCGGCGCCGTCGTACGTGTTCTCCTGGATGACGTGCTCGCGCGGCGTGCCGGTGGCCGGGTCGCGGAAGTTGCTCATCGTCACCCGGTGCAGCAGGTCGTCGCCGTAGTAGCGGTACTCGAGGCGGCGGCCCATCGCGTCGGTGTCGCTGGCCAGCCGGCCGGCGTAGTCGTACGAGTAGGCGTGCAGCACCAGGTAGTCGCCGGTGCCGGGACTCGGGGCGCCCTCGGGGTCGCTGCGCCAGGCGCGCAGCCGGACCTCGGCGGTCTTGTTGCGGGCGGTGTACGCGTAGTCGTACCGGTTGCCGCCGGCGTCCACCTCGGACACCTTGTTGCCGAAGCGGTCGTAGGAGTACGTGATCTCGCCACCCTCCGGGTCGACCACCAGCGCGGGACGTCCGTGCTCGTCGTACTCCGTGGTGGTGACCCGGGCGGTGTCCCCGCCGAGCAGGTCGCTGACGGTGACCTTGGTGACGTTGCCGTCCGGGTCGTACTCGTTGACGACCTGCTGCTGGTGCCGTACCCCGGTGACCGCGTCGGTGACCGGCGGCCGGGTCACCGACTTGATCTTGCTGTTGGTGTCGTAGGCGTAGGTGCTGGTCAGCCCGGCCGGGTAGGTGTCCGAGACCTCCTTCTCGGTGAGCCGGCGGCCGATCGCGTCGTAGGTGTACTCGGTGACCAGCCCGGACGGCGTGGTCACCCGGGCCAGGTCGCCGTTCTGGAAGTACGCGTACCGGGTGCTCTTCCCACGGGCGTCCTTGGTGTTGGTGAGCAGCCCGGGCGGGATCTGCCCGCCGCCGACGGCGAGCTCGGTGCCGTTGGAGTAGTCGTGGTCGACGACGCTGCCGTCCGGGTTCGTCTGCACGTCCAGCTGGCCGGTCAGGTGATACGTGTACGTCGTCCGGTACGTCCCGTCGGTCGCGCCCGACGAGCGGCCGTCGCTCTGTGACGTGACCAGGTCGCTACGCGGGTCGTGCGGGTCGGCCGGCGACGCCGGGTAGGTCGAGTAGCTGGTGTAGCACTCCCCCTGCTTGCGGCACGTCTTCTTCGAGGTGACGTTGCCGCGGTCGTCGTAGCCCATCTCGACCGCGTCGCCGTTCTCGTTGACGATGCGCCTCTGGTTGCCCTTGTCGTCGTACTCGAAGCTGCGCACGGCCAGACCGTCGAGCGTGTGCCGGACGAACACCGGGCCGCCCGCGTCGCCCGGGATCACCGTGCAGAACGCCGGGTCCTGTGGATCGGGCCGCGGGCAGGTCGGTGTCGGCGTCGGATTCGGCGGGGTCGGCTCGGGCAGACCGGTGTCCTCGGGACGCGTCTGGAGGCCGAGCGGCAGGCCGGTCCGCAGCAGGCGTCCGGCCAGCGCGTCGTACTCATGAAGGTTCGGTCTGTTGGCGGGGTCGAGAACTTGCACGCTGCGGCGCAGGTCGGAGTCGTTGCCGTAGACCAGCGGCGCGCCGATCTTCCAGGTGCCGCCGTTGTCGTCGGTGTACTCCTTGACCCGGTCGACGGCGACGTCGTAGGTGACCTCGGCCCCGATCCGCCCGCTGGGCAGCGTCACCTTGCTGATCTGCGACGCCGTGGTGGTGCCGGCCCGGTAGCGGGCGAGCACGGCCCCCGGCCCGAGGGGATGGCTGTAGACGGCGACCTCGTCGAGGGTGCCCTGGAAGTGCCGCTGGGCCGCGCTGCCCCAGCCGGGCCAGGACGTGGGCGAGGCAGCGTAGGCCGCGCCGATCTGGTTGAACGTCAGGCCGGAGTGCTCGATCGCGGCGCCGGTGCGCTCGGCGACCTTGCGGCCGTCCAGGTAGAGCGTCTGGGTGCTGCCCATCACCGACAGCACGGCGTGATGCCAGGCGTTGTCCCACACCGGCGTGGTCGAGGCGAGCGGAGCGGGCGCGCCGGTGGTGGCCAGCTGGCCGCGCAGCAGGCCGTCGGCGCCGGTGTAGAGGATCGGGGCGCCGGCGCCGGAGGCTGTGCCCAGGGCCTTGTCCTGGTATCCGAGCAGCGGGCCGCCGGTCTGCGTCGGCCCCACCTTGAACCACACCTCGACGGCCGCGTCCCGGCTCTTCTTCAGGGTGCCCTTGGGGAGCTCGACCTGGGACGACGTGCCGTTGAAGGCAGCCGCGGTGTCGGTCACCCCGGCGATCGCACCGGCCGCGCGGACGGTGACGTTGCGGTACGTGCCGGCGTCCTTGCCGAGGTTGACCGCGATGGCGCTGGCCGCCGCGCCGGCCTCGGTGTCGCCGAGCCGCCAGTAGCCCTCCGGCTTCCCGTCGAGGACCGTGCTGCGGTAGTGCGAGCCGGCGCTGTAGTCGTACACCGTGCACACCGTGCCGCCCGCCGGCGGGCACACCTTGGTCAACAGATCTCCGGAGTACGTGTACGTCCAGGTCAGCGGCGCCCCGTCGACCCGATCGGTGCTCACCGTGGCGACGTGGTTCCCGGCCCAGGTGAAGGTCAGCGCCCGGCCCGCCGTGCTGGTCTGGCTGTTCGCCGCCTGCACCTTGCTGACCTTGCCGTTGGCATGGGTGAGCACCAGCGCCCGACCGGCCACGTCGGTGATCCGCGTCAGCACGCTGGGCACCCCGGCGCCGGCCAGCGCGAACCGGTACGTCGTCCCGGACTTGTCCCGCAGCGTCCAACCCGTCGCATCAGTGGTGAGCGCGGCGGTCCGGCCCGGCGGCGCGGCGAACGTGCCGTCCAGGTTGCGGCCGAACCGTACCGCCTGACCGTCCGGGTAGGTGACCACGACGTTGCCGGAGCCGTCCTCGTCCGGCACGATCTTCATGTCGTAGCGGGAGGACCAGCCCGCCCCGAACGCCGAGTCGGTCCGCGGGTCCAGGCTGTTGTAGGTGCGGGTCAGGCTCAGATCCGGCCCGGCGTTGGTGACAGCGGCATCCAGCGCCGCGGTGCGGAAGTTGCCGACCTGCGCGTCGAACTCCTTGTCCTGGCTGGCGTACGGCGCGTTGGCGATCCGCGAGGTGATGTCCGGCTGCGGCACCGCTGCCGACAGCGCCAGGTTCGGCGAGGTGACCTCGTTGACGCCGTCCTTGACGTACGCCCGCCAGATGTAGTCCTTGCTCCAGACCAGCCGGCCCGGCGGCACCGGCCACGACGGCTTGGCCTGATAGCCGGAGTTCGTGCAGCCGGTCGGATCGCCGTTGGCCGCCCTGTCGCAGAGCTCGAACTTGAACTGCAGGGTGCTGCCAGGCGGCGCGTCGGTGTCGATCGCCCGCGCCCACAGCAGCGGCGTCAGCGTCGGCGTCTGGTACCCGTTCGGCGGGTAGATCTCCTGCACCACCGGCGGCACGTCGAAGACCTGCAGCACGATCCGGCCCGGCGGCACCTGGTGATCGGTGAACACGTCCCCGCCGGTGCGCACCATGGTGAAGTCGAGAAAGTAGTTGCCCGGCTCCAGCGCCTTGATCGTCGCGTCCAGCGTGATCTGCTCGCCGCGGGCCACCGACCGCGGCAGATTCGCCGACCGCTGCTGGGTGACCGCCTCGCCGGAGTCGGCGTCATAGGCCCGATAGGCCAGGTAGTAGTCGGCCGGCGCCCACGCCTCGGCGCCCAGGTTGGTCACCGTCACCTGCACCTTGCCGTCCTGATTGCGCAGCACCGCCGGCTCCGGCGTCGGCTTCGGGATGGCGTAGGTGGCGTTGTACGGCGTGTGCGTCACGTACAGCTTCGGCGGGTTGGCGCCTGCCGCACCGAACTTCTTCCACGCCAGCGCGTCCGTGGTGGAGGCGCGCAGCGAGAGCCCGTAGTCCGGCTGCTGACCGTTCGCCCAGCGCTGCACCAGGGTGCTGCCGGCCACGCCCAGATCGATCATCTCCGGCGCCATCGGGCAGGCCGACTGCGACTGTCCGGTGCCGATGTATCCGTACGCGAACTGCGGGCTTGCCAGCGCCGGGCCCACCGACGGCCCCGGGAACCGATGGCCCGAGCCCGGCTCCCAGGCCTGCGTCACCGCGTGCACGGTGACCGGCCGCGCGCGGCACGACGGCGACTCGAAGTTGGTGACCACCAGGGCGGCGCCGTAGATCTGATGGTCCCGCAGCCCGGCCACGAGGTTGCCGAACTTGAGGTACGACGCGGTGTTCTGCCCGTCGACCCGGCCGACCCGCAGATCCTCGGGATTCGCCTGCGACGAGCTGGTTCGCACCGTCATCATCGCGGTGGCGGCGGACTCCTTCACCGGCGGCCCGACCGTCGGGTCGACCAGCACCGGGAACCGCCGCGCCGGGTCACGCAGCCACCGCTGATCCACCGTCATCCGCAGCGCCGGCCCGCCGTTCTCGGTGACCAGCTGATACGTCACGTCCTCCGAGCGCGCCGGCACGTCGGCGGAGTCGACCATGAAGCCCGGTGGGATGGCCGCACGCTGCTTGCCGGCCTCGTCGGTGAGCACGACCGAGCCGTCCACGAGCGTGGCGGTCAGCCCGGTCAGCCGCAGCGGGAAGGTGAAGGTCACCGGCGCCTGAACCGACCGCAGCACCAGGGTCTCCTTGACCGTGCCCGGCAGCGACTCCAGCCGCACGTCCACCTCCGGCAGCGCGCCGGGATAGACGATCGACCCCTCTTCCGTACGCCCCGCGACGCCCGCCGCCCCGGCCAGCCCGTAGGCGAGCCGGTGCGACGCGTCGAACGTCATCCGTACGAGCTCTGCCGCGTCCGCCCGCGCGGCCAGGCGCAGATCCGTGCTGTCCGCCGTGTTGCGCCAGCCACCGCCCGGCTCGGTGACCAGGTCGCTGTCAATCGGCGCCCAGGTGCCGTCCGTGCGCTGGTGGTTCAGCGGCGCGACCGAGAACTCGGTGGTCTGCGTGCCGTCCTTGTTCTGGAAGGTCCGCTGGTTCGGGCCGCGCTCGGCGGCGATCTCGCGGCTGGTCACCCGGTCGAAGCCGGTGCGCTCGGTGGCCGGCGCCTTCGCGACTCTCGCCTTGTTACCCGGCCCGGCAGGCTTCTGCGGCAGCGCCTTCTGCGGATACCGCGAGCGCAGCGACGGCGGCACGACCCGGTTCCCCTGCTCGTCGTCCCGGGCGCCGGGCTTGCCGGCGGCGCCCCAGCGCTGCTCGGGCGGCGGCCCCGCGGACGCCGGCCGGCCGGGGTCCGCCTGTGCCGGTGGCGGATCGCCCGCCTCGCACCCGAGGGACAGTGCCACCGTGACCGCTACAAAACCCGCGAACCAGCCACCGAACCGCCGTTGCCTGCGCGCCATCCGAACCCCCCAGTTCGTCGCGGTGGCCGACGCTAACCCGGGCCCGACACAGGCATCAACGATCTTGCACATCTGCGCAGCGCCGCCCGCTGCGCGTCGGTCGAGTCGTGTTGCCATCGCACCGGGGTGGACACGGTGGACATCGACAGGATGCAATGTCGGTGGCGCGACGAGGACTACGGGGGAATCGCGATGCCGCAACCGCATGACCTCACCGGTGGGCCGGTGCTCGCTGGCCCGGGGAACCTGATCGTGATCTTGATGCGACAGGTCCGACGACTCGTTGCGACCTGACCGGTCGCGGCCGCTGACGCTGCTGTCGGCCCGACGACTCGGTTCTACTGATCGGGGAGGATTCGCATGACACGCACTGCCCGCTCCAGGCGCCGGTGGCGCCCGTTCGTCGCGCTCGCCCTGGGCGCCGCCGTTGTCGCCACCGGCTCAGCGGTTGCCAAAGCCGACACCACGCCGCCACCACCACTCAGTCTGGTCACGACGACGACCAACGTCACCCTCACCAGGTACGTGTACGAATTCGGCTCCTTCTTCCTGGACCCGAACATCGGCGTCTTCCTCATGGCCGGTAAGGATCCGTTCGAGATCGAGGTGACGCGCAAGTCGTACGCCGACCCGATCGTCGCCCAGCAGGTGACCACGAGGAACGGCAAGAAGACCAAGGTTCCCTTGCCCGCGGGCATGGTGACCGACTTCGGCGGGCTCAAGGACTTCACCAGGCTCACCATGACGGACGCGGACGGCACGGCCGTGGTCTCCGGCAACCAGGACTTCTGCCCCAACACCTATGAGTCCGCCCGGGCCCGGCCGGACGCGCCGGACACCACTCCGTATCCGACGGACTGCTTCAACGGCAACCCCTTCCAGATCGGCAACGTCTGGGGCATCCAGAGCGGATGGACAGCCGCCATCGCACCGCGCGAGCTGGAGGAGCTGCCTGACGGCACCTATCAGGCCAGCGTCGACATCAACCAGAGGTACCGCGACTACTTCAAGATCGCAGGCGCCGGGACGAACCTCACGATCACGATCGAGAGCGTGTACGAGGGCGCGCTCTCCGCGGCGGATCGCGTCCGCGCCGAGGCTAAGGTCAAGGCCGCCCAGCCCGCCGCGGCCGCAGGCGCCGGCCACGACCACCACACCGAGGGCGATGCCAGCCTGCAGGCCTCGGCCTACTCCCCCGATCTGCGACCCGCGGCCCGCCGTCCGGAGACGGTGCGCAGCCAGGCGGCCTTGCCCAAGGGGCCCCGCCCCGACCTGCGATCGTTGCCGGCCTGGGGCATCAGCCTGGCCGACGGCGCGGACCTGGGAGACGTCCCGGGCCGCAAGTACATCGTCTTCGGCGCCACCGTGTGGAACGCCGGCACCTCACCGCTGGTGGTCGACGGCTTCCGCCGCACCGGCACCGACCTGATGGACGCCTACCAGTACTTCTACGACGCCAAGGGCAAGCAGGTCGGGTCGACCAACGCGGGAACCATGGAGTGGGACAAGCGGGAGGGCCACCTGCACTGGCACTTCACCGACTTCGCCCAGTACAGCCTGCTCAAGGCGGACCAGCAGGAGGCGGTGCGCAGCGGCAAGGAGGCGTTCTGCCTGGTCAACACCGACGCGGTCGACTACACGATTCCGAACGCCAAGGTTCGGCCGAGCAACACGGATCTCTCCAGCTCCTGCGGCACCAACACCGCCGTCGCCATACGTGAGGTGCTCGACATCGGCAACGGCGACACCTACACCCAGTTCCTGCCCGGCCAGTCGTTCGACGTCACCGACCTGCCGAACGGCACCTACTACATCGAGGTCAAGGCCAACCCGTCGGATCGGCTGGCAGAGCTCAGCACGGCCAACAACACCTCCCTGCGCGAGGTGATCCTGAGCGGCTCCGGCGACGACCGGAAGCTGCACGTGCCGGCAGTCCACGGCCTGGACGGCCCGACCGGATAGCCGGACTCCCCGGGATGGGCGGTGCCGTGACGGCACCACCCATCCCGGAGCCCTCCTTGCTTCTTGAGGTCACGCTCACGGGCTCTCCGGCGGGACGGAGGTCTGGGAGACCTGCCCGTGCGGAGTCGCCGGTACCGGTTCGTTCTCCACGGGCCGGGAAGCACCGGATCCAGCCGTGACCCCCGGCGGATTGAACCACCGACCATTCACCGGCGTCTACTTACACGTGGCTACTGCACCATCATGGACGAGGCGGGGCAGGCATGGGCGGTGAGCTCTTCGTCGACGTGGCGGGTATCGACCAGCTGCACAATCAGCTGAGACGAGCCTCCGACGACGCCGCGAACACGCTGGAGTACGTGCAGCGGCACTGCGATCTCAGTCCCGTGCAGCAGGGCCTGTTCGTGCAGGCGCTGACCACGCACGAGGTCGCCTACCTCGGGATGACGACGGCGCTGTCCCGGCTGCGATCGCTGGCCGACAACACCGCCACCCAGGTCAACAGCGCCCAGGTCGCGTACGCACGGACCGACCTGGACGCCGCCGCCGACCTGGACCGCTCCTATCCCGGCGCCACCGACGCGAACGTGCTGACCGCTGACCTGACACAGGAGCGCCTGCAACTGCCGGCGGGTCACGCGTCGTTCACCGATACCGTCTGCGCCGCCACCCTGCTGGCCACGCCGTCGGATCCGGCCGCGGAGTTCTGGTCGTTCAATCCGATCGTCGATCTCATCAGCCCGTTCGCCTACCTGCGGCAGGCCGCGATCTGGGTCTTCAAACACGACCCGTTCGAGTTGTGGACGGAGTGGTTCGCCGGCGATTGGGACTCCTACATCATCGCCGGCGTCGCGATGTCGCACGCCGGCGCCACCGCCGGGGCGATCGGTGACAATCTGGCCGCCGGTGCGGTCGCGACGCCGGTCGTCTGGCGCGGCAACGCCGCCGAGAACTTCCAGGACTACGACCTGCGGCTGGCGAACGCGGCACGCTCCGTCGACGAACTCGGAGCCGCCTTCAACAAGCTCTACCAGCAGTCCGCCGAGTGTGCGAAGAACTTCTACGACGTGATCAGCGGCTTCCTGACCAAGATGTTCGACGCCCTGCTGATGGTCAGCATCGGCCTCGCCGGCGGAACCGCCATGATCGCCACACTCGCCGGATCGGTGATCGGCTACTCGGTGGCATTGAGCTACGGCATCTACGCCATCCAGCTGTACCAGCAGATCTCGAACGCCTACACCAACGCGGAGAACCTGATGAAGGCGATCGCGGGTTCAGCCGCCGCGCTCAAGGACTCCAGCGACCTGACCACCATGCGCGAAATCCAGCCCTACCGGCACCCGGGGAGCTAATCGGCGATGAGCGGCGAGATCATGGACGACCCGACAGCGCGAAACCTGCTGCAGCACCTTGCCCACGAACGCGACAGCGACGATCCTGTCGGGGAGCTGGCCCGGGCTCTGCTCAGCGGCCAGCACACGCCGCAGGACCTCGTGCGTAACAGCTGGCTGGGGCAAGGACTCGTGGAGGCCGTCGACAAGGCGACAGCGGAACTGGAGCGCATGCCCGAACACCAGCTGGCAGCACTCGACGAGGCGGCCACACGACTGCACGAGGCACGCGTCGCACAGGACGAGGAGCGATCATGACCACGCTGTTCCGCTGGCAGCTGGCAGCGCCGTTCATCTTCTTCCCGGCACTGTTCCTGATGGCCACCGTCGCCGGAAGCCGCATCGTGTGGTCACTCGTCGACGACTCGGCATGGCGCGCACTGACGGCATTCATGTGCCTCATGCTCCTCGCCTGCGTCGGCATCGGACTCTCCATCGGCGTGGACCGTGACCTCGACAGCCTCCCGTGGCGGCGCATGCTCACCGTAGTGGTATTTCTCGGCCTCAGCCTCGGCGTCCACTGGGTCCGCGAGATGATCCAAATCGATGCCATGGCATCGACCTGAACATAGCGCCGCACCCCCTCCCGGCAACCCCGAAACGCGGAAGGCTACGACAGCATCGGAATGCCGACGTCGCGTGACGGCAAGAGGTGACAGGACGTCCGCCTCACCGGCGAGGCACACCCACTGGCGCTTGCCGAGGAGCACGAGGCATAGAAGCGGCGTGATGCCGTGGCCCGCCTCTGTTGCGTCACGGCAATGGGGGCCGACATCCCTGGACGGCCGTCGGCGGGTGGCGTGGCAGGCACAGTTGGCGCACCAGCACGACGACACCCCGAATGTCATCTTCGACGACAAGGCCCCGCACAGGCCTGCTCGACGAGTACGGCGCCTACCGCGACGTCTGGCGGACCAGGTGGTGGAGCTCGTTTCGGAACCGAGTCATCCACTGGTCGATCTCGGCTCCGGTCCACCACAGCTGCCGGGGCGAGTATTCCCAGACGATGCGGGTCGTCCCGCCGACGACCGTGCATTCGACGTAGAGCGGCGGTTGCCGTACGCCGGCCTCGGGGTCCCACACGTCACCGACGGCGGCCGCACTCAGCGTGAAGAGGCCGCTGCGGCTCCGCGTCGGCATCTCGCCCTGGAAGTTGAACCAGAGCGTCGGAGCCGGGGCCTGGCGGATGCTTCGTCGCACGTGCGGTTCGTCGTTCAGATACTTGAGACCTTCGAACGACAGACCCGCGGACGGGACACCGGCAAGCCGTTCGCCCACCGCGGTCAGCGTCTCGGCCGGGCTCTGGGGCCGGCTGTCCTCGAAGGCGAGCGGGAAGGTGCAGTGCAGATCGCCGACCGTCCGCGAGAGATCGAGGCCGTGCACCGCGGCCTGTCTCCCCGAGCCGGAGAGCTCGACCACGAGTCGCTCGCAGCTCCACTGGCGCTGCGCGGTCCGTACCAGCGCCGTGAGCAGGGTGGTGGCGAGCGGTGCGCGGCCTGCGGCCGGCCCGGTCATCCGTACGTTGCGGAGCGCGCGCGTCTCGTCGGGCGGCAGGCTGTGGTGGGCGGTGGCCAGGTCCTCCATCCGCACGCCGGGATGCGCCAGTGGGTCGTAGGTGGCCGGCGGCGGCACCGCGAGCTGAGTACGCCAGAACTCCAGATCAGACGTCGCACCCCGGTGGGCGAAGTCGTTCATCCAGCCGGAGAACACCTCGAAGCGCGCCGATGTCCGGGCCAGCCGCATGGCCTCGCCCTGTTCGTCCAACCGGCAGAGCTGGTCCAGGTCATCCAGCAGGATGCGCAGCGTGACCCCGTCCATGACGAGGTGGTTGACCGCGATGAACAAGCGTTGTCTGGAGCCGGTCTCGATCAGAAGGAGACGCATCAGCGGGCCGTGCTCGACGCTGAGGCGGCGATGCTGCTCGCTGAGGAGCGTCGGGAGCGCGTCGGGCCGGTCCGGCGTGACCGACTCGACGGCGAAACTGCCCTCGATGTCACCGTAGCGCTGCGCGAATCGACCGTCGTCCCGGCGGAACCGCAGGCGCAGCGCGTCGTGCCGGGCCACCAGCGCGGACGCGGCTCGACGGAGGCGGTCCGAGGTGAGCCGCCGATGGACGTCGAGCGTGACCGTACGGATCCATCCGTCCCATTGCCCCAGCTCCAGGGCGCGCCGCTGCGCGGCGCTGAACGAGACGTCACCGGCGTCCGCAGCCTCGCCCGGCTCGAGGTGCACCGGCTCGAAGTGCCGTATCACCGAGATCGCCATCGCCTGCAGGGTCGAGCCGTTGCCGAAGCTCGCCGGCGGGATGCATGCTCCGGTCCGATTCTCAACGCGCTGAGCCAGATCGATCATCCCGAGCGAGTCGAGGCCGACGTCGAGGAGCGGCCGATCCACCGATACGTCGTTCGGGTTGGTTAGTTGCAGCACCTCCGCGACTTCGGTCTGCAGCAGCCGCAGCACGTACCCCGGCTCGCCGCCCGGGCCCGCCCGGGGCAACGTCTCCCGCGTCGGCCTGCGGTGTCCGGAGATCGCCGACGAACGCAGCGAGCCGACCGTCCACTGGTGCTTGCACTGTGTGCGTCGCAGCTTTCCGCTGGTCGTCTTCGGGATACTGTCCGGCCTCATCAGCAGGACCTCATGACACTGCACCCCGCAGTGCGAGGCCACCGCGGCCCGGATCGCCGAGGCCGCGCGGTCCAGCGGGATCGGCTCGGAGTTCCGCAGTACCTTCTTGCGTAGTTCGGCCGCCACCACGACCCGCTCGATGCCGTTAACCCGCACGCCGAAGGCGACCGCGTTGCCCGGCCGCAGAATCGGATCGGCCGCCACCACCGCCGCTTCCAGATCCTGCGGATGAATGTTGCGGCCTCCGACGATGATGAGGTCCTTGAGGCGGCCGCAGAGGAACACCTCGCCGTCGTCGCCGATCACTCCGAGATCACCGGTACGCAGGAAACGTCGCCTGTCGTCCGGGCCGTCCCCCGTCACCGGGCGAGCGGCGAAGACGGCTGCGTTCTCTTTGTCGGTCCGTCCCCAGTAACCGCTGGACACGCTGGGGCTGGAGATCCACAGCTCGCCGACGGCGTAGGGCGGCCGCGGCCGCCGGGTCACGGGGTCGACAGCGATCACCGACACACCCCAGTCCGCGTCGGGGACGCCGCTGCCCACGAGCGTCACCGCGGGTGCGCCTGGGGCCGGCGCAACGATCACGCCGTCGCGATCCAGCAGGGCCCGATCCCCGCGCAGCAGTGTCGGCTTGTGGCCCACTTCGCCGCAGACGAACAGCACGGCCTCGGCCATGCCGTAGACGTTGCCGAACGACGCCGGATCGAAGCCCATCCGGCTGAGCCCGGCTTCGAAGCGGTCCATCGTGACGGCCAGCATCGGCTCACCGCCCTGCAGGGTGGCGCGGAGCGACGAGAGGTCGAACGAGTCGCCTTCGCGCAGACCGCGCAACACGTAGTCGTAGCCGGAGTTTGGCCCGGCGATGTGCGTGCCCCGATAGCGATCGATCGCCTCGAGCCACAGACGCGGGGCGGCCAGGAAGGTCGTCGAGGAGAAGGCGATGCAGCGCGCCCCGGTGTATATCGCGTTGAGGATCCCGCCCGCCAGCCCCATGTCGTGGAACAGCGGCACCCAGCCGACGAGCACAGACTCGCTGTCGACCCGGGTGTTGCGCGCGATCAGCTCGAGATTGTGCGCCAGATTCCGGTGGCGCACGACGACGCCCCTGGGCGCCGACGTCGAGCCGGAGGTGTACTGCAGGTACACGACGTCGTCCGGGCCGAACCGGGCGGCCGCGCGGGCCAGCCGGGCCGCGGCCGCCTCCGGATCCGCGCGCTTGACGCGGTGGGACAGCAGCCAGACGAGTTCGGGCCAGCTCGACGTCTCGCGGCCGCGCCAGCGGTCCGCCACGCCGTCGCGTACCGACGCCAGTGTGGCGAGCGCACGGTACTTCGCATGGGTGAGGGCGACGCGTGCGCCGCTGTCCTCGGCAATGTGCCGCAGCTTGGGCAGCTCCCGATCGAGATGCCGCGGGTCGGGGCTGGCCACCGGGACCGCGATCGCGCCGAGGAGCATGCACCCGAAGAAGCTCGCAACGAACTCCAGACCATCGGGCGGGAAGATGAGCAGTACTCGGTCGCCGGGCGCGACCCCGGCCGCCTGCAGGAGATCCGCGATGCCGGCCGCCCGCCGCACAATCTCCTGGCGGTCGGCCGCGTCGATCTCCTTCCCATGGCGATCGAGAAACGTGTAAAGGGGCGCCCGAGGAGCGGCGTCGAGGCGGTCAGCCATGGTGCTCAGCAGGCTCGCGGTCAACCGGGGCTCCGGAGGATGAGGAGAGTGACTCGCTCGGACGTTCCACCCGTCAACATGAAAGGGCGCCAGTCCCGCTGTTGACTGCGCACGCCCGAAGCTCCCGGCCCCGCCTGCAGCCGTTGGGCGGCGCCGACCTGCGCGTAGTAGCGCATGAGGGTGGCGGCATCGTTGCCGAGCCGCTCGGCGACCTCGTGAATGCCGTACCCGGCGTCGAGCAGGTTCGACGCGATCAGATGCCGGACCTGGTGCGGTCCGAGCGGGCGGACACCCGCGGCGATGGCGGGGTCGTTGAAGCGGTCGGTGAGGCTGTCCGGCCGCATCGGTTCATCGGTCCGGCCGGTGAACAGGTACCGCGTTCCCTGTCCCGCCGCCCTGTCGGCGAGTTGCTCGGTCGTGATCGGGTCCAGTTTCAGTACGCGCAGGCCGTTGTATGACTTTGGCGGCTTTACCCGTAGTCGGCTCCCCGGGTCCTCGACCACGATCTGTCGTCGCTCGGTGAGCGTGCCCTGGCCCAGTTCCAGGTCACCACACCGCAGACCGCAGAGCTCGCCGCGGCGCAGACCGGTCGCGAGCAGCAGCCGCCACATCGGGTACAGCCGATCCTCGTGGACGTGCTCGGCGAACCTACGCGCTTCGGCGAGGGTCCACACCTGTCGTTCCTCATCGCTCTCGAGGGGCTTGCGAAGGCCCAAGTTCCGGCCGGTCTGCTCGCCGAACGCCTTACGGAGCACCAAGTTCAGAGTTCGCAGGGTCGTGCGTGAGTAGCCGTCAGTCTCCAGCTGCTGGTACGCGCGCTCGACCATCCGCGCGCTCGACCTCCGGTACTCGGTCAGGGCAGTCTTCTCGGTCGCGAACCCGGACCGGCGCACCGGCATCCGAGCGCCGTCGTAGCCACGGCCCATCTCCAGCCGGAACCCGAACAGCCCCGCTCCTTCATCCTGCACGATCGCATTGGTATCGGACATGATCCGCACCTCGGCTCTCGATGGGGACCCTGGAGATCAGAGAAGGCTTCACCTTGTTCAACGAGTCGGCCGCAGGGATGCAACTGTCCGACGTCGCTGTCACTCGATCAGGGCAAGCTCGCCATCGCCAGCATGGTCCGAGATCCTGGTGTGGCGTTGGCGGTCCCGGCCTCACAGGCGCACCAGCACAGCCAGCGAAGAGCACGCCGCCGACCGCGACGCCATGCCCAGGTCGTGTTGAGGTCGTTGCAGGTACGCGCCATGCTTCCCTCAGGACGTTGTGGGGTCGCCGTCACACCGCCTGCTCGCCGGCGTGACTACACCTGCACGGTCTTCCCACTCTCAGGCGGCGGGCGTCAGCTTGATCGGTCCCTCCTTCTGACTCGGGCACGGGCTTCGGTCATGGGGGTGTTTCCGTCGCCTGATGTCGGCGCGGACTGCCTTGCGTTCGTCTTCTGCGCTGCGTAGCCGTGTTTCGAGGTCCTTGAACCGGTCTCGGGCGTTGGTCATCTCGTCGGGTCCGGGAATCCGGCGACGCCGCGGACTCCGGCCTGTTCCAACGGCTGTGCCAGGTCGGCAACGCCGACGCCGACGAAGCCATCGCCGCGGCCGGGGCGGCAGCAGCAGCCGTCTGACGAACGGGTGCCGAGGCCACAGCTCCGCGCATGCGGGCCATGGCGCCACCCATGAGCGCGAGGCCAAGGCCCGGCGGCGCCGCGCGCTGGTTGAGCAACTTGAGCGCGACAAGCAGCCGCCAAGCCTTCGTAGCCTTACGGCGACCGGCTGCTTCTCTGCGCCTTGTCGGGCTGACGCACGAGCTCCCGCCAAGCAGAAGCCCTACGACCACAGTTCGAACCTGCCAACTCTGACCGTGCCGAGGAAGTCGACGCTCACCGGCCGTCGAGTTGCTCGCGCACCAATGCGGCGATGCGGGCAAGCGCGGCGCCGAGATGGCGTTGCTGTGCCGCGCTGAGCGGGTCGAACACCAGTTTCCTGACCTGTTCAACGTGAGCCGGGGCGCTGTGCTCGACCTTCCGCAGACCGGCGTCGGTCAGGGTCGCGAGGGTGTATCGGCCGTTGACCGGGTCAGGGTGTCGGGTGACCCACGCCTGCTGCTCCAAACGGGCCATCAGCTTGGACAGCCGTGGTTGTGTGCTGTTGCTCTGCGCGGCCAGCTCGCTGAGCCGCATCGTGTGCGTCTCCGTCATGGACAGTCGGGCCATCACGCTGTACTCGAAGTTCGAGATGCCCTCGTCGCGCTCCAGCTGACGGTCTAGCAGCATGGGCAGCGCGACGACCACGGTGCGCAGATCCTGCCACAGCTTTTGCTGCTCGTCGTCGAGCCATGGGGTAGAGCCGGTCATGCGCGCAGCTTACTTGACTAGGCAACCTGGCAATTGACTAGAAGGCCTGATCTCAGGGCCACCCTGACCCATCAAATGCAGGTAATGACCCCGTAGGGCCCTGTGATGCCGCCCATGTTGACTTGCCTAGGCAAGTTAGAAACACTCCTTCACAGTTGCCTAGGCAAGTCCGGACGCGTTCCGGCGTCTCGCCCCGAACCACTCCGGCGATTCCCCGTTCGCCATGGACCCGACATCACGAAAACCATTGGGAGAGCACCATGAAGGCGATCCGCTACCACGAGTTCGGCAGCACCGAAGTTCTGCGCCCGGAGGAAGTGGAGCGTCCGGTCCCCGGTGCCGGCCAGATCCTGGTGAAGGTGGCCGCCACGTCGTTCAACCCGGTCGACGACCACATCCGGTCGGGCGTCCTCGCCGAGATGATCCCCACTCCGCTGCCGATCACGCCCGGCCTCGACGTCGCAGGCACCGTCGCCGAGCTCGGCGACGGAGTCAGCGGACTGCAGGTCGGCGACCCGGTCATCGCGATGTTCCCGCTGGACGAGCACGGCGGGGCCGCCGAGTACGCGGTCGTGGCCGCCGACCTGGTGACCGCCGCTCCCCGCAGCATCACGCTGACCGACGCCGCATCACTACCCCTGAGCGGGCTGGCGGCTCGACAGGCGGCAGTCGAGCTCGCTGGAATCACGGAGGGCCAGACCGTACTCGTCAACGGGGCAGGCGGTTCGGTGGGAAGCATCGTGGTCCAACTCGCCGTCGAAGCCGGCGCGAAGGTGACCGCCGTCGACAGCCAGCAGCACGCCGACCGCCTGAACGGCTACGGCGTGCAGGAGGTCGTCGACCCGCTGAACCTCGACGCCGGCCCGGCCGCCGTCAGCGGACCCTTCGACGTGGTGGTGAACCACGTCCGCCTGGCTCCCGAGGGCCTCGCGAAACTGACCCCCTACGTGGCCGACGGCGGCATCGTCGTCAGCTCTGCCGGCCCGGTGCCGGCTGACGAGGCACGCTCGGTGCGCACGGCAGGCGTGTGGGTTCGTCCCGACGCCGCCCACCTGGCCGACCTTGTCTCCCGCGTCGACAACGGCGTGCTCGAGCTGCACGTCGCCGATCGCCGGCCGCTGGAGGAGCTGCCGGCAGTCCACCGGGATGCGAGCAACGGCAAGCTGCTCGGCAAAACGGTCATCGTCGTCGCCTGACGTCAGACCGCGTCGGCGCCCACCGTCGGGGTGTTCCCTTCGGTGGACGCCGACGCACGCAAGTCGACAAGAACCAGCCCAGCGGCACCAAGGAACCGCGGCCCCCTCCCGGGGATCGCGCTGAAGTCGGGCGTGAGATTGACGGCGGTGGGCCATCGCAGCTCAGGCGCCGCCGGGGCGGACCAGCCCGGATTCGTAGGCGAAGACGACCGCCTGCACCCGGTCGCGCAGCCCGAGCTTGTTCAGGATCCGGCCGATGTGGGTCTTTACGGTTGCCTCGGCGACTTGCAGCCGACCGCTGATCTCGAGGTTCGACAGGCCCTGTGCCACCAGCAGCAGAACCTCCCGTTCCCGTTCGGTCAAGTCCGGCGGTCCCGCCGAGACGCTGCCCCAGGCGACGAGCCGGCCGGCGAAACGGCCCAGCAGCCGGCGGGTCACCCGGGGCGCCACCACGGCGTCGCCGCGGCAACCACGGCGCGCACTGACCTGGCGCAAACCGCCGGCCGCTCGGCGCCGAACTGCACGCTGCCCGCGCCGGCGCCGAGCGCGACCTCGCCGGGCTGACCCGCCGAGCCGAGGACGCCGAACGGCGGTACGAGAAACTGCTCGCCGCCCTGGCCGACGGCGGCTTCACGCCCACGGACGCCGCCGGGAGCAGCCGGTGAGCGGCTACCGCGAAACGCTGGATACGCCAGGTGGACGAATCGCGCCGTACCTGCCCTCGGATACGACGAAGCGCCCCTGTCCTGCCGAAGCAGGGTGGGGGCGCTTCTGTGCTGGGCGGCGTGGCTTGAGATCGCCCGATCGGCCATAGGCGAGCGACGATCGGCCACCGGACGCCCTGCGCGGCCTTGCTCTGCGGTATGACCCTGGGGCAGACGATGCCTACCCAGGAGCCCGCAATGACCCTCCCCCAACAACGCACCTCGGCACGCACCATCGGCCTGGTCGCCGCTGGCGCAGTCCTCGCCGGCGCCGCCGGGGTAACGGCCGTCGCAGCCAGGGGCGGATCCGACGAGTCCCAGGCGCAACCTCCCACGAGCGAAGCGCCGACCCGGCCGGCGTCGACGCTACCTTCCAGCGCTCCGACCCGAGCCGCACTCGAGGTGGGGCAGGTACACCGGTTCGTCGACCCGGATGGGGTGAAGGTGTCCGTGACCGTACTGGCACACAAGGCGGACGGCGAGAACTACGGGATCCAGGTGCGCACGTGCAACGGGGGCGACGAGCCGTTCAATGCCTCCACCCGGCCATGGGCGCTGTCGTACGGCGGCGGCGAAGAGCTGTCGCAGGACATTGTCTTCGGCGGCGGCCTGCTCGCGCCGGCCTTCGTTGAGACCGAGCTGACGCCCGGGGCTTGCCGGAAGGGATGGATCAACTACGTCCGCGCGTCTGGCGCGCCAGACGGCGCCGAGTACAGCGTTGACGGCCTGACTCATGCCCGATGGGAGTGGTAAGGGGCCCGGATACGACGAAGGCCCCGCCCCGCTCCGATGAAGGAGCAGGACGGGGGCGCTTCTGTGCTGGCCGGCGCTTGGTACTGGTGAGACCGCCTATTCAAGTGTTGCGTGTTCCCATCTGAGGAAGCCTCCGCCGACTACGTCCCGTAGTTGAAGGGTGCGATGCAACCACAGCGTGGCATCAGCGAGCCGGGCCGCTCCCAGCGCGGACATCTGGGTGCGGGGCCCGGGGATGCCGGCCCGGGGCGCCCGTGGGTGTCCGTGCCGGGCGCCAACGGGTGGCGGGAGCTTGGCGCCGCGTGACCCCGCCACCCATTGGATCGCACCTGGTTGGTCAATCGTGCCGGTTTGACGGTGAATGGCTCATGGACTACAGGTCGGCGAGCAGGTCGAAGAGCCGGGTGCACGCCTGGTCGAAGGCGCCCTGCCTCTTCAGCCACAACTCGTGTTCCGGCCGTGCCTGCGACTCGCCCTCGACGGCAGCGGCGAACCGGGCCTCGTACGGCAGGGACCTGCGGGCCTGCGGGACGCGGCCGCGGGAGAAGCCCAGGAGCGCAGCCAGGTACGGCTTCGTGTCGTAGAAGAGGCGATCGGGGTTGTAGTCGCCGGCCATCTTCCGCTGGTGGGCCTCGGTGAGCACCACGTCTTCAAGGCAAGCCAGCCGCGGCTCCACGCCCACCGCCTTCGCCCACGTTCGATCTTCCCGAGTCGAGCCGGCCGGTGCCGGTTCGGCGGCGAACCGGTCCGCGGACCGCTCTTGCCAGGGCTCCTGAGCGAAAGCGCGGACTCGGTCGCGGGTCGTCCCCGGCGGGTAGTAGCCCTGCCCGGCCCGGATCCGCTGCCGAGGTTGGAACACGTCGTCGATGGCGGTCACGAACGCGAGGAAGGCCTGATCGCTCCATTTCTCGTGGAACACCTGGAGGATCCAGAAGACGGCGTCGGCAGCGTCGAGCATCCGGTCGGCGTCGATCTCGTGCCACCGGTGACCGCTGCCCTGAAAGATCAGCGAGCCGGTGGTGGGGTCGAAGTGCCAGCCGTGCCACTCTGCCGGTCCGATCAGGCCGGCCCGGGCACCATCCGTGACGTCACCGCTGCCGGTCTTACCTGGCCACGGTCCGGCCGGCCGCCGTGCCGACTCGTCAGGCCGTTGGCCGGCGATGAACGTGCGGACCCGCTCGCGGATCTTCTCCGGGGTGAACGGCACCTCGACGTTACGGGCAGAGTTCCTGCTGTAACGGGAGGCGCAGATCGTCTGCTGGGGGTTGAAGACCTCGTCGACCGCGGTCACGAAGTCCGGGAAGGACAGGCCTTCCCCGCTTTCATGAAAGATGCCGGCCAGCTCATTACGCGGCCTACAACACGCCAGGCGCGTCACTGCCGCTGCGTATTATGTGCCACATTGACACGCAGCTGGGGCATAGATGCGAGGATTTTGTGTCCGAGGATCGACACATACCGATACCCAACGCCTGGTGTATCGGCTGGGCGACGTGCCGCTAGCGTAGCAACTACGTTACGTGACTGGCTCGGGTCTCGGAATCCCCGCAGGGGTGGACTGCCGAACGGCTCCAAGCTTGCCAACTGAATCTCGTATGAGGGGCCCGGCCAGGAGGCCGGGCCCGTCTTCGCTGCCTGGGGCTCGGCGCGTGCGGATGCCCGAGCACGTGCTCTGCCAGGCGGCGGACGACCGGAAGCTCCGGTGCCGGTGTTACCCGCCTTCGGCGACTGTGGCCGGATAGGTGCGGTGTGGGCGCGCAGTCGGCGCGGTGTACTCCTCGGCTGCAACGGCGAGCTTCTCGGGCACCGGTAACGGCCACCGCGTGAGGCGCCGAACGCCTCCACTGAGGCGTGCCGGACTCACTGTCATGCCGACGAGAGGTGCGACACGAGGTCGCACGAAGTGAGTGAGTACGTCGATTGGAGGTCGGGTTTGATGCCCGAGACGTAGCTCCCGGTCAGTGTCTTCAGAC
>NZ_JBEZZR010000040.1:68548-87904 GCF_040639325.1 Actinoplanes sp. NPDC023936 | reverse complement strand
CGCGACGAGGCAGGCGACGTCCTCGCGGCCGGCGGAGCCGCCGATGGCGTCGGAGAAGCGGCGGGCGACGCGCCACCAGCTCAGCACGTGGACGCCGTTGCCGGGCCCTTGGCGGAGGACGGTGCGCAGGTCGTCGAGGCCGGTACGGCGTTCCGGGCCGCGTTCGCTCAGCAGGGGCACGATGACGTCGGCGGCGAACGCCACTAGATACGTCGGCTTGCCGGGCGCGGAGGTGGCGAGGTCGGCGAGGATGGCGCGGACGGTGCCGCCGTCGGCTTCGGTGCAGTCGTGCCCGGCGGCGGTCAAGGCGGTGACGAGGTCGTCGACAACTTGGTCGGCGACGGCGGCGAAGCTGGCGATCACGAAGCGGGCGGTGCCGGGCTCGTGCTGCGCGGCGAGACTGGCCGCGGCGGCGTGCAGGATGTCGGCGCCGATGGTGGAGGTGCCGAGGACGGCGAGGTGCCGGCCGGGGACGGCGTCCATGGCGAAGCCGACGGTGGGCAGGCCGACGTCGATGGCGCGGCCGACAAGTGCTTGCCGACGGCGAACTTGCGGGGTGAGCGCGCGGTAGAGCGGATCGTCGTCGATGTGGTGCTCGGCGTAACCGGCGAACACCGCGGGCGGCTCGTTGACCGGCGACCGGGCCCGCCACAGAATGTGGCGCTGCGCGGCCAGCGACGCCGAGTCGGCTTCCGGGAACCGGACGACCCGGTTGACCTGCTCCACGCCACCAGCGTTGTTGACCACGGCGGAACCGACAGGGAGGCCGTCGGCGGCGGTGTTGCCGGGCTCGAGGATGCCGGAGCCGCCGGGTAGCGCGATCCGCAGCGGGAACTGCCCGAAGATCGAGTCCTTCTTCGTGTACAGCGCCTCGATCCCGGCCAGGGTCTGCGAGGCGAGGATCAGGTGGATGCCGTAGGAGCGGCCCTTGCGGGCAAGGTCCTCCAGTGCCGCGACGGCGTCGCGGGCGAGGGTGTCGTTGGCGCCGAACAGCACCTGGAACTCGTCGATCACGACCACCAGGCGCGGCAGTGCCACGTCCGAGTTGGTGCGCAGGTCGGCCAGCTTGGTCACCCCGGCGCCCTTGAGCGCGGCGGCGCGGCGGTTCATCTCCCGAGCAAGAGCTTGCAGGACGGCAAGCCCATACTCGCGGTCGGACTCGATGCCTACCGTCCGGGCGTGCGGGATCCACGACGGGTCCTTCAGGGTGGGCGTGAACTCGACGAACGACACGCCCTCCTTGAAGTCGAGCAGGTACAGACCCAGCTCGTCCGGCGAGTACCGGGACGCGAGGGCGTACAGCAGGATCAGCAGCAGGTTCGTCTTGCCCGCGCCGGATCGCCCGGCGAGCAGCAGGTGCGGTGTCGCATCGTCCAGTACCAACTCGTAGGGGATCCGCCCGTCCCTGCCGACTACCGCCCGCAATCCTGTCGTGGAGGACTCCTGCCAGATCCGGTCCGGCATCAGTGAGGCGAAGTCGGTGCGCCGGGCCACCGCCGCGGTCGCCGCCATCCGGCGGCTGACCTCGGCCGCCACGTCCTCACTGGCGCCCGGATCCAGCCGGACAGGTGCGGCGAGACCGCTGCCGTCGACCGACAACCGGTACGGGCCTGGCGGCTCCGACATCGTCCACCAGCCGTCCCCGGCCGCACTCAGCGTCGTCGTGTGGTCCAGCCGTGGTGGCCCGTCGCCGTGCATCAGCGCGGGCGGCCAGCCCGCCAGCAGCAGGTGCACCCGCGAGGCCGGGCCGGCATGGGCGATGGCTGCCAGCCGCGCCCACTCGGCACGCCCGTGCCCCGACGGCAGGGCGGCGACGGCGATCAGCAGCACGGGCGGTGCCTGCAGCTCACCGGCCTGTACCGCGGTGATCTGCTGCTCCGCCTCGTCAAGAGCCGCGCGTAGTCCGGCAAGGTTCGTCGCCGGGACCGCCCACGCCTCGGCGTCGATGAGCGGCCGGAACGCAGTGAACGCTGAACCGAGCATCGCCCCGTCCACCGGCAACACCCGCACGCTGCCCTCCGGCAACGCCGCAATCGTGCGCACCAGGACACCTCGCAGCCACGCCGCCACGGACCGGTCTCGGGCATCAGAGTCGATCGCCAGATGGCCGGCGCCGACGAACGGTGCCGCCGCCCAGAACACACTGCCCCGGATCGGCTCCGCGTCGCCTACCCGCAGAAACAGCGGACCACCCGACCACGCGTCCTGGCCGAGCGGCCGGCTGACGATCGAGCCGTCGAGCGGCAGACCCAGCCAGCCGGGCAGCCCGGCCTGAACCACGGCCTGCAACTGAGCTACCAGCCGCCGCAGCTCACCATCGGCCGCCGCGCCCGCGAACTGGTCATCCTCCAGCCCTCGGACCGCCGCCTCCGCGTCCAGCAGCAACGATGCAGCCTGCCGATGCAAATCCACCGCACGCCCAAGAAACTGCGCGATCGAACCCATCGCGGCCCTCCCCGTAGCGATGCGGCATCAACCGGCCGTCACCCTATCGAACGAAGACACGCCGAGTCATCCAAGGATCTCGATGGAAGATCTTGATGGCGCACGCATCGGGCGCCGATGCCGCCGCTGGGTCGCCCTGCCAGCGCCCGCTGCGCTCACGCCGGGACCGCCGTGCCCCACCGTGGACCTCGAGGCCACGCCGGAGCCCGGCCCGCAGCAGTCGCATCCGGCGCCGCGGCCGACCGAGGCGTGCGGCGCCGCGGCGCAGCGCCTCACCGGGGTGCTGTCCGGGGCCCTCGGGCAGCAGGTCCCGTCGTTCGCCTGGAACACCAAGCGCCTTCAGTACGAGACGATCACCGCTCTGCCCGGCGGGGGAACGCTTCAGGTACGGATCATCGCCGCCCACGAGTATCCGGAACGTGCCGGGTCGCAGTGCCCGGAGAAGGCGGACTGGTCCTGCACCTACACGCTGACCGACGACAAGACGATGGTGACCACGGTGGAGCACGACTCCGGGATGCAGGCCGACGCGTACCGCAAGGACGGCACCATGCTGCTCGTGCTGGTCAGCAAGGGCGCGATGACCCAGCAGGAGCTGGCCGCCGTGGCCGGGAATCCGGGGCTGACGCTGTTTCCCCGCTGAGGTCAGGCCAGGGTCGCCCGGACCAGGTCGAACGCTGTGGTGATGGCCTCGCGGGACTCGTCGCTGTCGTCCTGGTTGTCGAAGCCGTGGCGGCCGTGCGGGACGTCGACGATGGTGAGGTTGGCCTTCTCGGCGGCGGCCACGAACGCGGTCACGCCGTCGGCGATCATCGGGTTCTCCTCGCCGACGCGGGTCAGCACGATCGGCAGGTCACCCGCTGACGCCACGGCCTCGGACAGGCGGAAGCGCGGGTCGTCGGGCCAGCCCGGGAACGGCGTGACCATCGGGTACGTGAAGGCGACCGCCCGCAGCCAGGACGGGACCGAGCGCAGGTAGTCGGCGGACAGGCGGGCGCCGCCGGAGAAGTACCAGATCGCGACCCGGGAGGCGTCCACCCGCGGGTCGCCGCGCAGCGTGTCGAGGGCTCCGGCCACGTCGTCGAAGGCCGTCGGGTAGGAGTCCGGGCCCTGCAGGCGGTGGTCGACCACGGCGCCGACGAGCTGGTGGCCGGCGGCCAGGGACGCGTACGCCTGGAACAGCGGCCACTCGCGGGGAAGCGGCTCCATGCCGGGCGGGAGCGGGCCGCCGTGCACGAACAGGATCGCCGGCAGCGGCTCGGCGGCGGGCGGGACGTAGAGGTCGACGGCTCCGTGCCGCTCGGCGGCACGGATCTGGACGGGTAGCACCATCGGCTTCAGGAACTCCATGATGGACACCCTATCGTCCGTGATCAATCACTGTGGGTCATTCGGACGAGGGCCAGACCGAGCAGGATCAGGGCGATTCCGGCGGCTGTGGCCGGCAGCGTCCAGCCGGGCATGCCGGTGCGGGGCAGGGCGCTCGCGGGGCGGCTGAGCCCGGGGTGGGGCACGGCGCTGGCCGAGTGGCCGAGTCCGGGGCGCGGCGCGGCGCTTGCGGGGCGGCTGAGTCCGGAGCGGGGCGCGGCGGCTGATCGTTCCCGGTCGGCGCACGTCGCCGTGCCGGCCACCCGCAGCGTGCCGGCCCCGAGCGTCGTCCCGTGCTGCGGATTCGGGCCGCGTACCTCCAGGCCCGCGACCGCGTCGCCGCGCAGGCCGGCCGGCAGTGTCGCCCAGCCACTCACCCAGCCCTGATCATCCGCGGTCACCCGTTTCAGGTCGCCCGCGGTCACCCGCTTCTGATCATCCGCGGCCATCCGGGCGCCGGACCACCGGGCGATCACCGTGGACCGCGCCGTGAAACCGCCGGCCAGGAACCGGACACCGCCGGGCCTGTCGCAGGCCGGCCGGCCCGCGGCCATCTCCACCGGGACGAGCCGGGTGGTTCGGACAGCGGTCACCGTCGCGTCCGGATAGCGCCGCGGCGACCACGATCCGGCCTTCGCGGGTTTGCCCTGCCGGATCGCCGCGGAGACCGCCTCGGCGTACCGGATCATGCCGTTCTCGTTCGGGTGGAACGAGCCGGGCCCGCGGTGATCGCAGGCGCCGCCGCGCCGGAACGCGTCGCGCACGTCGGCGACCAGGAGACCGTGCTTCGCCGCCCGATCGATGATCACCTCGTCCAGGTCGTCGGTCCGGTCGGTCAGCCAGCGCCGCTCACCCGGCGTGATCCCGGGGCGGGCCGCGCACGCGGGCAGGTGCGGATAGGTGACGGCCACGATCGTGGTGTCCGGCCGGACCCGGGCCCGGATCCGCCGGTAGAGATCGTCGAGCGTGTCCCGCAGCAGTGCGGTCCGGATTCGGGCCCAGTCGTCGAGGGACATCCGGCGGCCGGGAAAGTCTGCCGTGCCGCACGCGGTCCGGGTGGCGCAGAGCCCGGCCAGCTCGGCAAGCCCGATGTCGTCGCCGCCGAACGTGACGGTCACCAGGTCGGCGTCGGTGCCCAGCGCGCGCAGCCGCTGCGGCGTCCCGGTCCAGCCGGCGCACGCCTCGACCGTCACCGAGCCGCCGCCGGGTGCCCTCACCCGCGCCGGCCAGCCCGTCGCCGAGCGCGGGCAACCCCGATCACGGTACGGTCCGACGCCGGCCCCGGCCGACCAGGAGTCACCGAGCGCCACATAGCGGCTCCCCGCCCGACCGGTGAACCACTGCTGACGCTCAGCGGTCCGGCCGTCGCCGAAGACCGCGCGCACCACGATCCGGTGCACCCCGGCCCCGATCGTGCCGACCTCCGCCGTGAAGTCACCGCCGCTGGTGACGGTCGCCGGAAACGGTGGCCGGCCGTCCCGTTCCACCGTCACCGAGCGAACCCCAGCGGGACCGGTCCGCACCGAACCGGTCACGGTGAGCGGTCCGGTGGAGACGGTCTGCCCGTCCGCCGGGTGACTGACGGTGATCCCCGCGCCCGGCGGGACCGGAGCGGCCACCGCGGGCGCGGGGAACAGAGCGGGCGCGGGGAGCAGGGCGAGCACGCTGGCCGCCAGCACGGCGCCGATCTTCCGTCTCATGAGTGGATCAACGCGTGACCGGAGCCTTTTCCCGGAAGATCACCCAATCGAGATCGACTAGCGCCGCAGGCCGGGCACGGTGATCTCGATCAGCTCGGTGTCGTCGGCCCGGCCGGGGATGCGGCCGTCGTTGCCGGGGAAGTTGTTGTCGTTCGCGACCAGCACCCGGTCACCGCCGAGCGGCAGCACCGACTCGACCGACTGCAGCGGGAACGAGAACAGCGCGCCGACGCCGTACTCCCCGGGCCGCGCCGGGGTCGACACGCCCTTGGGGTCGGCGATGCGCATCAGGTCGACGGCGGTCCGCCGGGGCAGGACGCCGTCGGCGCCGGCTCGGTCCAGGTCGGTGACCACCAAGCGCTTGACCCGCGACTGTACGCCCATCGCGTTGTCCCGCTCGATGAACAGCAGACGCCGCCCGTCGAGCACCGCCGCGTCGCCGACCACCAGCGAGGGGTCGTCGACCCGCAGCGACCAGGTCCGCCCGGTGTACCTGTTCGCGGTCACCGAGAACTCGTAGACGATCCGGCGGCGCTGGTCGGGGTCGTCGGTGCGGGCGCCCTCCAGGATCGGGTACAGCGTCTTGCCGTCCTTGCTGACGGCCATCGCCTCGAAGCCGCGGCTGCCGGGCACGGTCGGGGTCTCCCCGGCGGCGAGGTCCGGCGACTGCGGCGACTTCCCGCCGTCGGGCAGCGGGATCGGCGCCTGCAGGACCTTGCCGGTCCGATCCACCTTGATCAGGTACGGTCCGAACTCGTCACCGATCCACAGGTTGCCCCGGCTGTCCCGGGCGAGCGACTCGATGTCGAAGTCGGCGCCGGTGAGCAGCCGGTCGGCGGTGTTCTCGTTGACGATCGGGAACGGCACCTTGCGGTCCGGGTCCCGGAAACTGATGTGTCCCTTGACGGCGACCCGGCCCGTACCGTAATCGGGTTTGATGTCGTAGGCGCGCAGCAGGAAGTCCGCCGAGTTGTTCTTCGCGCCGAAACCGTTGTCCGGCATCGCCAGGTAACGGCCCGTCGAGGACCCCGGGATCACCGCGGAGAAACCGGGGATCGGCTGTCCCGGGAACGGCGCGGTGATACCGAAGACCGGCGCCGTCGACAGCTGCGTGCCGGAGATCGGGCCCGGCTGGTACGCGGTCGCGCCGATGATCGCCCGCTTGTCCAGGGTGGCCTCGCCGCGCAGCGTCACCGCGAAGTTGTACACCCGGGTGATCTGGGTGGCGCTGCCGTTGTCGTCCGAGATCAGGTGCAGCACCCGCCGGCCACCGGGCAGCGATCCGCCGAGCGCGGCGCCCTCGATGTTGTCCAGCAGCGGGTTCGGCTGTGGCTGCTTCGCGGTGGCGCCGGCCGGCGGGCAGTCGGCCACGTCGAAGAGCAGCTCCTTGCCGAGCCAGGCGCGCGGGTCGGTCAGCGTCGACAGGCTCGCCACGCCGGTGACGTCCGGGGCGCCGGTCGCCGACACCCGGTAGACGCGGACCGTGTTGCCGACGCCGGCGGTGAAGCCGCGCTCGACCGAGAGGAACTGCTCGTCACCGAGCGCGACCAGCTCGACCAGGCCGAGGTTCGCATCGGTGCGGTAGGCGAGCTGCTTCTGCGGGGTGTAGGCGGAACCGGGCTTTCCCCCGTACCCGATGATGCGGTTGAAGCCGGCGCCGTCCGCCGAGAGTGACCCCTCCATGCCGGCGTAGAGCCGGCGTCCGTCCGGCGTGACGGTGAGCGCCTCGAACGTCTGGTTGACAGCGGCCTCGCCGGCCGGGGTGACCCGGAAGCGGGCCGGGACCGGCAGCGAGGCGAGCTCCTTGCCGTCGGAGAGGCGGAACCGGCGGATCGACGGCTCCTTCTCCGAGCTGGCCAGGATCGTCCGGCCGCCCTTCTCGGCGACCAGGCCCTCGCCGTCGAAGTCGGCGCCGGTGTACGAGCCGAGCGTCGTCATCCCGGTGATCTTCGGCGTCGTGCCGAGACCCGTCACGGTGTAGACGCGGGCCGGGGTGGCGCCGATGTTGTCGACCAGCGCGAGGCCCCGGCCGCGGCCGGTCAGGGCCAGCGCGGAGAGGCCGGCGACCGGGGTGCCGCCGAACGTGGTCTTGTCGAGCGCGTCGGAGAAACCGAGCAGGCTCGCGTCCGGTGAGCAGTTCGCCGGGGCCTTGTTCGCCGGGGCCTTGTTCGCCGGGGCCTTGTTCGCCGGGGCCTTGTCCGTCGGTGTCTTGTTCGTCGCGGCGTGTGTCGCGGAAGCGGGTGCCGGGGCGGCGATGATCAGCGCGCCGGCCAGGAGAGCGGCCAATGAAGATCTCACGAGGTCACCGTGCAACGTGGCGGGTAACGACGCGCGGAATCACCGTGCCACAGTGGTCAAGTGGAGGTGAACGGCTGTGGCAGGGTGGGGCGGGTGCCAGTTCTGACGACAGCGCGCCTGATGATGAGGCCGCTCGGGGACGACGACCTCAACCTGGAGACGCTGCTCGACGCCGACCCGGAGGTGCTGCGCTACCTGTACGGGCGGGCGCGCACGCCGCAGGAGGTCTTCCAGTCGCACTGCCGCCGGATGGAGCTCGGCGCGACAGGGGACGGGCTGGGGTACTGGATCCTGTATGCCGACCGGGATTTCGCGGGGCTGATGATGCTGCCGCCGGCGGACGAGCCGGGGGTCGCGGAGCTGGGGTATCGGTTGCGCCGCGAGCACTGGGGACAGGGCATCGCCACCGAGGCGTCGCGCGAGCTGCTGCGGCACGGGTTCGAGACAGTGGGCCTGAAACGCGTCTTCGCGCAGACGATGGCGGTCAACCTGGGGTCGCGCGCGGTCATGCAGGCCGTGGGGATGCGCTATGTGCGCACGTTCCACCCGATCTGGGACGACCCGCTGCCGGGGGCCGAGGAGGGCGAGGTCGAGTACGAGCTCACGGCTGAGGAGTGGCGCGACGGCCATCACCGCAGGGACTGCTGACCGCCCCGGCGGTGATGGAACACCCGCGTTGACCGCGTGGTTATCGGGTGACGACGGTGTTGACGATCTTGTCGGCCAGGGTCTGCCGCTTGGCGTCCCAGAGCGGGAACAGGTAACCGATGTAGCAGATGATGCCGTCGATGACATGCGCGAGGTCACGCAGGAACGCCTTGCCCGCGCCGATCGGCTGGCCGGTACCGGTTCCGACCAGCTTCAGGCCGAGCGCCTTGCGGCCCCAGCTCTGCCCGGTCTTACCCGCCTGGAACCACCGGTTGTAGCCGAACACGACCACCCCGATCAGCGTGAACACGTAGAACATGGCGTTGTAGGTGACCAGGCCGGTCGCCAGGTCGGTGTCCTGACCGAGCACTGCCGCGAGCAGGCTGAACGGCAGGACGCAGAGGGCGTCGACCAGGTAGGCGCCGACGCGCTGGATCCAGCTGGCGTATGACGGCACGGCGGGCGCGTAGGCGCCGGGAGTGGGATACGGGCTGTGGCTGGGGGGATACGTCATTGTCGATTTCCTCTAGAGTTGCGGACCGGTGTGCAGCCGGTGCAGTTGGAAGAGCCAGCTCGCGGTTGCGAGAAGTCCTGCGATCCATCCCGCCTGTCGTCGGCGTGGGGACGACCAGGGACGCGGGGGTTTCAGTGCGCCCGCCGCGCGGAGCACGACGAGAGGGCCGGTGGCCGCGGTGACCGCGGCCAGCCCGAAGATCAGTGGATTCGCGTGGAACGCGCCGGCGAGGTCGCCCCGCACGATGGCGATGGCCGCGGTGGTCAGCCCGCAGGCCGGGCACGGGATGCCGGTCAGCGTCCGGAGCGGACAGGGCAACGACCAGGTTCCGGCGGTCACGGCCGGCCACGCCGTTGCCGCGAGGGCGACGAGCGCGCCGAAGCCGCCCAGCCGTTCGGGCACCGAGAACGTACGCATGCGAATCCTTAGCTGAACTTGCGAAGGTGCAAGATCATAAACAGCTAAGGCCGATCTTGGCGAGGTTTCTCACCTGCGCATCGTGCAAGGTGCGCAGCCAGGGCCGACTGCGGGTAGAGCGCACCGGCCGGGGCGGTAGCTCCCGGAGGCGTCCTGGCTCGCTGAGGAGCAATGCCACTCAGCTTAAGTTGATCATGGATGCGAGCTCCGCAGGCCCGCGAAGCGCCGCGTCTGCGTCCGGGCGGCCTCGCCGAGCCCATCTCGCGTCACGATGGGTGACTGTCTACGGGGAGCGTTACGGGGTGTGCGGCATTCTGTGGGGCCTCCCACGTCCGCCGCTTTCCGGAAAGCGCCAGCTTTACCCCGGATGCCGGCACACCGGGTGGCCGACAGCGATGGCGAAGACCGCGAAGGTGGCGAAGCCGATCAGGGCGACGCCGAGCTTCGGTGTGCCCGTGTCAGAAGCCCAATCCGTCCAGGATCCGGAGCACGGTGTTGCTCTTGTCCGCTTTCTCGCGCTGGGTGCCGTCTTCCTCGTCGGCGATCAGCAGGATCACCTCGTCCACCTTGGCGACCACGTCGGCGCGGCCGTCAGCCGCGGCGGCCTGCCGCAGCTGCCCCGCGAGCAGCAGGAGAGCGTTCCGATCGGAGGGCTGTCCCATGCGGCCCACCGTACGTCCCCATCGCAATGAGGCCTGCGGGGCTCAACTGCGCTATTAGGCTATGGGGGTGCCTCTCTCGGAAAGCGATAAGTTGAGCATCCCTGTCGCGGTGAATCAGGGTCTCCCGCCATCCATGGCAAGCTGGCCTTCCCGGGAGTTGCTCACTTCGGCGAAGCCGCAGGAAAGTGTTCCCCGGGCTGACACCAGTTGGCGCGAGATAATCCACGCGGCGGTGACAGCGGGAAAGCCCCTCGAGCTTCCGCACGCCTTCGACGGCCCATCCGCTTTTTCCGAACTAATGATCAGGTTGCACTCGCTGTGCAGCACCCTCGGCAAGGGTCTTGATGACGACGGAATACCCGCGTTGAAGCCCAGTGCCTGGACGACTTGTTCGGCGGACCCTTCGGAGCGTCGTGCTGCCAGCTACCGGCTCGGGATGACGCTTGCTCACTGGCTGTGGGGTTATCATCTGGGTCATTTCGGTACGCACCACGTCGACGTCAAATTCAAGAATGACGTCAAAATCAGGGGCAAAGGCAATCAGAAAAGCGCGGATCTGTACGGCTGGACCTCCGGGCCGCCACGCGTCCCGTGGCTTCTCGAAGCCAAGGCCAGCATACTTGCGCCTCGCGTTCAACCTGGCACGCGCGAACACGCTTGGAAGCAGTTGCGCGCAGCCGAGAAGCGTGGATGGGAGTTACCTCACGGGCAGATGCTCGTATCGGCGACAGCGGTGCCTCTCCTGCATCTGGTGGTCGACGTCGCTCTCCCGCCCGGCTCGAGCGATTCGCCGTTCTCCATTCCAGAAAATAGTACTCCGCGTCGACGCCCAGCGCGGGCTGATATCCCAGAAATAGTCGCCGCCTATATTGTCGAGCGCTTTCTCCTTGAGACCGCCCTGGATTACTTGCCTGTGGTGCAATCGGGACGTCTCAGAACCGTCGGCGATTCTCGTATCGTAGATATTCCTCATCTAGATCTTGCGGTTGGGCTGCGGGAGCCGGCCTGGCATGATCTCCTGAATCCATCCGAGACATATCACGAACTGAAAGCTTCCTACCGCTCGACGGTGAACCATGGAGTCGCCTTGAAGGATTTTGTGGAAACTCATGTGGCGGAAAGGTTGCCCCGGGAGTCCGATGAGGATATGGATTTCTGGGAAGCGGTAGTCATCGGAAACAACGATTTCAAATTGGACCTGGTCGAAGACGACTTGTATAGATTCGTGATATCCGACCCCGCGGGAGTGGTCGTCATGCTCGGCCGGAGCTGGGCGACCGAAGCGGAAGCGTGATCCTCGAACGCACAGTGACAACCGGCCGCCGGCGAGGCCGGCGGCCCAGCGGGGTCAGTGCGGGCCGACCGCCGTCACCCTGATCGCCGCGATGCCGGCCTCGTCGGACGCTGCCAGGTCCACCGTGGCGTCGATGCCCCAGTCGTGGTCGCCCTCCGGGTCCTCGAAGACCTGGCGGACCGTCCACACCTCCGGGCCCTGCTCGATGTGCAGGAACGCCGGCCCGCGCGCCGCCGGCCCGGTGCCCAGCTCGTCGTACTCCTCGAAGTACTCCCCGATCGCCTTCTGCCAGCGCTCGGCCGGCCAGCCGGACTCGGCGTCCATCTCGCCGAGCAGGTCCCAGCGGCGCAGGGCGGCCAGCTCCACGCGGCGGAACATGGCGTTGCGGACCAGGACCCGGAACGCGCGGGCGTTGCGGGTGACGGCGGGCGGCTTGTCGTCGAGGCGTACCTCTTCCGGGTCCGCTCCCGGGTTCTGCAGCCGGGCCCACTCGTCGAGGAGGCTGGAGTCGACCTGGCGGACCAGCTCGCCGAGCCACTCGATCAGGTCGGTGAGCTCCTCGGTGCGGGCGTCCTCGGGGACGGTCTGGCGCAGCGCGCGGTACGCGTCCGCGAGGTAGCGCAGCACCAGTCCCTCGGAGCGGGACAGCCCGTAGAACGAGATGTACTCGGTGAACGTCATGGCCCGCTCGAACATGTCGCGGACCACGGACTTCGGCTTGAGCTCGTAGTCGGCGACCCAGGGGTGTCCCCGCCGGTACGTCTCGTAGGCCGCGTCGAGCAGCTCCTTCAGCGGCTGCGGCCAGGTCACGTCCTCGAGCAGCTGCATCCGTTCCTCGTACTCGATGCCCTCGCTCTTCATGGCGTTGACGGCCTCGCCGCGCGCCTTCTGACGCTGCGCCGAGACGACCTGCCGCGGGTCCTCGAGGGTGGATTCGATGACGCTGACGACGTCGAGCGGGTACTCCGGGGACTCCCTGTCGAGCAGCTCCAGGCAGGCCAGGGCGAACGGCGACAGCGCCTGGTTCAGCGCGAAGTCCAGCTGCAGATCTTCGACAAGCCGGTAAACCCCGCTTTCGGTACGCTCGATGACGCCGCCCGCGATCAGCGCCCGGGCGATAGCGACCGTGCGGCGGATGAGCTTGCGCTGCGAGGGCCGTTCCTCGTGGTTCTCGGTGAGCAGGTGCTTCATCGCCTGGTACGGGTCGCCACCGCGGTTCATCACGTTCAGCAGCATCGCGTGCGACACCTGGAACGACGACGTCAGCGGCTCCGGGTCGGCCTCCACGAGCCGGTCGAACGTGGGCCGGCCGTAGCCGACAGTGCCCTCCGGCGGCTTCTTGCGGACCACCTTGCGGCGCTTCTTCGGGTCGTCGCCGGCCTTCGCGAGGGCCCGTTCGTTGTCGATGACGTGCTCGGGGGCCTGCACGATGACGGTGCCGATGGTGTCGTACCCGGCGCGCCCGGCCCGGCCCGCGATCTGGTGGAACTCACGGGCCTTGAGCAGGCGGGTCTTCACGCCGTCGTATTTCGACAGGCCGGTGAAGAGCACGGTGCGGATCGGCACGTTGATGCCGACGCCGAGCGTGTCCGTGCCGCAGATGACCTTCAGCAGGCCGGCCTGGGCGAGCGTCTCGACGAGCCGGCGGTACTTCGGCAGCATGCCCGCGTGGTGCACGCCGATGCCGTGCCGGACCAGCCGGGAGAGCGTACGCCCGAAACCCGCGGTGAAGCGGAAGTTGCCGATCGCCGCGGCGATCTTGTCCTTCTCCTCGCGGGTGCACATGTTGATGCTCATCAGTGACTGGGCGCGCTCGAGGGCCGCCGCCTGGGTGAAGTGCACGATGTAGACCGGCGCCTGCTTGGTCTTGAGCAGTTCCTCGATCGTCTCGTGCAGGGGCGTCATCGCGTACTCGAAAATGAGCGGGACCGGCCGCTCCACGCTGGCGACTACCGCGGTCGGCCGGCCGGTCCGCTGGGAGAGGTCGTCGACGAAGCGGGTGGTGTCACCGAGCGTCGCGGACATCAGGATGAACTGCGCCTGCGGCAGCTCGATCAGCGGCACCTGCCACGCCCAGCCGCGGTCGGGCTCGGCGTAGAAGTGGAACTCGTCCATCACGACCTGGCCGACGTCGGCGTCCGCGCCCTCGCGCAGCGCCAGGTTCGCCAGGATCTCCGCGGTGCAGCAGACGATCGGCGCGTCCGCGTTCACGCTGGCGTCACCGGTCAGCATGCCGACGTTCTGCGCGCCGAAGACCGCGCAGAGGGCAAAGAACTTCTCGCTCACCAGCGCCTTGATCGGCGCGGTGTAGAAGGTGGTGCGGTCGCTGGCCAGCGCGGCGAAGTGCGCACCGGTCGCGACCAGGCTCTTGCCGGAGCCGGTGGGCGTGTTCAGGATGACGTTCGCCCCGGTGGCGATCTCGATGAGCGCTTCCTCCTGATGCGCGTAGAGCGTCAGGCCCTGTTCCGCCACCCAAGCCTGGAAGGCATCGAAGACGGCATCGGGTTCGGAGGTGCCCGGGAGGCGATCGGTCAGCGTCATGATCCCCCAAGTTTGTCAGCTCGGCCGGGACGGCGCGCACAGGGGACCGGCGATAGGGTCGGCGGCGTGACGGATCCTGTGCCGGCGCCGATCTCCGACGGCGACCGCGAGCGGGTGGCCGAGCTGTTGCAGCACGCGTGCGGCGACGGCCGGCTCACCCTGGAGGAGTTCAGCGTACGGGTCGGCACGGTCTGGGCGGCCGAGGATCCGGCGCAGCTCGCCAAGGCCTATGAGGGGGTCGCACCCACGCCGGTGGTCGGCTCGTCGCGCACCGTGGAAAAGGTGATCACGGTGTTCAGCCAGACGAGCCGGCGCGGCCGGTGGCGGCTGCGGGACCGCCGGCTCGGCACCTACACCGTGTTCGGCCAGACCGAGCTCGACCTGCGGCACCTGGCGACCGGCGAGGACGTCGTCGAGATCACCGGCAGCTGCGTGTTCGGCCAGCTCAAGGTGATCGTCCCGGAAGGTGTCGAGGTCGACCTGACCGGGGCCAACGTGTTCAGCACCCGCGACATCAGGCTCGCTGCGGTGCCGCGACTTCCCGGAACACCGGAGATCCGGGTACGGGTGACGACCTGGTTCGGCAACGTCGAGGTGGTCTCCGCCCGTCCCGAGCTACCCGGGCGATAGGAACCCGGTGAGGGCGTCGGCCGTGTGTGCCGCGCCCTTGTCGGTCATGTGGATGAGGTCGTCGCAGTACAGGCCCAGCCGGTTGTCCGCCGCCGGCGCGGGCTGCCGGGCCGACAGGTCGAAGTAGCTGACCGCGCTGTCCTCGGCGGCGACCTCCGCCCAGGCCTGCGCCACCCGGCTGAAACCCCTGTCCCGCGCCGGGCCGACCCGCGGCGACCCGTAGATCACGAACGACGGGTCCGTGCCGGCGTGCGCCCGGGCCGCCTCGACGATCATCTTCAGGTTGCGCTTGACGGTGGCGGCCGGCACGCGGGTACGCCAGTCGTTCACGCCGAGCTGCAGGATCACCAGGTGCGGGCGGATGGTGGCGAGGCTCGGCGCCCACGCGTCGATCCGGGAGGCGAAACTGCCGGTGGTACGGCCGCCGTGGCCGCCGTTCCAGACCTGGATGCCGCGGCTCTCGTCGCCGTCGAACGTGACGAACCCGGTGACCCGGCCCCGCCCGCTGACCGTCACGGTGTGGTTGCCGGCGTCCAGCTGCCCGGAACCCGCGGCCGGCATCGGGCGGCCGTCGATCGTCACGGTCAGCGTCGCGCCGGGTGCGTGCCACACCCGTACGCTGGTCCCGGTGAACGCGTAGGTGAGCGTGCCGCCGTCCAGGTCGTAACCCTTCAGCGCCCAGCCGTCCTCGGGCGGCGCCGGCCGGCCGCCGGTCGCGTGCACCGGCCACCGCGGCGGGCGCCCCCACGCCGCCACGAAGTTCGCGCCGCCGGGCGCGCCGGCCACCGGGTAGGCGGACCGCAGGTTCTCGGCGAGCATCGAGACGAATCCGCGGCCGTAGACCGAGCCCACGCCTTCGGTGCTGGACGAGCCGATCACGGCGACGACGGCCGGCTGGTACCGCCGGTTCGCCAGCGCGGCGTGCCAGGACAGCAGCGCGAGCCGGTCGGCCGCCGGGTCACCCGCCGCACGGGCGGCCGGCGCCGTGGCCGCGCCCGCGGCGATCCCCGCCGCCACCGAGCCGCCGGCCACGGCCGTCGCGCGCAGGAAATTCCGTCGATCCGGCATTCAGTCGCCCCCCGATCTACATGCGACGTGTCCGCAGTGTGGGCGAGGATGCCTCATTCGAGCAATAGACGGATCGGTGAGTTTGGGTGCGTTTGTTCTCATACATCTGGGTGTCGGCGGCCGCCAGCAGAACGTCCGGGGCCACGGTCTCCCGCCGGGTCCAGACGGTGGTGCCCAGGGCGGTCGAGACGCGGAGCGTCTCGCCACGCCAGCTGATCGGCTCGGCCAGGGCGCGCACGATCCGCGCACCGAGCGCGTACGCGGTGTCGCTGTCCGCATCCGGACAGAAGATGAGGAACTCGTCACCACCGATACGGGCGACCACGTCATCCTCCCGGACCGCTCCGGCGATCCGCCGGGCGGTGGCACGCAGCACCGCGTCGCCGGCCTCGTGACCGTACCGGTCGTTGATCGGCTTGAACTCGTTGAGGTCGCAGTAGAGCAGCGCGAGATCACCCCCGCGCCCGTCGGCGTGCCGCTCGATTGCCCGCTCCATCAGCGCGAACAGCTGCCTGCGGTTGATCAGCCCGGTCAGCTCGTCGTGCGCGGCCTGATGCGCGAGAGCCCGCTGGTCGCGGCTGCGCTGCACGTTGAGCCGCCCGATCCGGATCAGTACGAGCGGTACCGTCAGCATCGGGGCGATGGTGAGCAGCAGGCCGTCGGCCGGCGACCCGGTCAGCTGACCGATCGCGCCCACCACCGGGATCAGCAGCATGGCCGCGCCGAACATGCTGAGCTGCATCTTCGGCGCGCCGCCGGTGGCGCACACCGGCGGGCTCATCAGGCGGACCGCGCTCGGGTGCAGCCCGGCCGCGCCGAGGCTGAGGTACCCGAGCGCGAACAGCAGCGCGGGCACCGACCCCTGCGAGGCCGAGCCGCTCGGCAGCATGTGCACCGCGGCCGTGCCCAGCAGGGTCAGGCCCAGCGCGCCGAACAGGTACCAGAGGCTGATCTGGCCCCGGCCGCTGGTCCGGGCGACCCGCAGCAGGGCGCCGCAGATGCCGAAGAGCACCAGCAACTGGGTCAGCACGAACAGCTGCGTCGCGGTGTCCTGACCGGCGGCCAGCAGCCGGGGGCGGAACAGGAACTCCCAGACCGGTGTGGCGATCGCGATGCCCCAGACCGCGGCGTCGATCGTGCCGCCCGCGTCCCGCGGGGTGTGCCGGAGCACGATCATCAGGCTGGCGGCGAGGAAGAAGACGTAGCCGGCCATCTGCGGCGGCACGGCCATCCAGTCCGGCGGGGTCCGTGCGCCACCGGCGATCGCGGCGGGCAGATACCACGCCGCGTTGGCGATGCTGAGCATCGCCAACGCGAGGACGGTGAGCATCCAGGGGCGCCGGTCCGGCAGCGAATTGACGCGTACGCCCACCGCGATCGCGATCGCCGCGATGACACCGGAGAGCAGCAGGAGCACGAGGCGCACCGGCTCCGGACCGGTCAGATAGGCGCCGGTGAAGACCGCGGACAGCACGAGGAAACCGACCGGCATGCCGAGCCGGGCCCATCGGCCGTCTGGTTTCACGGCCGCCACCATCGCCGGGCATCGGGCGATCTTGAGAGGATTCGGCGAGCGGTTTTCCGAATATGACAGAACCTGTCATCTTGCTGTTAGCGCGGCTGCCATACCCTGTGGCTCCCGGTCGATGACCGGCGTGAATCCTTGAGGAGGGCTGCGTGGCGACGGCGACCGTGGTGTTCCTGGTGATCGGCGGCGTGGGGCTGGCGATCCTGGCGTTCGCCCTGCTCGGCGGCGAGATGGCCCATCTCGGCGGCCTCGGTGCCGACGGCCTGGTCTCGCTGGAGGCGGTCGCCGGTTTTCTGGGCGCTCTCGGGTTCGCCGGCGCGATCACCGTGGAGCTGCTCGACGCCCGGAGCCCCGGGTTGATCGCCGCCTCGGCGCTCGTCGCGCTCGTCGCCGCGTTCGTGGCCGCCTGGCTCGCGCTGCGCTTCTCGCGCGCCGCCCGGGACATGCCCACCGACGCCACGCCCACCCGCGCCCACCTGGTCGGCACGATGGGCGTCGTGGTCACCGCGGTGCCCGCCGCCGGGGGATACGGCGAGGTGCGCGTGCGGCTGGGCGGGCAGCCGGTCAAGCTCTACGCCCGCGCCGAGCAGGCCCTGCCGGCCGGGACCTCGATCTTCGTGGTGGAAGCACCCACCGACACCAGCGTCGTCGTCGAAGCGACCCCGCACACCGGAAAGGCGTAGATGTCACCCCTTCTCATCTCCATCGCAGGCGTGGTCCTGCTGGTCATTCTGCTGGTCCTGTTCGTGCTCTCCCGGATCAAGGTCGCCGGGCCGAACGAGGCCTTCATCATCACCGGCCGCAAGGGCCGGGTCACCCAGTCCGCCGACGGCACCAGCAGCACCGACCTGTCCGGGCAGAAAGTCGTGATGGGCGCCTCGGTGTTCGTCATGCCGATCGTCCAGCGGCTGCAGTCGCTCGACCTGTCCAGCCGCCGGATCGACGTCAGCATCAAGGGCGCCGTCTCCAAGCAGGGCATCCGCGCCGAGCTGCACGGCGTCGCGATCGTCAAGGTCGGCGGCACCGAGGACGCGATCCGCGCCGCCGCCCAGCGGTTCCTGCACCAGCAGGACGAGATCGAGGACTTCACCCGTGAGGTCCTGGCCGGCGCGCTGCGCTCGATCGTCGGCCGGCTCACCGTCGAGGAGATCATCCGCGACCGGGCGGCGTTCGCCAGCGCCGTCGCCGAGGAAGCCGAGCACTCGATGACCAACCAGGGTCTGGTGCTCGACACGTTCCAGCTGCAGGACATCCTGGCCGAGGGGTCGTACCTTCAGGACCTGGGCCGTCCCGAGGCCGCGCGGGTGCTCAAGGACGCGGCGATCGCCGAGGCCCGCGCCCGGCAGGCCGCCGAGCAGGAGCGGCTGCTCGCCGAGGAGGCGATCGCGGAGGCCGAGCGGAACCTCGCGCTGAAGAAAGCCGGCATCCAGGCCGAGATCGACGCGGCGAAAGCGAGGTCCGACGCGGCCGGCCCGCTCGCCCAGGCCGAGCGCGACCAGGCGATCCTCGCCGAGCAGCAGAAGGTCGCCGAGCGCAACGCCGAGCTCAAGCAGCGCCAGCTCGACACCGAGGTGCGTAAGCCCGCCGACGCCGCACGGTACAAGGTGGAGCAGGAGGCCGAGGCGGCCCGCAACGCGTCCGTCATCGGCGCCGACGCGCAGCGGCAGGCCACGATCGCGGCCGCGCAGGCCGCCGCCGAGCAGGCCCGCCTGACCGGTGAGGGCGAGCGGGCCCGCCGTGCCGCGCTCGCCGAGGCGCACGCCATCGAGGGCGCCAAGGAGGGTGAGGCGGAGCAGCGCCGCCGGACCGCGATCGCCGAGGCCATCGAGCGGGAAGGCGCCGCGGAGGCCGCGGCCATCCTGGCCCGCGGCCAGGCCGAGGCCGAGGCGATGGCCCGCAAGGCCGACGCCTTCGCGGCGTACGGGGAAGCCGCCGTCCTCGACCTGCTGGTGAAGGTCCTGCCGCAGGTCGTCGAGGCCGCCGCCGCGCCGATGGGCGCGATCGACAAGATGACCGTCATCTCCACCGACGGCGCCTCCTCGCTCACCAAGTCGGTGGCGAACAACGTGGCCCAGGGCCTCCAACTCGGCACCGACCTGACCGGCGTCGACCTGGCCGGCCTGCTCGCCAAGCTGGGCTCAGCCAGCGCCGCCGCGACGTCAGCCCCGGTCGCCGCGACGTCATCCACGGTCGCCGACAACGGCCGCAGCCTGGAGCCCGACCCCCGCTAGCAGCACCGGTCC
>NZ_JBEZZR010000040.1:0-68450 GCF_040639325.1 Actinoplanes sp. NPDC023936 | reverse complement strand
CCGGCAGCACTGGTCCGGCAGCACTGGTCCGGCAGCACTGGTCCGGCAGCACTGGTCCGGCAGCACTGGTCCGGCAGCACTGGTCCGGCAGCACTGGTCCGGCAGCACTGCCGGGGGCGGAGAGATCGTCTCTCTCCGCCCCGACCCCCATCGGGCTCACCGGGCCATGAGGCTCGCCGCGCCCACCGGGAACACCGGGGCTGTCGGAATCAGCAAGCCCACCGGGAACACCGGGGCTGTCGGAATCAGCAAGCCCACCGGTCACACCGGGCTGTCGGAATTAGCGAGCCCACCGGGCACACCGGGGCCTACCGAGCCCACCCAGCGGTGACCTTGCTGGCTAATTGACGAGACGTCGCCCGGTAGGGACGTGAGGGGGCGCCGCCCGGTTGTCGATCGTGGAGCGGTGCGGGCGGGCTGGCGCTCAGTGCTCTCGAAGCCGGTATCCGGCAGCGCTGGTGACCAGCTCGTCTTGTTCGGCTGCCGGTCAGTGTTCTCGCCGGTCCGGCGGGGAGAGCACTGTCCCTGCTGGCTAAAACTCCGCTACCAGCAGATATTCGGCCTAAACGGCTGTCGCGAGGTGGCATCCCCCGATCTTGGAACGCGCCGTCCCGGCCGTAGCTCACACATGTGATCAAGCCCGGATAACCGCTCTGGTCTACGGCTGGCGTCGCCGGGCCGTAGCTCAGGCATGTGATCAAGGGGATAGCCGCTCTGGCCTACGCTCCGCCGGCCCCGAGGGCGGCTTGGCGAGTGGTCAGCGGCGGCCGCGCCCACGTTTCCGCAGGCAGTGTTCCTCAATCAACCAGCAGGGTCAGCACTGAGCGCCAGGCGGACCACGCTCTTCCACGATCCACACCAGCCCGAGACGGCACTCACGACCGCTGGTCCGGCTGCCCGTGAGTGCTCAGGCGCGGCAATGCTCCGGGCGGCACAGCGCTGACGACCAGCTGGTCGGGTCCTGGTCGGCGGAGATCACCGACGGGACGAGGGGTCGACGGTGATGCGGGGTGTTGTCCGGGTACGACATTCGGCCCAGTGCATGAGCTGAATGAAGAGCGTGCCGTCGCGTTCGGGGACGGCGTCGGCGACCGGGCGCCAGCCCGCGACGTGTTCGGGGGTGTAGACGCCGGGCGTGTTGAGGCATCCCTGCCCGCCCGTGGACGGCTGGTGCCCTCGGCGATGATCAGGCCCAGGGTGGCGCGCGCCGCTGCTGCACCACTGCCGGGACCGGGCTGCGTCGTCATGCGGCGTCCATCCGGATGACGACCTTGCCGGCTTTGGCGCGTCCCTCCTCGACGTAGGCCAGGGCTTCGCGGGTCGACGCGAAGTCGAAGGCCCGGTCCACGGACGGCCGGATCGTCCCGGCGTCGATCAGGGTGGTGATCTCGCGGAGCTGGTCGCCGCTGGCCCGCATGAACAGGTACGAGTACCGGACACCGAGCCGGCGGGCGCGCCGCCGGATCCGGAAACTCAGCGCGGCGATCGCCAGCCGCACCACGGGGTTGGCGCCGGCCTGCCGGGCGAAGGCGGGGTCGGGCGGTCCGGCGACACTGACCACGATGCCGCCCGGCTTGAGCACCCGCAGCGACTGGTCCAGGGTGTCGCCGCCGACGGTGTCGAGCACGACGTCGTAGTCGCGCAGGACCGTCGCGAACGGCTGCTTCGTGTAGTCGATGACGACGTCGGCGCCCAGGGTCCGTACCAGATCGGTCTTCGCGCTGCTCGCGGTCGTTGCCACCTGGGCGCCGAGGTGTTTCGCCAGCTGGATGGCGATGGTCCCGACACCGCCGGCACCGGCGTGGATGAGAACCTTCTGACCCGGCCGCAGGTTCGCCCGCTCGACCAGGGCCTGCCAGGCGGTCAGGCCGACCAGCGGGATGGAGGCCGCCTCGGTCATGGTGAGGGTGGCCGGTTTGGCCGCCACATCGTCCTGGTGCATCGCGATGAGCTCGGCGAACGCGCCGATCCGGTTCTGGTTCGGGCGGGCGTAGACCTCGTCGCCGACCGTGAACCGGGTGACGCGGGAACCGGCGGCGACGACGGTGCCGGCGAGGTCGTTGCCGAGGACGAACGGCGCCCGGTACGGCAGGATCGCCTTCAGGTCCCCGGACCGGATCTTGAGGTCGAGTGGGTTGACGCTGGCCGCGTGGATCCGGACCAGCACGTCGTCCTCGCCGACGACCGGGTCCGGCACGTCGCGGGCCTGCACGGTGCCGGCGTCGCCGTAGTGGTCGACCACGAATGCCTTCATCGCTTCTCCTTCTCGAATTCTGCCCACCTCGGCGGTGGCGGTTGTCGTATCGGCGGCCATCCCGGCGACCTGAGTATAAAAAGTAAACCTAGCCGGTAGGATGGGTGCCATGGACATGACCACCGAGCCGCGTCTCGATCGGGACACCACGAACTGCTCGATCGCCCGCACCCTGGAGCTCGTGGGGGAGAAGTGGACCCTGCTGGTCCTGCGAGAGATCTGGTACGGCGTGTCCCGCTTCAGTGACCTGCACCAGATGCTCGGATGCCCGCGCAACCTGCTCGCCGAGCGACTGCGCAAGCTCGTCGACAACGGCATCCTCGCCACCGAGGCCTACCAGGCGGAGGGCGCCCGCAGCCGATACCGATACGTCGTCACCGCCAAGGGGAACGACCTGGTTCCGGCGGTGCTGGGGCTGCTGCAATGGGGCGACAAGTACCGCGCCGACCCGACCGGCCCGGCCATCGTCAACCGTCACCGCGGCTGCGGCGCCGCACTCTCCGTCCAGGTCCGCTGCGAGCACGACCACCACGTCCCGGCGGCCGAAATGGAGATCACCCCAGGCCCCGGCTTCCGGACGAGGTCAGATCCCGAACCCGCCACCTGAGCGCCAGGAGCGGGGGCGGGGCGCGGGCCGCGGGCCGGCAACGGAGTCGGCGGCCCGGGGGCCGGTGGCCGGGAACGGAGTCGGCGGCCCGGGGGCCGGTGGCCGGGAACGGAGCCGGCGGCCCGGGAGCCGGGGCCGGGGGCCGGGGGCCGGGAGTGGAAGCGGGAGCCGGGTCAGGCGAGCATGCGGGCGAACTCCTCCGGGTCCAGGACCGGGATGCCGAGCTGGGCGGCCTTCTTCGCCTTGCTCGTGCCGGTCTCGGCGGTGACCAGGGCCGTCGTCTTCGCCGAGACGCTGCCGCTGGCGGTGCCGCCCAGGGCCTCGATGCGCTCGCTCACCGTGGTGCGGGTGTAACCGGGGACGCTGCCGCTCACCACGTAGACCTGGCCGGCCAGCGGTTTCGGGGCGCCGTCGTCGGCGACGGCCATGGCCAGGCCGTGGGCGGCCAGCCGGTCGATGACGCCGGACATCGCGGCCAGGCCGTCGACCACGTGCTGGGCCTTGATCAGGCCCATCTTGTCGATCTCGGCGATCTCCTCGACCGTCGCGGCGCGCAGCGCGTCCATCGTCTTGAAACGGGACGCCAGCCAGCGGCCGACCGAGCGGCCGGTCATCCGGATGCCGAGGGCGGTGATGACCCGGTTGAACGGCTGCTGGCGGGCCTGCTCCAGACCGGCCATGATGCGCGCCGCGGTCGAGGCGCCGACCTGGCGGTTGCCGTCGCCGGTGCGGGTCGTCGCGAACTGCTCGGCGGTCAGCGCGAAAAGGTCGGCCAGGTCGCGGACCAGACCGGACTCGACCAGGGCGATCACGATCTCCTCGCCGAGGCCGTCGACGTCGAGGCAGTCACGGCTCGCGGCGTAGGTCACGGCGCCGACCAGGGAGCAGGACGGGGTGTGGCAGCGCCACAGCAGGCTCGACTTGTCCCACGGCTCGCCGCACTGCGGGCAGCCCTCGGGCGGCGCCCACGGGATCAGGCCGTGCGGCTGCTCGCCGATCGGGGTGGTCACCCGCGGGATCACGTCGCCGGCCCGCCACACCGCGACGGTCTGGCCGATCGCGAGACCCTGGTCGAGCACCCACTGCGGGTTGTGCAGGGTCGCCCTGGTCACGGTGGTGCCGGCCACGTAGACCGGGTCGATGACCGCGCGCAGCGTGATCCGCCCGGTCCGGCCGACGCGCACCTCGATGTCGCGCAGCACGGTGGCGGCGGTGTCCGGCGGGTACTTGAAGGCGGTCGCCCAGTAGGGTGTGCGGCTCGCCAGGCCCAGCCGGCGGCGGGTGCTGTCCCGGTTCGCCTTGATCACCGCGCCGTCGATCGGGAAATCGAGGTCGTCACGGTGGGCGCCGATCTCGTCGATCGCGGCGGTGACCTCCTCGGCGGTGTGGCGCTCGCCCGCGACCGCCGGGATCAGGCCGCAGGCGGCCGGGAAGCCGAGCGTCGCGGCGAACGCCATCCGCTCCAGATGAGTGTCGAAGTCGCCGCTGATCTCGTAGGCCGCGAAGGTCATCGGGCACTCGTAGACCCGGTCCACGCTGCGGATCGCGCCGGCGACCGCGCCCCGCGAGTTGACGAACGCCTTGCCGCCGGCCGCGACCCGGTTGGCGCTGGAGGCCTCGAAGTCGGCGACCGTCATGTAGACCTCGCCGCGCACCTCGCCGGTCCAGTCGCTGCCGAGCGTGACAGGCAGACCGGCGATGCCGCGCCGGACCTGGCCGGTGACGCCCTCCCCGGTGCTGCCGTCGCCGCGCAGCGCGGCCAGCGTGAGGGCGCCCGACACGTATTCCGCGCGGATCGCCAGGCCGTCGAGTTTCACCTCGACCAGACAGCCGTCGCCGCCGAGCGTGGCGACGAAGTCGGCCACCTCCTCCGGCGTGGTGATCTTGTCGAGGGAGAGCATCGGCGTGGGGTGCCGCACGTCGCCACCGGCCGAGGAACCGGCGGCCACCGCGGTGGTCACGCCCTGGTCGTCCCACTCCGGGTGGGTGGCGGTGGCCGCGGCGATCCGGCCGGCGAGGACGTCGTAGTCGGCGTCGGTCATCAGCACGTCGCCGCTGTCGTAATAGGTCCGCGCGGCCCGGCGCGCCTCGGCCACGGCCTGGTCGAACTCGTCACGGCTGGCGAACGTCTCGGTCATGCGGGCAGCCTAGAACAGAGGTACGACAGTTTTCACGCCTGCAGGAACGCGACGAGCCCTTCGAGCTCGGGCTGCCTCGTCGCCTCCGCCAGCGACTCGGTCAGCGCCTGGTCGTGGGTGGGCCGGGCCCGGCCGAGCAGCGCCTGCCCGGCCGGCGTGAGCTCGGTGTAGATGCCGCGCCGGTCGTCGGCGCAGAGGATCCGGGTCAGCAGCCCGCGGTCTTCCAGCCGGGTGACCAGCCGGGTGGTGGCGCTGCTGGAGAGCGCGGCGGCCCGGGCCAGCTGGCGCATCCGCATGTGCCAGCCGTCCTGCCGGCTCAGCGCGTCGAGCACCGTGTACTCCACGACGGAGAGCTGGTGCTCGGCCTGGAGGCGGCGCTCCAGCTCGGTCTCGATCAGGCCGTGCAGCGCGGCGAGCCGGCGCCACCCCTGCGCCCGCACCTCGACGGCGTCATCGCGGATCCCCACGTGGCCCACGATACACCGCCCGACGCCGGTAGGAGACTTGCGCCGATATAGCGCGCGTGCAACTATCGCCAAGTCGTTGCACGCGCGGCCTATCTGCGCCTGCAAGGCAAAAAGGCACGGCAAAGCAAGAGCACTGCAAGGCAAGAAGGCACGGCAAAGCAGAAGCACTGCACGGCAAGAACGAGCACGACGAAGAGCTCTAGAAGGAGAACACCACCATGCCCATCGCGCTCTACGCGCTCGCCATCGGCGGGTTCGGGATCGGGCTGACCGAATTCGTCATCGCCGGACTGCTGCCCGAGGTCGCCGCCGACTTCAGCGTGACCGAGGCCGTCGCCGGATATCTGATCTCCGGATACGCGCTCTCCGTCGCGGTCGGCGCGATCGTGCTGACCGCCGCCCTCGGCCGGGTCGACCGGAAGAAGGCGCTGCTCGGCCTGATGATTTTGTTCATCGTCGGCAACCTGCTCTCCGCGGTCGCCGCGAACTACGAGCTGATGCTGCTCGGCCGGATCCTCGCGGCGCTCTGCCACGGGGCCTTCTTCGGCATCGGCTCGGTGGTCGCCGCCGATCTCGTGCCGGCACACCGCAAAGCCGCCGCGATCTCCATCATGTTCGCCGGCCTGACCATCGCGAACGTCCTCGGCGTGCCGCTCGGCACCTTCCTCGGACAGGCCGCCGGCTGGCGTGCCACGTTCTGGGCGATCGCCGCGGTCGGTGTGATCGCGTTCGCCGGCATCGCGCTGCTCACCCCGGCCACCCCGGCAGCCGAGCGCTCGGCCGGCAGCGAGTGGCGGATCTTCGCGAACCGCCAGGTCTGGCTTTCCATGATCGTCACGGTGCTCGGGTACGGCGGCATGTTCGGCGCCTTCAGTTACATCGCCTACACCCTCACCGGAGTCAGCGGGTTCGCCGCATCGACCGTACCGTGGCTGCTCGTGCTCTTCGGGGTCGGCCTTTTCGCCGGCAACATCGCCGGCGGCAAGGCCGCGGACAAGAACCTCGGGGGTACGCTCGTCGCCCTGCTCGCCGGGCTGGCGGTGGTCCTGGCCGTCTTCGCCGCGACCGCCGGCAGCCAGATCGCGACAGTCGCCGGCCTGATCCTGATGGGCGGGTTCGGCTTCGCGACGGTCCCCGGCCTGCAGATGCGCATCCTCGGACACGCCCAGGGCGCGCCCACGCTCGCCTCCGGCGCGAACATCGCCGCGTTCAACGTCGGCAACGCGTTCGGCGCCTGGATCGGCGGCCTCACCCTGGCGGCCGGCCTCGGCTACACCGCGCCGCTCTGGGCCGCCTCCGCCCTGACCCTCGCCGGCCTGCTCGTCTTCGTCATCGCCGCGCGCCTGCCCGGCGGCGAGTCCCACCACGCGGCACCCAGCGCCGTCACCGTCTAGCGGAACACCGTGACCGTCACCCGCAACGACGGCGTCGTCATGCGGGGAGGGCTGACTGATTGCGATATGCAAGCGGTAATGGATCGAACTTATGGCTGGTTCGGCACGTACTCCTGGCTGTTTTTAGCCCATCTGAAATGAGCCCATGTCAGAATCGGGTCATTCTCGGTTGTATACGGGGTGGCCCGCTTCGCGGCTCCTAGTCAGGTCGCTGCTTCTGCGGCGACCGCCAATGAAATAGTCTGGCGGCGTCGCGGGTCGCGACGGCGATCGATGTTCAGGGAGTTCGCGTGTCCCACGACCGAGTCAGTCACCATGAGGCGAAGACCCATGACGGACGGGTGCTTACCTACGACGTGACCGGTCATCCCGACGGCGAGCCGGTCTTCCTGCTGCACGGTTCCCCGGGCAGCCGCCTCGGCCCGAAACCCCGCGGCAGCATCCTGTACCGCCTCGGCGTGCGGCTGATCTGCTATGACAGGCCCGGTTACGGCGGATCCACACGCGACGAGCACCGGAGCGTGGCCGACGCCGCCGGGGACATCCGCGCGGTGGCCGCCGACCTGAACCTGAAGCGGTTCGCGGTGGTGGGCCGCTCCGGCGGCGGCCCGCACGCGCTCGCCGCCGCCGCGCTGCTGCCGGAGATGGTAACCAATACCGCCGTGCTGGTCGGTCTCGCGCCGTCGGACGCGGACGGTCTGGATTGGCTCGGCGGAATGACAGACGGAAATGTCCGGGAATATGAGACCGCCCACAACGACTGGCCGAAACACGTCGAACGTTTACGTCTTAAAGCCGACCAGGCCCGCCGTAATCCGGAAATAATGGTCGATTCTCTGCGGGGCCAGATGACCGACCCTGATCGCCGGGTCGTCGACGACATCGGGATCCGCCGCCTGCTCACCGCGACCTACGTCGAGGCGTTCGCCCAGGGGCCGTACGGGTGGATCGACGACGTGGCGGCGTTCCGCTCGGCCTGGGGTTTCGACCTGGCCGCCATCACCGGCCCGGTCCTGCTCTGGCACGGCGCCGAGGACAACTTCTCCCCGGTCAGCCACGCCCGCTGGCTGGCCGAGCGGATCCCGCAGGCGGAGATCCAGGTGCAGGCCTCCACCGCCCATTTCGGAGCGGTGGAGATCCTTCCCGAGGTGCTGAACTGGCTGACCACCGAGCGGCCCCTGGTCCCGCGTTAGAACGGGTGCGGGTCGAGCATGCGGTGCAGGTACCGCCCCTCCCGCATCGCGACGACCGCCGGGTGGTGCGTCCCGAGCGCCGCGATCAGCCGATCACTGGCGTAGCCGTCCTCGGCGGACGCCGGCTCGCCGGCCGCCAGCCGCATCATCGCCTGGTTCACCGCGCAGCGCAGGGTGTCCGGATGCTCCGGCCCGAGCACGTCGCGGTGCGCCCGCATGGTCGGCTCGATGATGCTCAGCGCGGTGCGGATCTCGCTGGTCTCGGCGTGCAGGATCGCCAGGTTGAGGCTCGCGGCCAGGGTGTACGGGTGCTCCGGCCCGAGCACGTCGCCGAGATCGCGGGTGGCGTCGCGGGCGAACCCCAGCGCGGTCGTGAGGTCGCCGGCGGCGCGGTGGGCGGCCGCCAGGTTGTTGAGGCAGATCAGCGTGTGCGGGTGCCGCCGGCCGAGGCTGTCGCCGTAGGTCCGGCGCACCTCCTCGAACTCGCTGATCGCGCTGGGCACGGCGCCGATCGCGAGCAGGCTGACCGCGCGGCTGAGCCGGCAGGCGAGCGTGTCCGGGTTGGACGGCCCGACCACCTCGTTGAGCTGCTCGTACACCTCTTCGAGCAGTTCCGCGGCGCGTTCCGGGCGACCGGCGCTGCGCAGTGAGACGGCCAGGTTCGCCTTGGCGCTGAGGGTGCGGTCCGTCGTCGGCCCGAACACCTCGGCGTACTGGGCGGCGATCTCTTCGAGCACCTCCACCGACCGCTGGTAGTCGCCGGCTTCGCGCAGGTCGCGGCCGAGGTTGGTGCCGTTGCTCAGGGTGAGCGGATGGGTCTCGCCGCTGATCTCCTTGTTGCGGTCCCACAGGTCCTGGTCCAGCGCACGGGCCGCGCGGAAGTCACCGGCGAGCCGGTGCGTGGTGGCCAGGTTGCTGAGCGCCATCAGGGTGCGTGGCGCGTCGTCGCCGAAGTTCTCCATCCACGTGGCGTACGTCTGCTCGTCGCGCTCCCGGGCCTCGGCGTACCGTCCCACGGCGCGCAGGTCGGCGGCGAGACCGCCGGCGGTCATCAGGGTGTGCGGATGGGTGGGCCCGAGCAGGTCGAGCTGCTCCTCGAGCACCTTGGCGTCGAGGGCCAGGGATTCGTCGAAGTGGGCCATCTGCCGCAGGATGTTCGCGACGTTGAAGCGCAGGTGCAGGATCTGCCGGTGCAGCGTCTCCCGGGTCTCCGGGTCGGGGACGGTCTTGAGCATCCGGGTCCAGCGCTTGTCGATCTGGTCGCCGAGGTCGCGCCCCTCCTGCAGGCCGCCGTTGTACCAGAGGTAGCGCACCCGGTCGATCATCAGCTGGCGGACCAGCTCCTCGCCGCAGGTGGCCGCCTCGGAGAGCTCCAGGTGCGGCCAGAGCATCCGGAACCGCTCCCAGGACCGGGAGTCGTCGATCTCGTAGCGGGGGCGCAGCCCGGCGAGCACCACGTGGATGTCGTGCCGGGCCTCGCTCAGCTCGGCCGCTGTCATCCGCTTGCGGAGCACGTGCTGCAGCAGGCGGTGCACCTGGATCTGGCTGCGGTTGCGGTCCAGTTTGAGCAGCGCCAGCTTGTTGATGTGCTGCACCAGTTTGAGCCGGTAGGCGCGTTCCGACACCAGCCGGTCGTACTTGCTGAGGACACCGGCCAGCTCGTCGCTCTGGATCAGGTCGAGGGAGATCTCCGGCGCCAGCACCGAGCAGAGCTGCAACAGCCGGTACGCCGCCTTGGACCGTTTCTCCAGCAGCTCCAGCGAGAGGTTCCACACCTCGTCGACGGCGCTGTCCGGACCGGCCTGCTCGACCCGTCGCAGGTACCCGGTGACGTCCTCGCCGGTCTCGGCGAGCCACGCGCCGGTGGCCGCCACCGCGATCGGCAGGTCACCGAGGGCCTCGGCGACCTGGTTGGCCTGGTCCGGACGGATCGTGGTGACGCGCTGCCGCAGGTGGGCGATGCTCTCGCGGCGCTGGAAGACGTCGATCTGGACCGGCCGGGCGTAGTCGCCCCACTGCGTGTTCCGGGAGGTGATCAGCACGTGGCCGGGGCCGTCCGGGACGAACCGCTGCACCTGCTCGATCTCTTCGGCGTTGTCGAAGATGAGCAGCCAGCGCGGGTGCGGCGTGCCCTGCTCCAGCGCGCCGATCACGGACATCGCCTTGTCGGTGACGCTGGACTGCGGCAGCGGCAGCTGGAGACGCTCACCGAGGTCGGCGAGCGAGATGTCGATGAAGGTGACCTGTTCGGCGTCGATCCACCACACCACGTCGTAGGCGTTCTTGAAGCGGTGCGCGTACTCCAGCGCGACCTGGGTCTTGCCGATGCCGCCCATCCCCTGCAGCGCGACCGGCTTGGCCCCGGAGAGCACCACCTTCTTCTCGCCGCGCAGCTGGGACCGCAGGTCGCGCAGGTCGGCCTCGCGGCCGGTGAACCGGGCGTTGCGGGCCAGGGCCTGGAACTCGACCGGCGGGGTGCCGGGGTAGCGGACCCCGATCTCCTGTGGATCCACGTCGTGCAGGGTGCGCCCGACCAGGCGCAGCACCCGTTCGAGGGCCTGCTCGGCGGTCTTGTTGCTGAGGAAGGCCGAGGAGGCGGCCGGGTAGTTCGGCAGCGGGGAGAGGTCGTCGACGTAGACGGCACGGGCCGGCCGGGGGCCGCTGCGGTCGCGGGGCACCAGCTCGGTGGGCCCGGTCGGGTTGTTGTGGGAGATCAGCGTGATCCGGGCGCCGCCGTCGGCGGCGGCCTCCGGGCTGTCCGGCTCGTGCACGTGCAGCCCGGCCGCGGCCAGCGCGCTGCCGACCCATTCGGCCCAGGCCGAGTCCTCCGGCGCGTAGTGCAGCGTCACCTCCTCCACGGTGTGCGAGACCTGGCGCACGAACCGGGCCACGGTCCGGGCGCGCAGCGTCTCGTCCAGCTCGGGCAGCGTGCTGACGTCACCCCGGGTGATCTCCGCGGTCAGCCTCTCGTACGCGGCCAGCAGCGACGTGGCCTGCCCGGATGAGTCGCCGAACGTCGCGAGGATCTCCTCGTACGCGTAGAAGGGCCGATAGGGCACCTCCACCGCGTTCCAGTACCGCCGCCGCTCGGTGTGGCCCATCCCGGCCGGCAGACCGGGGAACCGCTGCATCGCGAAGGAGCGCCCGGCGTCGGCCTTCTCCTTCTCCGCCGGGTCGACGCGCATCGGCACCGGCAGGATCCGGATGCCGCGCCGGGCGTGCTTGTGCTCGATCGACGCGGCGACCTTCGCCGCGCCGTCGATGCCCTGCTCGGCGAAGGTGAAGCAGTCGACGAGGGTGTCCGGCAGCTGGATCGTGCAGATGTCGGCGACGTCGCTGAGCCCGGTCCGGCTGTCGATCAGCGTGTAGTCGTAGTGCGCGCGCATGTCCTCGCCGAGCGCGTCGAGGAACTCGCCGCCCTCCAGCCGCCCGTAGAAGTCGTCCCAGTTCATCCCGGTCAGCGTGGTCGCGTAGTCCTGGTTCTGCCGGCCGGCCGAGATGAAGTCGAGCTGGCCGTCGCCGGGGAAGTGGTCCCAGTCCAGCGAGAACGCGTACCGATGGACCCGGGCGAAATCCCGGTGCCAGCCGGCCTTGCGCTGGGCGGCCTGGTCGGCCTTCATCTCGTACGTCCGGATCATGTCGATGATCCCGCCGGTGGTCTCCAGCGCCCCGGGTTTCATGAACGGCGCGAAGAAGCGGTGCAGGCCGGGCGACTCCAGGTCCCAGTCGGCGACCAGCACCCGCTTGCCGTTGGCGGCCAGGATCCAGGCGACGTTCGCCAGCGCCATGGTGCGCCCGGTGCCACCCTTGAACGAGTAGAACGTGACCACTTTGCCGTGCCGATGCTCAGTCATCGCCATTGCTTCTCTCGGTCTTGCCGTTGGTGGGAGTCACGGATCCGTGCAGCGTGGGCCGCGCCGCGATGCCCCGGCTGTGCACGATGTCCCGGCTGTGCACGGTGGCCCGCCGAAGATAGTGGCGGCGGGCCTCGCTCACCGCCGACGGCATCAGGTCGGCGAGCTGCCCGACGTCGGACACCTGGTAGACCCGGGCCGCGCCGAGCGCCTCCAACCGGGACGCCGTCACCTCGTTATAGCCCGAGTCCTGCGCGCCGGTCACCACGATCGGGGTGACCCACCGGTGCAGATGACCGCGCAGGACCGCGAGCCGGTCGTCGCGCCGCGGCTCGACCAGGACCACCGCCGGTGAGTCGTCCAGCGACTTGAGATCGCCGGACTGGTCGACCATCCGGGTGGGCAGGCCGAGGCGTTCCGCGACGGTGGCGACGAACTCGGCGACCGGCGGATCGAGGACCCCGCCGTACGGCTTCCACGGTGTGCCGCGCCCGCCGAGCACCGCCACCACGAACGGGGTGTCCGGTGAGGGCGTGTCCGGCACGGTGATCTCGTCGATCGGCACGGCCCGGGACGGCGGCAGCTGGCTGCGCGCGCCCACCTGCACGATCTGCTGCGCGAGCTTGTCGATGATCCGGCGGTAGTGATGCCGGTAGGAAGCGAGCATCCCGAGGGCGCGCAGGCCGTTCTCGGCGTACTCCTCGATCCCGGAACCGAGCGGGAGCGCGGCACTCACCTCGGCCACCCGGTCGCCGGCGGGCAGCGGGATCCAGAGCACCGGGATGATGTGCGCGCGGGCCCGGTCCCGCTGGCCGGGGAACGCGCGGTCGAGCCGGTCGAGGAAGACGGCGCGCTCGCGCATCGGCCACGACTTGTTGAAGTAGCCGGGGGAGTAGAGCGGCACGAAGACGGCGGCGCGGGCGAGCTGCTCGGTGATCAGGGCTTTCCAGTCGGTCCCGGGATCCAGCAGGTAGTCGGCGAAACCCACGTCGGCCGGTTCGGCGCCGGTCCGGTCGGCGACCGCCTGCGACAGGTCCTCGAAGCAGCGGCGCACCCACACGTCGGTGTCGGTGTCGCGCCGCCCGGAGTTGCTCAGGGGCGCGGAGTGCGCGTAGCTGAGGAAGAACCGGCTCATGGCGTGCCCTCCGTGAAGCTCGTGCGCAGGCCTTCGATGCTCTCCGGGATACCCGGTTCGACGTGGTATCTGCTGTGGATGCTGCGGATGTGCAGTGCCAGTTTCCAGACGATCGACTTGTAGATCGCGATCTGGTCGGTGTGCAGGAGGCCGAGCAGGCCCTCCTGCATGTACCGGGTGAGGTGCTCCGGCGGGAGTCCGGTCGGCTGGAAGAGGTTCACCCGGGCGATCGGCTCCGGCAGCGTGTCGATGTCGACGGGCGTCCACAGCACCGGGATGATCGCGGTCTCCGAATGGGGGCGCGGCCCGCCGCGCGGCACCACTTTCCGGCGGCTGAACACGTCCCACTCGCGGGGGCACCAGATGCTCTGGTACAGGAACCGGTTGGAGACCAGGCAGACCAGCACCTGGCAGGTGCCCGCCGCCTCCAGCACGGCCCGCTGCCAGATCTCGCCGCCGCCGCGGCCGACGTCCAGGTAACCGGGCTGACCGCCGACCGGCGAGCCGATCAGCTCGTCGACCAGCTCGCTCAGCTCGTCGAAGAGGTTGATCACGTGGTTGGGCTCGCGGGGTGGCCCGACCGTGAGGGGACGTTTCGGGCGCGAGTAGCTGAGGAAGAACACCGGGGCGCCCGGATCGTCCGCGGTCATGTCGGTCACCGGGCGTCCTCCTCTCGGCTGCGATTCTCAGTCAACCATCGAACCGCAAAATCCACTGCGGGCCTTATCGGTACGATCATGACGGGTGTACGTCCGATGTGGCCGGTCCGGGTCTGCCCGGTTCTCTCGAAAGCCGCCCCCAGCAGCGGGAAGTCACCGTCGTAGTGATCGATGCCGACGAACCGTTCGGCGACCCGGCGGCCGTCGCGCTCGACGAAACACTGGTACAGCCTGCGGCGCGGCCGGTCCACCCGCTCCTCGGCCAGGTGCAGCGCCGTGCAGCTCTCCCAGCCGCAGCCGATCATCAGGGCGTGCGCGCCGCCGCGGTAGAGCGGGCCCAGCGGCGACCGCTCACCCAGGTGACAGTCCAGGTCGTGGACGGCCATCAGCTCGGCCGCGCGCGGGCCGATCGCCGCGAACGAGGTCTGCGGATGGGCGCTGCGGACCGCGCCGGGCAGCCGCCGCACGTACTCGGCGAACGCGCCGCAGCCCCGCGACGGCATGTCCGGGGTGAAGCCCGGCATCCCGGCGAGGTAGGCCTCGCGCTTCTGCTCGTCCAGGCCGGCGACCGCCGCGCGGAACGCCGGGCTGGTCGTGGAGTTGTGCGCGGTCTGCGCCGGCACCACGATCGTGGTCTGCGGCCCGGTCGCCTCCCGCAGCGCGGTGAGCAGCGACAGCGCGCCGCCGGGCAGCGGGCCGAGCGCTCGCATCGAGACGTGCACGAGCAGGTCACCGGGGGGCAGGCCGAGCGCGGCCAGGTTCACACCGGCCATTTCTCGGCGGTGGCGGCCAGGCCGTCGATGAACCGCCGGCCCGCGGTGGTCAGCGCCCCCGAGGCGGTCAGCGCGCCGATCGCGCCGACGGTCCAGTCCCGGTACCGCGCGTAGTGCCCGGCCGCGCCGGGCATCCCCCGCTCGGCGCGCTGCCGCCAGATCTCGGCGACGGCCAGATGAGCGTACGTTCCCTGCAGCGCGCTCTCGGCCGGCCGCGGATCCGGCCGCCAGCCGACCCGCAGCAGCGCCGGGGAGTCCGGGTCCACCAGGTCGATCAGGTCGAGGACGGCGCCCAGCTTGGTGTGCTGGAACTCGTGCACCAGCAGCACGGCGAGCGCCTCCGGGTCCGGGGTGAACGCGATGCCGAGGGCGCCGGACGCCTGCCGGGCCGTGGCGCTGCGCAGCGTCACCGGGTCGGGCGTCAGCGGGGTGATCGTGGTGAGCCCGGCGGCCAGGCCCGCGGCGTGATCCGGGGCGTCGCGCGCCACCACCCGCCAGGCCGCGGTGATCGCCTCGTCCCAGGCGCACGCCTGTTCCGGCGTCAGGCGGCCGGTCGCCGGCCAGTCGTGGCAGTCCCGGTACGGGTCGGCGTCCTCCAGCAGCAGCCCCGGGCCGATCCGCCGGGCCGGGTCCAGATCGGGCGGCCGGGCGCCGTTGACGGTCGTCACGCCGCCGGTGAGCGTGCCGAGGGTGGGCAGGTGCACCCGGCCGGCGCGGGGGGTCACCGTCACGTCGGTGTCGGCGCCACCGGCGATCACGGCGGCGGCGGCCAGGTCGGCGAGCCGGTGCGGGCCGTCCGTGCCGCTGAGGAACTTGACCGCCCAGACCCGTACGAAAGGATGGGTCAGAATGCGGCGCACCGCGCCGGGATCGTGCTTGTCCAGGGCACTCAGCACCGACCACGGCTCACTCTCCGCGCCGGTCAGCCGGTCGGCCGCCGCCACCAGCAACGCCCGGTTGATCGACTCCTGGGTCGCGGTGAGGTACGCGATGCTCGACTCGCCGCCGGCGCCGGTCGCCAGCTCGTCGAAGACCGGGTCGGGCAGTGCGGACTGCCCGGACCGGGTGGTCGGCGATTCGTCGTTCATCGCGGTGATCAGTCCCTTCAGGTCGGCGCAGTACACCGACGGATTGTCGAACCCGGACCCGGTGCGGAACCGGTGCGCGTAGAGTCCGCCACCGCAGGCGGTGACGACCGGGCAGGCCCGGCATGTCGCCGAGAGGCCGGCCAGCCCGCTCTGCCGGTGCCGCATCATCGGGGTGGTGAGCAGCTCGTCGGCGGAGGCCGTGAACACGGTCAGGCCGGTCGCCGCCGCGCCGTCGAACGCCGTCTTCATCGAGTCCGGCTGCTCCCACGACCCGTCGGTCTCCACGACCGCCACCTCGCCACGGTCGATGCCGACCGCCTCGGTGCCGCTGCGCCCGCCGGCCGCGATGTCCCGCAGCCCGTCGAAGAGCCGGATCGGCACCGGGCGCCCGTCCGCCAGCCAGCGGCGGTGCAGCCGGATCAGCCAGTCCGCATGCCCCGGCAGTGGCGGGTTGTCCCAGGTGGCATGGGGGAGCAGCAGGTCGATGCGGGGTGGTTCCTCGGCCAGCAGCGCCTGGTAGACCGCGATCGGGTCGTTGCGGACGTCGATCGTGCAGAGGATCCCGGCGTAGATCTCCGGATGCGCGCGCAGGACGGCCAGCCCGCGCAGGGTCCGCTCGTGGCTGCTCGTGCCGTTGCGGTACCGCCGGTGCCGGTCGTTGGCGGCCCGATCGCCGTCCAGCGACACCCCGGTGCGCACGCTGAAGCGGGTCAGCAGCTCGGCCGTCGCCTCGGTCAGGCGGATCGCGTTCGTCTGCATGCGCAGATCGACGGGCACCGGGATGACCTCGGTCAGGATCGTGAGGAGCTCGCCGAGCCGGGCCGGGCCGAGCAGCAGCGGCTCACCGCCGTGCAGCACCACGCCGACGGTGGGCAGCCGGTGCCGGACGGCGTGCTCGGCGATCCGCTCGGCCGTCCGGCGCGCCACCTGAGCCGACATGATCGGCGGCCGGTGCCGCCAGGTCTGATCGGCGTGCTCGTACACGTAGCAGTGATCGCAAGCGAGATTGCACAGCTCATGTACCTTCAGGACGAACTGGCGCAGCGGTCGTGCCGAAGCCGGTGCCCCAGCGATCTCAGATGGCCGACTGGAAAGCGGAGACCTCAGAAGGCCGCTCCCGATGCCGCTTCTCCGGTTCCTCCGGAGCGACCGACCGCAGAATCCGATCGACGATCGCAGTGACGTTCCGCCCGGCCCCACGATCGAGCGGAACGGGCAGGGTCATAGTGGGTTCTTCCACGGCGCTCTGTCTCCCCGGGGACCAGCAGTCGGCACGCACGCTCGTCCGATCCGGACGCGCGGATGCCTAGAGCATAGACACTATTCGACATAAAGTCATCAGAATCTGACTCGCTGTGGGGGGCCGTGGATGACCGAAGAACTGTGGACGGCGGAGATCGGACCTGCCGCGTACGACGGCTCGGCCGAGAAGTACCAGACCGCGATCCTCGAACAGTACAAGCTGTACGTCGAGATGGCCGACCGGATCAGCGCCCGCCGCGCCCTGGCCAACACGTTCTTCCTCACCCTCAACTCAGCGATCTTCACGAGCATCGGCGTCTTCTGGACCCTCCGGCCGGACGCGGCGCAAGGCTGGCTCACGCTGCCGTTCCTGGCGTTGGTGGTGCAGTGTGCGGCGTGGTTCTGGTTGCTCCGGTCGTACCGGGAACTCAACAAAGTGAAATATCGGGTTATCGGTGATCTGGAGCAGCGGTTGCCGGCATCGCCGTTCTGGCGGGCGGAGTGGGGGCAGCACCGGGTGTTGCGGGGGACTCCGCTCTCCGCGGTCGAGCAGGTGCTGCCGCTCTTCTTCGCGGTTCTGTACGCGGCCGGGGTGCTGGTGGCTGTCACGTCGTGAGGTGGGCCCCGGAAATTGTCATACCCCGGGGATAGCGTCCCTTCCACTGGAGCCGAGCGCGTGGAGGTCCGATGTACCGGCAGGGCGATGTGCTGATCATCCCGGTGGAGAAGGAGCAGGTCCCGGCCTGCGCCCCGGTGCCCCGCGACCGCCGCGGCCGGATGATCCTGGCGCGCGGCGAGGCGACCGGCCACGCCCATGTGGTCGGCGGGCCGGGCCTCGCGCTGATCGCCGACCTCGACGACCCGGAGCGGATGTTCATCGACGTGCCCACCCATGGCCGGGTCACCCACGAGGAGCACGGCCCGATCTCGCTGCCGGGCGGGCACTACCGGGTGGTGCGCCAGCGTGAGTATGTGCCGGGCGCCTTCCGGCCGGTCGCGGACTGAGGGGGCGTTCCGATGCGACTCACCCACGCACAGGAGGCGATGGCCGCGGCCATCGAGGACCAGTGGCTGGCCGCGGCGGTCCAGACCGGCCCGGCGGGCCGCGCGCAGGCCGAGGCGGGGGTCCGAGCGGCGTACCGGCTGGCCGGCCTCCCGGAGCCGGAGCGGATCTACTGGCTCGGCTCGCCCCGCGCCGGGGCACTGGCCGCGTCCCTGCTCCGCTCGCCGGCGTCCGCCGCGGTGGACGTGGCGGGCCCGGCCTGGGTTGCCGAGGTGCACGCCGAGCTGCGGCGGCAGGGCTGGGCGCCGGGGCAGAGCGGCGGCGCCGCGGTGCGCCGGCAGGTGCGCACCGAGCCGTGGGCGGCGGCGCGCAAGGCTGCCCTGGCGGCGCTCGGCGCCGACGGCTGGGCGCAGCTCAGCGCGGCGGCCGGCCGCCGGTCCTGGGGACTGGTCATGGATCTGATCGCCGGCCGGCTGCGGTTGCGGCTCGGCGAGGACATCACCGCCGACCTCGGCGACGCGGCCCCGGCCGTGCGGATGCCGGTGCTCGACGCGATCTACGGCCAGCACGACGGCACCTGGCTCGCGACGTTCGAGGCCGCCGACCGGCTCTGCCCCGGCGCCGGGTTGATGACCGGTCTGACCGGCCTCGCCGACGTGGCGCGGCACAGCGGCTGGTGGTGGGCGTTCGAGCGCGTCGCCGTGCTCACCGAGCGTCCCGGCCTGCTGGAACGCGACAACGTCGGCCGCCTGCACCGCGGTGAGGGCGCGGCCATGGAATTCCCCGATGGGTACGGTCTCTGGGCCTGGCGTGGCATGCCGATCCCCCCGGACCTGGCGGCCGAACTGCCGCACCTGACGCTGGAACGCATCCGCAGCGAGGAGAACGCCGAGATCCGCCGGGTGATGCTGGAGCACTTCGGCTACGAGCGCTACCTGCGCGAGGCCGGCGCCCGGCAGCTCGGCACCGACGAGACCGGCACGCTGTGGTGGCTCGACCTCCCCGGCGACGAACCCCTCGTGATGGTCGAGGTCGTCAATTCCACCCCGGAGCCGGACGGCACGAGCCGCGTCTACTGGCTCCGCGTCCCACCCGGCACGCGGACCGCGCGGGAGGGCGTGGCCTGGACGTTCGGCCTGACCGCCGACGAGTACCACCCGCTGGTCCAGACGTGACCTCTACACGTCCGGCGAGCGTGTGAAGGTCTGGCGTGCGCCGTCCGGCTCCACGCGGCCGGGCACGCAGGGTGCCGCCGAGCGCATGTCACCCACCGCCACGACGGCGGACCATGCTCGACGCCGAGCTGGCTCCGCTGGCTGTGGATCGTGGAGCGGCGCGGGCCGGCTGGCGCTCAGTGTCGTCGGCGCGGGCCGGCTGGCGCTCAGTGTCGTCGGAACGCGTGTGTGACAGCACTGAAAGCCAGCCGGTCAGGGGGAGCTGGTTCCCAGTGCTCTCGACGGGGTGCCGCGGCAGCGCTGGGAACCAGCTGGTCCAGCCGGTACTGAGTGCTGCAGCCTCGACCCTGTTGGCTGAACCCGCCGCCCGGTAGTGCGCCGATGCGGCCGTCTGTCACGGCCGGTTGCCGGTTTCGGTGGAGCGCTATGGGGTCTGCGTCATTCTGCGGGGCCTGGGGCGTCCGCGGGTTTCCGTAAAGCGCGACGTTGACCGTGGATGCCGGCACGCTGGGTGACCACGGTTCGCGCTGACGGGCGGCGGCCCGGCCCTGGTCGTCGGCTGGCCCCGCGGCGGCGATGACCCCGCCCCGGGACACGGTGACGCGTCCGGGAGCACTGACAACCAGCCGGACCAGCTGGCTGTGAGTGCTGTCCTCGGCTGGCGTGGATCGTGGAAGGGCGTGGTCCGGCTGGCGCTCAGTGCTACCCCGGCCGGCCGGCGAGAGCACTGAGCGCCAGCCGGGCACGACGAGCTGGTCACCAGCGCTGCCGACTACCTGTCTCGAGAGCACTGAGCGCCAGCACCCCCGCCCGGGCCGCCCTGCTGACGCGGACTCACGGGCGGACGGACGGGCGCAGACGACTACGACGGCCAGCCCGCGGGGATGCGTTCGAGGAGCCCGTCCCCGTACACGTCACGCAGTTTCAGGGGCTTGAGGTGCACGTAGCCGATGTGGCAGTCGCACACTGAGTTGCCGCATGCCCGCGGCCGCAGGGCCGCCCGCCACGTCCCGTCGTACAGGTTGCCGATCGGCGCCGGGATGAAGTGGCACCGCCGGACCGTTCCGTCGCCGATCACCGAGATCGCCGTCTCGCCGGCGTGACAGGGCCGGCCGAGTGACAGGTGCGGGCGGACGCTGTCGCCGAAACGCGGGTCGAGCGCCGTCCACCGCCGTTCCTCCTCGGTGGTGTAGACGTGCCCGTCGGCGGCGTTCACCCAGAGGTACACGTGGGGTGGCAGCGCCGCGCGCAGGGCCAGCGCCGCCGCGTGATGGTCGGGCAGGCCGACGACGCCGACCGAGTACCGGATGCCGAGATCGTCCAGTGAGCGGCACCGCGACAGGAACCGTTCCGCGGTCACCTGGCCCGGATGGTAGGTCGCCCACAGCGCCGCCACCCGTGGGTTCGCCTCGCGGAGCCAGCCGGTGCGGGCGGCCAGGTTCGTCTGGATGGCGACCCGTGCCACGTGCGGCAGGTGGGACAGTTCGACGATGGCGTCGCGGTACCAGGACCGGGTCAGGCCCTCGCCCCACGGGGTGAACAGCACCGACAGCCGCCGGTCGGTGGTCTCCCGCACCCAGCCCAGGAACCGTTGCAGGTCGGCCCGGTCGGCGCGGAGCAGCGCGGGCGGGTCGACGCGCTTGGCGAACGGGCAGTACGGGCAGTCGTAGTTGCAGCTGGCGAGCGGCCCTCGATAGAGCACGTAGAGGTCATCGAGCGACATACGACTCCATCGCCGCGCGGACCGGGCCGGACACCAGCCACGGGCCGACCGCGTCCGAGTGGGCGAGCCCGTCCGCCGTCAGCGTGGTGAGGGACGGGTCGAGCCAGCCGCGGTCCACCAGGGAGCGAAGCTGCGGGAAGTCGTCCTGGAAGCGGGTGCCGAACCGGGACGCATAGGCGAGAGCGTCCACACCCTCGGCGCGCAGCAGCGACTTCAGCAGCCAGCGGCGGCGCTGTTCGACGGTGTCCAGGTGGAAGCCGATCTCCGCGTACCGGAAGTCGCCGGCCGGGCGGGACAGGTAGTCGTCGATGACCGCGCGGACCTCGGTGACGGACACCGCGTAGTCGAACGAGTAGTGCAGCTCGGTGGTGTAGGAACGGGCCCCGCACCCCAGTCCCACCATGCCGTCGTCCTGGCAGCAGTAGTCCGGCCCGTCCGGCGCCGGGGCGTCGGCCCGCCGGAACTGGCGCATCGAGTGCTGCACGTACCCCGCGTCGGTGAGCACGCCGACGGCCTGCCGGTACAGCTCCAGCCGCTGCCGGTCCCAGTCGTCGCGGCTCACGTGACGCCGCCCGAGCCCGGTCAGCGGCCGCACGTAGAGCGGATAGAGGTAGAGCTCCTCCGGACGCCATTCCAGCGCGGCCGTGAGCGAGTGCTGCCAGGTGTCCGGCGTCTGGCCGTCGATGCCGTAGATCAGGTCGACGTTGAGCACCGGGATCCGGCTGTCCCGGATCGCCTGCAGGGCGGCCTGCACCTCGGTCAGGCGCTGCGGGCGGCCGGCGGCGCGGGCCTCGCTGTCCAGGAAGCTCTGCACGCCCATGCTGATCCGGGTGGTGCCGTGCTCGGCCAGCACCGCGAGGCGGTCTGCGGTGGCGGTGGCCGGGGACGTCTCCACCGACAGCGGCACCCCGCGAGCGCCGAAGACCGAAGAAACGATCTCGAACAGGGCCGTCAGTTCCGGCGCGGTCAGGTAGGTGGGTGTGCCGCCGCCGATCGCGATCCGGGAGAACGTGGCATCGGGGGAGAGACTGTCCCGGACCTGCCCGGCCTGGATCCGCAACTGGTCAAGATAGGCCGTGACCTGCGCGGACGGCGGGTTCGATCGGGTGAACAGGTTGCAGAAGCCGCATCGCATCTCACAGAACGGCAGATGCACGTACCCGAAGAGGGAACTTTGATCTTGATTTGCCCACACGTCACGCAGCAGCGGCCGGGGCTCCAGCCGCCGGTATGCGGTTTTGTGGGGGTAAGCGTAGAGATAACCCTGATAGGGAGAAGTCACCGTGGATCCAGGATGAAGTCAGCGTAAGGAACAGTCCACACCGTCTCGTGGGCGACCCGGTGGCCGACGTGGCCATCCTCGCCGTAGAGCGTCCCGTGGTCCGAGCAGATGATCACTTGGCAGGGGCGGCCACGCCGCGTGACCAGGGAGAACAGTCGGTCGAGATGCCCGTCGACGTATTCCAGAGCGGCAGCGTGCGTCTCGATGGTGTCCTCCGGCGCGCCCGCGACGTAGTGCCGGTTGGGCTGGTGGAGGGCGGCCACGTTGATGAAGGTGAAAAGGGGACCGTCAATGATGATCTTTTCCAGGCAGTCCAGCTGGGCGCCGAGGCAGTCCGGCGCGGTCACCCCGAACTCCGGGGACCAGTGCGACTCCGCGAACAGCCCGGGCAGCACCCGTCCGAGCGGCGTCGCCGGGTTGAAGAAGCCGACCCCGCCCAGGCAGACCGTGTGATAGCCGGCGGCGGCCAGCCCGGACGGCAGATCGGCGGCGTCGAAGACGAACGTGTCCGGGCCGCTGGACTCGCTGCCACCGAACCGGGCCGCGAACATCCGCTGGTGCGGCCCCGGCGTCACCGGCGTGGGCAGGAAGCCGGCGAAGAACGCGTGGTGCGCCGCGTACGTGAAACTCGCCGGCGTGTGCCGCCGCTGCCACACCCCGCCGGGCAGCACCGCCGCCAGGGCCGGGGTGCGCCCCTGCTCCAGGCACGCCACCGCCACGTCGTAACGCAGCGTGTCCAGCGTGACGAAGAGCAGGTCGTGGCTGCCGATCAGCGCGCGCATATCGCGGCCACCTGAGCCCCGTGGGTGTCCAGCCCGTTCACCAGGTCACCGAACGCGTTCACCTCGGCCACCGCATGGTCCCGCCACCTCGCACCGAACATGAGATCAACTCCGACCTGCAGGGTACGGGGGAACAGCTCCGCCACCCGCACGCAGGTCTCCATCGCCGCCCGCCACGCCGTCTCGCCCGCGGCGGCCCGGACCGCCGCCACGTCGCCACGCGCGTTGCCGAGATGCAGGTTGGTCATCGGGGACGCGCTGGTGCGGACCACGATGTGCTCCGGCCGCCCGGCGATCACGACGACCCGCAGGTCCAGGGCGCGGCCGCCGAGCACGGCTTTCGGGAACCATTGCTCCACGTGCAGGCCGTCCGGGGCGAGGAGGTCCACGATCGCCGCGATCGAGGGTTCGTCGTCATACCGTCGTACCCGCAAGCTGTTGAAGAGCGACAGGCCACTCAGCTCGACCGAGGTGATCGCCGAGACTCGCCGCCCGGACGCGGTCAGCGCCAGCACGCCCGACGCCGACGAGCCGTAGGCGGGTTTCACGAAGACCCGCCGCCACCCGGACGCCCGCAACTGCGCCCACCCGCTGATCGGCGGCAGCGCGGGCGGCACCGGGATGCCGGCGCTCGCCAGCAGCGCGTGGCAGTCCGGTTTCGACGTCATCGTCAGGATGTCCGCCGGCTGGTTGAGCAGCTCCCCGCCACCGGCCGCGATCCGGTCGAGGGCGAGCCGCAGCCCGGCGAACGCGGCCGCCGTCCCCAGGATCTGCCCGTGCTGGGCGGTCACCGCGGGACGGCCGCTGCCCAGCTCGCGCAGCAGCCGGTCCACCTCGGCGTCCTCACCGGGCGACTCGATCCGCACCAGGCGGCCCGGCCCGGGAACGCGACCGCCGGTGAGCACGTCACGCCACGGGTAGACCTCGGGCGCGGGCAGCCCGGCCCGCCGCACGGCGTCGGTGAAGAGCGCGACCCGCCGGTGCGACGGGTTGCCGACGACGGCGAGACGCATTACTCCGAGACCGCGGTGTAGCGGCCCCACTCCTCCTCGGTCTGCGGGTCGGAGATGTCGACGGCGACGTCGGGCAGCTCGTCGACGAGACGCTCGGCCAGCTCCGGCGACATGAAGTGGTGGCTCAGGTTCAGCACGTGCAGGTGGGTGAGCGGCTGGCCGGCGAGCAGCGCCTCCGCCCCCGCGTCACCGAGCGTGCCCATCGACAGGTCCAGATGGGTCAGCCGGGCGACCACCGGGGCTGCCGCCACCGCCGCCGCCACCTGATCGGCGATCTCGGAGTTGCGCAGGCCCAGCGACGTGAGGCTGGGCAGCGACCGCCCGGCCAGGAACGGCGCCAGATCGTCAACTGTCGCGTCGCCACCGTAGTTGTCGACGCCCAGCCACAGCTCCAGCCGCCTCAGGTTCGGCACGTCCCAGCCGCCCACGTTCTCCACCACGGCGGCGGGCAGGCCACCGGACTGCAGCACCAGCTCACGCAGGCCCTCGTGCCGGATCCGTTTCTTGAACACCAGGTCCTGCGACCCGCGCACCCACAGCCTCTCCAGCAGCGGGAACGTCGTCAGGATCGGGGTGAGATCGGTCTGCTGGATCCAGGAGATCTCGCACTGTTCGAAGCTCATCTCCCCGATGAACAGCGACCGCAGCGCACCCAGCCGATCCGCGTTGTCGATCAGCACCTCCACCGGGAACGGCGTGTCGTGCGCCTCGCCCCACTCACCGATGATCAGCGCGGTCGGCCCGCCCGGCCCGACCCGGTCGAGCAGCTGCCCGAACGCGGTCGTGAACGCCGCCGCCCCCGAGTCATAGTCCATGTCGATCCGCCAGGCGACCGCCCCCGGATCACCCGGACTCTTCTCGTCGTCAGCCGCCACCACCGGCAGCCCCGCGAACGTCGACAAAAAGTGGTTGATGGTCACCGGACTCCCTCGGCCGCATTCGACAACGCCGAGAACCTAGCAGGGCGGACCGACATTCTTCCCGGGGTACGCGCATACCCGTCCCCACCAGCACCGATCCCGTCCCACCTCCACCGGTTCTGACGGCACCGGCCCGGCGCGCCCCGCCGCCGGCCCCGGCGCAACGCGCGGCCACCGCAAGCGTGTGGAGTTCGGGTGCGCTCCGCGCCTCAAATCGACACGCTGGCGGCTGCTTCACGGTGTGTGTGGAGTTCGGGTGCGCTCCGCGCCCCAAATCGACACGCGGGCTGGCGTTTCCCGGCCGCCGCCGGTGGCGCCGGTCAAGTCAGGGCGTCGCGGAGGAAGCCGCCCGCCGGGGCCGGCGCCGCCTCGGTGGCGGTGCGAGCGTCTCCGGCCCGTCATCTGCCAGGTGACCGCATCGCGGCATCACTCACCCCTGCGATTCGCGGGTCTCGGTGGCGAACGTGCGAAAGCCCCGGCGGTGGTAGTTGGGCAGGGCGTTCGGATGATCCTGGCTGGACGTGTGCAGCCAGACGCGGGTCACGTCGGGTGCCAGGTCCCAGGCCCGCCGGACGCCGAGGGTCAGCGCGAACCCGCCCAGCCGGCGGCCGGTGAACTCGGGGAGCAGCCCGAACGTCACGATCTCCACCTCGTCGCCGGGGTGTGGCTGGTAGGCCACCAGGCCGGCCGGTTCGCCCTCGAGCGTCACCGCGACGTAGCGCCGATCCGGGTGAGCGGCGACCGCCGCGGCCCGCTCCTCGGGGGTACGGCGCGCGCTCCTCCAGCCGTAGGGTGCGCCGATTCTGGCTGGCAACTCGAGAACCAGCGGCGACGCGTGTTCCAGATGTTCCAGCACCAGACCGGGCACCGGCGCGGCGGGATTCAGGTCATCCACCGAGGTCATTTCCACATATGTCACTATCGTGGTCATGGAGTGATTATGATCCGGCTCCTGGCCAGCCCCATCGCCTGACGGGTCCACGCCCCGGCGATCGACGACAGTGGAACGGTCTCGTGGGACACGGTGAGCCGCCCGGCCGCCGCGTGCGCGGCGATGTCGGTCAGCGCGCCGGCCCGCTGCGCCACCGACAGCGCGTTGTTGGTGTGCCCGACGATGCGCAACGACCCGCCGCGCAGGGTGGCCGAGTCGAACGGCGCGGCAGGCCCGGCGGCGGATCCCAGGTTGACGAGGGTTCCGCCGGGGCGCAGCACCCGCAGGGCGGCCGCCGCCGGCATCCCGAACACCGGATCGATCACCAGGTCGACCGGGCCGTCCGCGGCGTCCCGCAGGCAGTCGGCGAGGCCGGTCTCGGAGTCACCGGGCAGCAGCGGCACGGTGGCGGCCGCGCCCAGGCGGGCGGCGCGGGCCAGAGCCTCGGGGGAGCGGGCCACGGCGATCACCCGGCGCGCGCCGCCGAGCAGCGCCAGCTGGATCGCGGCCTGACCGACGGTGCCGCCCGCGCCGAGGACCACGACCTGCCCGACGTCGTCGCCGGCCGCCCGGAGCGCGGCGTGGGCGGCCACCGCCGAGAGCCCGAGCGCGGCCACCGGGATCAGCGGGGCGCCGGGTGGGAGCGTCACGACGTCGTCGGCGGCGGCCGTCACGACGGTGGCCATGCTTCCGTCACCCGGCCGCATCCCGGCCGGCGTCGCGAACCACACCGCCGTCCCGTCGTCGAGGTGCCCGACACCCTGGACACCGGGCACGTAGGGTGTCGCCGGCACGCCGAAGTAGCTGGTCCCCGACGCGCAGAGCACGTCGAGCGGCGTGATCGGCGCCGCCGCGACCCGGATGCACAGCTCGCCGTCGCCGGGGACGGGCACCGGGCGGCGCTCCGGCATCGGAGGCTGCCCGCAGATCCGCACCACCGCCGCGTCGATCATGTCGCGATGTCCGGATAGGGGAGCGCGAACCCGGCGAGCGCCGCGCCGTAGGCCTTCTGATATTGCAGCGGCTCGGTGTTGTCCCGCTCGAACATGGCGATGAACAGCGTCAATGTCAGAAACGGGTGGGCGCCGAGTGCGAACAATCGCACGTGGTCGTGAGCGATCAGAGCCTCCCGTTCCTCGGCGGTGAACGTGAGCCACGTGCTCGCCTCACCGCCGTGGCAGTTCAGGATCGTGTTGGCCATCGACGACTCCCACCACCGGACCAGGCCACCGGGATCGGAGCGATAGCGTTCGACGAGCGCGGGATCCCGGTCCACGGTGAACAGGAACTTGTTCAGCAGATATCGGCTCATGCCGGAGCTCCGTCCGGGTACCAGGTGAAATACGCCTCCATCGTGTGGAACAGGTCGAGGGTGTCGACGTAATCGGCTTTCACCCCGGCGCCGGCCACCCCCATCATCAGCATGAAGTCCATGAATCCGTGGGTGGCGTTTCCGGGCGCGTGCAGGCTGTCCAGGGTGACCTCGCGCAGGCAGCCGTCGAGGTCGCCGTTGGCGATCCAGCCGACCGCCTTCTCGTCGAACGCCGGGTCCGGTCCGTGCGGGCCGAATTGCCGGGGACCGCCCAGCTCCAGCGACAGGTGACCGGTCCCGATCACGGCGACCCGCAGCTGCGACGGCCACTGCTCGACGATCCGGCGAATCGTCTCGCCGAGCTTGACGAAGCGGGACGGCCGCGGCAGGGGCGGCGCGAAGATGTTCGTGTAGATCGGCACGATCGGCAGGTCCGCCTCGGGGCGCAGCGTGATGATCGGGCAGGTCACGCTGTGGTCGATCCGCAGCTCGTTGCTGAACGCCAGGTCGAACCCGGCGTCCAGCCCGGACCGCAGCAGATGCGACGACAGGTCCTCCTGGCCTGTCAGGACCATCCGCGGCAGGCCGAACTCGCGCTCCTCGTTGTACCAGTTCGCGTCGTAGAAGGGCGCCTTGCCGACCAGGAACTGCGGCATGTTGTCCAGCCACAGCTGATGAAAGTGATCAGAGCCGACCATGACCAGCACGTCCGGCTCGGCCCGGGTCAGCGTCTCCCGGAACGCGAGGATCTTGCGGGTCCACTCGTCGGCGAACGGGGGCCGATCGTCACCGGTGGACGTGCTGGCCCGGTAGTAGAAAGGGTGATGCGTCGAGGCGATGACCGCGACGATGCTGGCCATGGCTTTCCTCCCGTGAGGCTAGGGCTCGTAAACGGCGTTGCGGTCGACCGTCCGATAGATCTGATCGGCGATCGGGCGCCGCCGTTCCTCGGCGATCTGCCCGAGCAGCCCGGCGGCCCGCGCCAGCAGCGCGAAACCGCGCAGCAGATCGACCGGCAGACCCAGATCGGCGAGGGCCGCGCCGCACACTCCCGCGCCGTTCAGCGGCAGCCTCCGATGCAGAACTTGCGGGTGTACGCGTCCGATCGCCTCGAACAGTCGTAAATGAGGCCCGTACAGGCCCTCCTCGGTGGCGATCGCGATGAGAACCGGCGTGCGCGGGTCCTGTTCCTTGTGCACCGGATGCCCGAGGCCGGGGACGAATCGCTTCGCCGCTTTCGCCTCCTGAACGGCGCGCAGGGCGAGGAGGTCGTAATCGGCATCGGTTTCCGGCACCGTCGACAGCACGCCGGCGAGAAAACGGCCGCAGTCCTCGGTCACCCCGAGGAACCGTGAACCCCCGCCGAGCAGCCCGGCCGCGAGCGCGCCCTGCAGGGAGTCCGGTGCGGAGAGATAGGTGAGCCGCGCCGCGATAGCGGTCGGGGTGAACCCGTGATCGGCGAGCGCGACGAGCACCGCCTCGAACAGCCGCACCTCGCCGGGGCTCGGCCGCCGCCCCGCGACCAGCCAGAACGCCAGCTCCCCGAAGCCCACCTTGCCCATCAGGTCGGCGGCGAGGTCCTGGCCGAGCAGCGAGATCGTCTCGGCGTCGGATGTGCCGAGACCGGTGGGGAACCTCAGTCCCGGGTTCGCATTCAGCTCAGCAGCCACGCGCGGATCTCCTCACCGTGCTCGTCCAGTCCCGGCGGCGGCAGCTCGTAACGGGCCGGCGTCGCGGAGAAGGTGATCGGGTTGCGCACGCCGGGCACCCCGCCGACGGTCACCACCGGTGCGAGACCCAGCTCCTCGGCGAGCGCCACGCCGCCGTCGATCGTGTTGATCGGCGCGCACGGCACCCCGGCCGCGAGCAGATCCCGGAACCATTCCTCCTTGGTACGGGTCACCAGCCGCGCCACCAGCAGGGGGCGTAGCTCCTCCCGGTTGGCGGTCCGATCCTGGTTTCGCCCGAACCGCGGATCCAGCGGCAGATCCGGCAATCCCAATATCTGGCACAGCTTCCGGAACTGTCCGTCGTTGCCGGCGATGACGATCAGCTCCCCGTCCGCCGTAGGCAACGGCTCGTAGGGGAAGAGACTGGGGTGCGCGTTGCCCATCCGATAGGGCACCGTCCCGCCGGCGACGTATCCGCTGGAGTGATTGACCAGTCCGGACAGGGCCGAGCTCAGCAGATTGACCTCGACATGCTGGCCCCGGCCGGTCGCCACCCGCCGGTGCAGAGCGGCCAGGATCCCCATGTTCGCGTGCAGCCCCGCCATCACGTCGAAAACCGAGATCCCGGCCCGGTACGGCGAGCCGTCCGGATCCCCGGTCAGGCTCATCAGTCCGGAGACGGCCTGGACCATCAGGTCGTACCCCGGCATCGAAGCCCCTGCTCCGGAGCCGAACCCGCTGATGCTGGCATAGACGATCCCGGCGTTGGACGCCGCGACCGTGTCGTAGTCCAGGCCGAACCGGGTGAGGCCGCCGGGCCGCATGTTCTCGATCAGCACGTCCGCGCGGCGGGCCAGCTCCTGCGCGGCCGCCCGGTCGTCCGGGTCCGTGAGGTCCAGCGCGATCGACCGCTTGTTGCGGTTGATGCCCAGGTAGTACGTGGAGACGCCGTCGCGGACCGGCGGCATCCAGGTCCGGGTGTCGTCGCCGGCCGGGCTCTCCACCTTGATCACCTGGGCGCCGAGGTCGGCGAGGAGCATCGTCGCGTACGGCCCGGCGAGGATCCTCGAGAAGTCGGCGACGAGCAGGCCGTCCAGTGGGCCCCTGGATTGCTCAACCATGAGGTACCGCCCGTTCTGCGGACGCCTGTCCGCGCAGCCAGACTTCCCGTTCCGCAGCGCTGTGTCAACGGAGCCTTGACATCGAAAGTGACCTGGAACACGCTGTCGTCACAGCGCTGACCGCTCAGCGGACAGCAGTCCGAAAGGGGTGCGGATGAGCGAGAGACCTCTGGTGTTCCGCGGCGGCCTGGTGCTCACCATGGACGACTCACACACCGTCCTGCCCGGGGCCGACGTGCTCGTGGCGGACGGTCGGATCGCCGCGGTCGGGCCCGGCCTGAGCGTCCCGGACGACGCCGAGGTGATCGACGCGTCCGGCGGCATCGTGATGCCCGGCATGATCGACACGCACCGGCACCTGTGGCAGACCGCCATGCGGGGGTACGGCACCGACTGGACGCTGACCCAGTACTTCGTCTGGTACTACCTGGAGTCCGGCAAGCACTTCCGGCCCGAGGACATCTACGCCGGTAACCTGCTCGGCGCCATCGAGGCGATCGACGCGGGCGTCACCACCACCGTCGACTGGTCGCACGGCCTGCAGACCCCGCAGCACGCCGACGCCGCCGTCGACGCCCTGGAGGCGGTCCCCGGCCGGTTCGTCCTCGCGTACGGCAACCTCCAGCAGGGACCGTGGGAGTGGGCCACCTCGGACGGCTTCCGCGACTTCCACCGGCGCCGGATCGACGGCGGGAAGCTGGCCGGCTTCCAGCTCGCGTTCGACGTCACCGGCGACCCGGCGTTCCCCGAGAAGGCGGCCTTCGAGGTGGCCCGGGACCTCGGCGTCGCCGTCACCACCCACGCCGGCGTGTGGGGCGCGACGAACGACGAGGGCATCCGGCTGATGTACGAGAACGGGTTCATGACACCGGGAACCGTCTACGTCCACGCGGCGACGCTGAGCGGTGACTCGTACCATCGGATCGCCGCCACCGGCGGCTCGGTCTCGGTCTCCACCGAGAGTGAGCAGAGCGCCGGCCAGGGATATCCGCCCACCTGGGCCCTGCGCCGGCACGGCGTGCCGGTGTCGCTGTCGATGGACACCAGCGTCTGGTGGAGCGGCGACCTGTTCTCCGCGATGCGCACCACGCTCAGCGCCGACCGCTCCCGCGAGCACCTGGAAGCGCACGCCAAGCAGGCGACCGTCACCCACCACCACCTGCGCGCCGAGCAGGTCGTCGACTGGGCCACCCGCGGCGGCGCGAAAGCCCTCGGCCTGGACGCCGAGATCGGCGCCCTCACCCCCGGCCGCAAAGCCGACGTCGTGCTGATCAAGAACGACGCGTCACCCGCGATGTTCCCGATCCTCCACCCCTACGGCCACGTCGTCTTCCAGGCCCAGCGCGGCGACGTGCACACGGTCGTGGTCGGCGGCGCCGTGGTCAAGCGCGACGGACGGCTCGTCGGCGCCGGCCTGCGGACCGCCCGGGCGAAGGTCGAGGCGACCGTCGGCCACCTGCGCGAGGCTCTCGGCGAGGACGCGTGGCAGCGCGGGCAGAACCCGGACCTGCCGCAGGCCGAGCTCTTGGACAACCCGTACCAGTACACCGACTACGACGCCGGAGCGGCTGAATGGAAGCATTGACCGGATGGAAGCACTGACCGGATGGAAGCACTGACCGGATGGAAGCACTGACCGGATGAACGCTGAGCGTATGAACGACGCCGGCAGGGGCGCGGGTCCCGACTTCATCGAGGCGCTCGCGCGCGGCCTCGACGTCCTGCGCACCTTCCGGCCCGGCACGCCGTCGATGACGCTCAGCGAGATCGCCGGGCTCACCGGGCTGGCCCGGCCCACGGTCCGGCGCATCCTGATCACCCTGGAAACCCTCGGGTACGTTCGTGGCGCCGGCCGCGGATACGCGCTCACGCCCCGGGTGCTCGACCTGGGGATGGCCTACGTCGACTCGCTGAGCATGTGGGACGTGGCGCGGCCGCACATGGAGAAGCTTGTCGCACAGACCAACGAGTCCACGTCGATGGCCCAGCTCGACGGCAGCGACATCGTCTACGTGGCGCGAGTGGCCGTCCCCAAGATCGTGACGCTGGCCGTGAGCATCGGCACCCGCTTCCCGGCGGCCGCCACCTCCCTCGGCAAGGTCCTGCTGGCGGCCCTGCCCCCGTCAGCCGTCCCCGGCGTCCTGGCCGAACAGTCCCGCTCCGGCATCACCCCACGCTGGCACCCGTCCGCCGCCGAACTGGAGTCCGCGCTGCGCGAGGTCCGCGCAAAAGGCTGGGCCCTGGCCGACCAGGACCTGGCCCCGGGCATCCGCTCGGTCGCCACCGGAGTCCGCAACGGTGACGGCCAGGTGATCGCCGCTCTGAACGTCACGGTCCACGCGGCGGAGACCTCGGTGGACACCCTGCTCGACGATCACCTCCCCAGGCTCCTGCGCACCGCCGCCGACATCGGCCACGACTGGGCCCGCACCGCCGCCATCCCCTCGGCGACCGTGTGATGGTCTGACCGGCGACAGCCTTGGGCGCGTCCGCGGAGAGCTGGCCCCATCCACGCCGGGGCGACGGGCGCCGAGCACACGCGATACCCGCTCGCCCGCGCCGACCGCCTTCCCGCAGGGGGAAAACGCACACAACGCCAACACGTGCGCTGGCCGCCCATCACAGACCGGCTGCGATATCCGCCCCGACCTAATCCAAGATCAAGTTAAGCTAAGCGGCATTGTGTCGCAGAGGTCGGATTTCGTTTCTTCTGGCGGTACACGGAGGGCCACGGCCGCTTTGAGAACGGTTACATCGACGATGCCCGAATTGGTTTCGGTCGAAGAGATTACATGCCGCGAATTGGCGTGATCCGGCCCGTGCCCTCTGGCGCAGCGGTGCCGTCCTGGGTGGTGCGGCAGCCGGTGGCGGTGCCGTCGCGGGCGAGGCCGCAGTTGGCGGTGCCGTCGCCGGCGATGCCGCAGTTGGCGGCGGTGGGGTCGCCGGCGATGCCGCAGCTGGGGGCGATGGGCTCGCTGGTGGTGCGGCAGCTGGAGGCGGTGCGGCAGCCGGCGATGGTGGGGATGGCGCAGGCGGCCCGGTGGTGGCCGGCGTGGTGGGAGCCGTGGGATCACCCGCCTGATCACGCAGCTGACGCAGGCGCCGGGCATGCCGCTGAGTGAGGCCCCACGCGCGATGCCGCTCGTGCTCGCGCCGGAATCGCTCACCCTCCGGCGAATAATTGCGACGCGCAGCAGGAACCCGCAAATGCCTCACGGGAAACAACGAAAGCTGCGCCATGAATCAATTGTTCTCAACCCCATAGGAACCGTCCAACAGAAATCTCTCATACCTCATATGAGCCTCACGCATGATCGCCGCCCGGCGGCATCGGCACTCCGCGGGCCTCGAAGACCTCCTTCGCGGCGAACGTCGCGTTCAACGCACGCGGGAAGCCGGCGTAGACGGCGGCGTGCAGGATCGCCTCGACGATCTCCTCCGGGGTCAGCCCGACGTTGAGCGCGGCGCCCACATGCACCCTGAGCTGGGGCTCGCAGCCGCCGAGGGCGGTGAGCACGCCGATCGTCACCAACTGCCGGGACCGCGGGTCGAGGCCCGGCCGGTCGTAGATGTCGCCGAACGCGAACGCTGCCACGTGGTGGCCCAGGGCCGGCGAGATGCCGGCCAGCGCGTCGATCACCGACGTACCGGCGTCGCCGTCGATGCGGGCGAGGACGTCCAGTCCGTGCCGGCGGCGGTCCAGGCTCGCGGCGCTCGTGACATCGTGCTGGGCGGTGCCCGTGACCTCGCGCGGGGCGGTGCCGCCGGCATCGTGCTGGGCGGTGCCCGTGACCTCGCGCGAGGCGGTGCTGCCGGCATCGTGCTGGGCGGTGCTGCCGGCATCGTGCTGGGCGGTGCCCGTGACCTCGCGCGGGGCGGTGCTGCCGGCATCGTGCTGGGTGCTGGTCATGGCTGGGTCGCTCCTCCGTACGTGGCGATCTTGTATTCGGTGGCCGCGAGGGCCAATTGCAGCTGCGCGATCTGGGCACGCAGGGTGTCGCGGTGCTCCAGCAGCAGATCGAGGCGGTCCGGGATGGTGACGTCGCCGCGATCCACGAGGTCGATGTACTGCCGCAGGTCGCTGATCGGCATCCCCGAGGTCCGCATCCGGGTCAGGAACACCAGCCGCCGGATCGCCGGGGTGTCGTACACGCGGTGTCCGGCCGGATTCCGGGGCACGGTGACCAGGCCGATGCGCTCGTAGTAGCGCAGCGTGTGCGGGCTGGCCCCGACGTGCCGGGCTGCCGTGGCGATGTCCCACTGCCGGGAGTCGTCGTCGGCGACCAGGTCACGCAGCGCGTGCACCGACACGCCGCCGGGCGGGTCCACGGCGAGCCGCAGGGCTTGCGCCAGCTGTTCGTTCGCGTTCATGGGGCCGACGGTAGATCTTTGAGCGCGCTCGAAGACAAACCGTGTCCGGCTGGGGCTCGGCTGACCTAAATTGGGGATATGCCCGATCCGATGCTCGACAACCGCACCGCGCGCTCCGACTGGGCAGAGCCGGACGGGGTGCTCGCCAACTATGTCTCGCTCACGGATCAGCTCGTCGAGCACGTGGACCCGGGCACGCCGTTCACGCTGACCGTGGGTGGTCTCGTCGTCGACGGCGACCTGATTCCGGAGTGGCAGTGGTTCGCCGAGCTCAGTGAGCTCAACGACCACGAGGACGCCTACTACGTCGGCATGGCGGAGTACGTGAAGGAGCAGTCCGACCTGGCGCACGCCGCGGTGAAGAGCCGGGACATCGGCAAGGAGATCTCCTATCGGGAGTTCCAGGCGCTCTCCGCGCCGACGAAGTACATCCACCTGCGCAACGCCCACATCACCCGGCCGGGCCAGACCGACCGCGGACCGGGCAGGCTGTGGCGCGGACGCCTGCGTGACGTCTCGGGCTGGACCCCGGGCCGCGCGGAAGACTGAGCCCGGCCTGAGAGCGGTTTCGGCCGGGGCCGTGCGGGGCCCTAACCTCGTCCGGTGATCCTGGTATTCGTTCTCGTCCTCGCCGTGGTGCTGGCGATCCTGGGCGCCGCACACTGGTACCTCTGGCGCCGGCTCATCCGTGACACCACCATGCCGCGCACCCGGTGGCGCAGGGCCGGCACCGCGCTCTTCATCGCCGGCCCGGTCCTGGCCGTCGGGGCGCTGGCCGGGGAGCAGGCGGGACTGCCGCACACGGCCGCGGGGATCGTGGCGTGGCCGGGATACCTCTGGCTCGCGCTGTTCCTCTACCTCTTCCTCGCAGTACTGGCGGGGGAGGTGGTGCGGCCGCTGCTGAGCCGATGGCTGACGAGAACCCCGGCGAAGACCCCGGCACTGGTCGGAGTCACCGAAAACGCCACCGAAAGCGCCAACGCCACCGAAAGTGCCAACGCCACCGACAACGAAGAGACCACCAAGAGCGAAGACGCGTCACCCGTACCCGAATTGGTCTCTCGAAGGGTGTTCGTCTCCCGGGTCGTCGGCGGCGCAGCCGCCGTGGTCGCCGCCGGAACCGTGGGCGCCGGCACCTACAGCGTGCTGAACGGGCCCTCGATCAAGCGGATCACCGTGCCGCTGGCGAAGCTGCCGCGCAGCGCACACGGCATGCGGATCGCCGTGGTCAGCGACGTGCACCTCGGCCCGGTGCTCGGGCGCCGGTTCTGCCAGGGGGTCGTCGACACGATCAACTCGACGCAGCCGGACCTGATCGCGGTGGTGGGCGACCTGATCGACGGCGACGTGGAGGACCTGGCCGATTCCGTCGAGCCGTTGCGCGGGCTGCGCTCACGGCTCGGCACCTACTTCGTGACCGGCAACCACGAGTACATCTCGGGCGTCGAGCCGTGGGTGGAGAAGGTGCGCGAGCTGGGCATGCAGCCGCTGCGCAACGCCCGCGTCCCGCTCGCCGGCCTGGACCTGGCCGGTGTCGACGACGTGCAGGGCGTGCCGGACTTCACGGCCGCGCTCGACGACCGCGATCGATCACGTGCGGTGGTGCTGCTGGCGCACCAGCCGGTGAACATCCACGAGGCCGTCGAGCACGGTGTCGACCTGCAGCTGTCCGGGCACACCCACGGCGGGCAGATGTGGCCCGGCAACTACATCGCCGAGCTGGCCAACCCGACGAACGCGGGGCTGGAACGGTACGGCGACACCCAGCTCTACGTGAGCCGGGGCGCCGGCGCGTGGGGGCCGCCGGTGCGGGTCGGCGCGCCCTCCGACATCACGATCGTCCAGCTGGCGTCCCCGCAGGCGTGATCACGGGATGAGCAGCACCCGGCCGAAGGCGGCCCGCGACTCGATGTAACGATGCGCGTCGGCCGCCTCGGCGAGCGGGAACTCGCGATCGATGACCATGGTGAGCTCGCCGCTCGCGACCCGGCCGATCAAACCCTCGATCAGGGTACGGGTCCGGGCCGGGTTGAATCCCATCTCACCGCCGAAGTAGACGCCACGCAGACTGGCGTTCTTGAACATCAGCGGCCCGATCTGCGGTGGTGTCCGCTCCCGGCCGGCCTGACCGACCCAGCTGATCCGGCCCCGGTAGGCGAGGGCGTTGATGCTGCCCTCCAGGGTGCTGCCGCCGACCGGGTCGAGGACCAGGTCGACGCCGCGGCCGTCGGTGAGCTCGCGGACCCGGCTGACGACGTCCTCGTTCTTGTAGTTGATCGCGTGGTCCAGGCCGAACTCGGCGAGGCGGGCGAGTTTCTCGTCGCTGGAGGCGGTGCCGAGGACCGTCGCGCCGGCCTTCTTGGCGAGCTGCACGGCGGCCACGCCGACCCCGCCGGCGGCGGCCTGGATCAGCACGGTCTCGCCGGCCTTGAGGCCACCGAACTCGAAGAGGCAGTCGTCGGCGGTGCCGAACTCCACCGGGATGCCGGCGGCGATCCGCGGATCCATGTCATCGGGTACGGCGTAGAGGTTGTGCTCCGGGACGGCGGCCAGCTCGGCGTGCGAGCCGGACGCCATGAACGCGACCGCGCGCTGTCCCTCGCGGACCGAGGTGACACCGGCTCCGACCGCGGCGATCGTGCCGGCGGCCTGGTAGCCGACGATGTGCGGGGCGGACGGGAACGGTGTCACCTGCCGATGCAGCGTGTCACCGCCCTGCACGCCGACCGCCTGGATGCGCAGCAGAGCCTCGCCGGGCTTGACCTCGGGGTCGGGGACGTCCTCGTAGCGCAGGACCTCGGGACCGCCGTTTTCGTAGTAGACCGCCGCTTTCATGTCCTAGATCCTGCCATCGGCGGCGGCGTCTCGCAGGAAAGAACCTTCTCTTAAGGTTTCCTTATGGCACGGGGAACTAGCGTCCCGTCCATGTCGCCGCTGCACCTGCTGACCGGGCAAGAGCTGGAGTTCATCCGGCTCGGCCACGCCATCGTCCTGGGCTTCTCCGGTGACCGGCACGTGATCATCGAGTCCGCCGCGCATCTGGCCGGTCCGGGCGGCCGGGCCGAGGTGGGGCCGGACGATCCGTCGGACGCGATCGGCACGCTGCTCGGTGACGTCGTGCGCCAGGCCCGGGCCGGCGAGTCCGGCGAGCTGCGGATCGCGTTCGCCAGCGGGGCGGAGCTGCTGGTGGACGCGGACGCCGACGCCGAGTCGTGGGCGGTCACCGGTCCGGACGGATTCCTGATCGTCTGCCTGGCCCGCGGCGAGCTCGCCATGTGGGGCGGAGCAGCCGCCTAGGACCCACTCGTCAAGGGCTAACCGCTCAGCATCGGGGTCAGGAAGCGCCGGGCCACCGTGCCCAGCTGCTCGGCGTCGTCGAGGTCGACCACGAAGCTCGGCGTGACCAGGAACGAGCAGCACAGCCGGGTCATCAGCTCGGCGACCAGCTCGACGTCGACGCTCGCGGAGATCGTGCCGACGTGCTGCTCCTGCCGGAGCTGGCCGGCGACGAAGCGCTGCACGGTGCCGAGCATCAGCCCGCCGTCGCCGACGATCGACGGGATCAGCACGTCCGGCTCGGTGATCATCAAGCCGCCGATCAGCGGGTTGTCGCGGATCGCCCGCAGCGAGCTGACGAAGCCGATCACCACCCGGTCGGCGGCGGTCGCGCCCTGCTGCACCTCGATCAGGAACTGCGCGAAGTACCGCCGGAACTCGCGCCGGATCACGTGTTTGACCAGGGCGTCCTTGGTGGCGAACCGGCGGTAGGCGGTGACCCGGGAGACGCCGGCCCGGCGGGCCACCTCCTCCATCGTGGAGCGCCGGATGCCGATCCGGCAGAAGTGCTGGTACGCGGTGTCCAGCAGCCGGGTGGTGACCTCGTCCTCGCGGAAGTCGGCGGGGAGGTCGTCGGTCAGCTCGCCACCGGCGAAGACCTCGGCGATGGCCCGGCCGAGCAGCGAGTCCGAACCGGGGACGGCGCCTAGCGCCGGCAGCGGTGGTTCCATGAGCGGCCCCCGAGACACAGCAGAAGCGAAGCGAGATACATCAGAAGCGAAGTTGTATCAGCGTATCAGCAATCGACAAACTTCACATCGAACCTTGTGATAGCCGTCACGCCATGGTCTCATGCTGATACATCAAGGCACTTGGTGTCTCACCGTATCAGGAGGGCTAGTGGAACCTCTGAGCAGGCGAAACATGTTGAGGGCGAGCGGAGCCCTGGGTGCGCTCGGCGCGCTGAGCGTCGCCACACCGGCAAAGGCGTGGACGTGGTCGGCGCAGGGATCGGTGGTCGGCTCCGGTGTGGGCGCCGATCCGCGATGGGTCTGGGACGCCGAGGCCGACCCGCTCGTCGCCTCGCTGATCGACCGCGGCGACGTGCCGATGGTCAACGCGCTGTTGCGCACCTGGAAGAAGAACGGCCAGCCGCTCCCCGCCGGACTCCCGGCCGACCTGCACGCGTTCATGGAACGCGCCCGTCAGCTCCCGCCCTGGGCGGACCAGGCGAAACTCGACCTCGCCGTCGACTTCAACGAGAAACGCGGGCTCTACCTCGGCGTCCTCTACGGACTCGCCAGCGGCATGATGAGCACCGTCATCCCGAAGGAGGCCCTGGCCGTCTACTACTCCCAGGGCGGCGCGGACATGAAGGACCGCATTTCCAAGACCGCCAAACTGGGGTACGACATCGGCGCCGTCAACGCCTACCGCCCGGACGGCGAGATGATCGTGACAGCCGTCAAGACCCGCCTGGTCCACGCGGCCGTCCGCCACCTGTTGCCGCAGTCCCCGTACTGGACGCAGGTGGCCGAGGAGGACATCCCGATCAGCCAGCGGGACATCATGGTCACTTGGCACAGCCTGCCCACCACGGTGATGCGCAAGCTGACCGACTGGAAGGTGCCGATCCCGGAGGCCGAGTCGAGTGCGTTCCTGCACTCCTGGCAGGTCGGGGCGTACCTGCTCGGCGTCCGTGACGAGTACATCCCGAACTCGTGGGCGGAGGCAAACTCGCAGGCCACCCAGGTCCTCGACCCGGTCCTGCGGCCGACCCCCGAGGGCATCAAGCTCGCCGACATCCTGCTCAACCTCGGCAAGGACATCGACGGCGGGCTGCTGACCAAGGGGATCCTCGGCTCGTTCACCCGCTTCATGCTCGGCGACGAGATCGCTGGCTGGCTCAAGATCCCGCGCGAGCTGGTCTGGGACCCGCTGCTGCGGACCGCCTGGGGACCCTTCGTCGCCGTACGGGAAGGGTTGTTGCCGTTCCCGCTCGCGCCGAAGGCCTATTGGCTGTTCGACGAGTTCCTGCGCAAGGCGGCGCTGCTGTTCCTCTCCGAGGCGAAACCGATCAGCATCGAGATCCCCCTCACCAACCGTCCGACCTGAGAGGATTTTCCGCGACATGTCGGAACTAAGTAGGCGCAAGCTTTTGATGTCCGGCGGGGCACTCGGCGCCTTCGGAGCACTCGGGATCGCCACCCCCGCCTGGTCCCGCGACGTCTCCCCGTGGACCTGGTCGCCCACCGGCTCGATCGCCGGCAGCGGCTCCGGCGCCGATCCGCGCACCATCTTCGACGCCGAGGCCGACCCGGTCTCCGCCGAGCTGCTGGACAGCGGCGCGGTGCCCGAGGTCAACCGGTTGCTGTGGAACTGGACCCGTAACGACCAGCCACTCCCGGCCGGCCTGCCCGGATATCTGACCGACTTCATCGAGCAGGCGCGCCGGCTGCCGTCCTGGGCGGACACCGCGAAGCTGGAGCGGGCCGCGCAGTTCAACAAGTCCCGCGGCCTCTACCTGAACCTGCTCAACGGCGTCGGCGGCGGCATGCTGAGCACCGCCATCCCGAAGGAGGCCTGGTCGGTCTACTACTCCAAGGGTGGCGCCGACATGGAGGACCGGGTCGCCAAGACCAGCCTCCTGGGCTTCTCGGTGGGAGCGCTGAACGCGTACCGGCCGGACGGCGACTGCGTCGTCAACGCGGTCAAGACCCGCCTGGTCCACGCCGCCGTGCGGCACCTGCTGCCGCAGTCACCGCACTGGAAGTGGGGCCCGATCATCAGCCAGGAGGACATCCTGGTCACCTGGCACACCCTGCCGACGTACGCGATGCGCAAGCTGCGCGAGTGGGACGTGCCGATCTCGGCCGCCGACGCGCAGGCCTACCTGCACGTCTGGCAGGTGACAGCGCACCTGCTCGGCGTGCGCGACGAGTACATCCCGGCCACCTGGGCCGCCGCGAACGCCCAGTCCGACCAGGTGCTGCCGCCGAACATGGGCCCGACCCGCGAGGGTGTCGAGCTCACCGACATCCTGCTCGGCCAGCTCGCCGAGCAGACCAGTCCGGGCAGCATCAGCCGCCCGCTGGTCAACGCGCTGGCCCGGTACCTGGTCGGCGATCAGGTGTCGGACTGGGACGGCATCAAACGCGAGCCGGTCTGGGGTCCGCTGATCGCGAAGCTGTGGCCGCTGCTGGTGCGGTTCCGCGAAGGGCTGGTCCCGCTGCCGCTCGTCCCGGAGGCGGCCTGGGTGATCGACGAGGCGGTCCGCCAGTACATCCTCTTCTTCCTCACGAAAGGCAAGGAAACCAAAATCGAGATCCCGACGATCAACCGGCCCGAATGAAACGCCGCAGCTTTCTCGGGTTCGTTCTCGCCGGCCCGGTCCTGGTGACCGCGGCGCCCACCCGGGCCGACGCGGACATCACCGAGATCCTGGACCTGAACGACATCATGACGGCAGCGGCACTGCCGACATCGGGACTCATCTCGGTCGAGGTCAACCCGGACGGCACCGTGTCGTTCGCCCTGCCCCGGGCCGAGGTGGGGCAGGGCATCACCACCTCGACGGCCATGCTGATCGCCGAGGAGTTGTCCGTGCCCGTGCACCGGGTCCGGGTCACCCTCGCCGACGCCCGGCCCGAGCTGCTCTTCAACCAGCTCACCGGGGCGTCGAACACCACCATCGCGACGTACACACCGATCCGGGTGGCGGCGGCGGTCGCCCGGCAGCGGCTGCTCCGGGCCGCGGCGTCCTTGTTGAACTCGCCGGAGGCCGGTCTGCGCCTCGACGCTGGTGTGATCACCGATGAGAAAGGCCGGCGCGTCGACATCGGCGCGCTGGCGAGCAGGGCGGCCAGCCCGCGAACCCTGTCCGTGCCGGTGGAGCTCGCCCCGCGGGAGAGCTTCACCGTCATCGGCCGGCCACAGAACCGGATCGACGCCCGCGACGCGGTGACCGGGCGCAAGAAGTTCGCGATGGACCTCGACGTTCCCGGCGCGAAACCCACGATGGTGTGCCGGCCGCCCACCATCAACGGCAAACCCGGCCCGGTCGGCAACCTCGCCGAGGTTCTCGCCATGCCCGGCGTCACCGACGTGGTGACGATCTCCACCGGGGTGGCGGTCCGCGCCGACACGTTCGGCCAGTGCATCGACGCGGTGCGCGCCCTGCGGGTCACGTGGAAGGCCGGAACCGTGGAGGGCAAGTCCGACCAGAGCGTGCTCAAGGAGCTGGCCGCCGCGGAGCTGCCGCTCGGTCCGCGGCCGCTCACCCCGGTCGTGGAGGGCCGGTTCACCTTCCATTTCCGCAGCAACAGCGCGCTGGAGACGAACTGCGCGATCGCCGACGTACGCGGAGGCCGGGCCGAGATCTGGTCCGCGCTGAAGTCGCCGATCGTCGCCCAGCAGACGATCGCGGCCCGCCTCGGTCTGCCACCCGGCAGAGTCACCGTGCACGTCACCGAGGGTGGCGGCTCGTTCGGCCGCAAGCTGTTCTTCGACGCCGCCCTGGAAGCCGCCGAGGTCTCGGAGAAGATCGGCAAGCCGGTCAAGCTGATGTGGCATCGCGCCGACGACTCCCGGCAGGGCCGCACTCACCCGATGGCGACCTCTCGGGTGCGGATCGCGTACGCCGGCGGATTGGTGCTCGGCTTCGAGCAACGGCACACCAGCGTCACCACCGATCTCGGGCACGGGCTGGGTGAGCTGCTCACCGCGATGGCCGCGTCGCTGCCGATCGGCGACGCCGCGTTCGCGCAGACGTTCTTCCAGTTCAGCCACACGTCGCCGTACCGGTTCGGGGTGCACACCCGGCTGCTCGCCGAGACCGGGAAGGGGTTCAACACCGGCAGCATGCGCAACGTGTACTCACCGGACACCACGTGCGCGCGGGAACTGATGATCGACCAGCTGGCTTCTCGCTTGGGCAGGGACCCGTTCGAGATGCGCCGGGACTTCCTGCGCGACGAACGCGCCCGGGCCGTGCTGCGCGCCGCCGCCGACGCGGGGGAGTGGGGCCGGGCCATGCCGGCCGGCACCGCGCAGGGCATCGCGTTCCACTCCGAGTACAAGGGGGTCAGCGCCTGCCTCGTGGAGATCGACTGCCGGCCCGCCACGGTGAACCGGCCGATCCGCGACGGTGTCGGCGGCCCGCGGGTCACCAAGGTGGTCTTCGCCGTGGACGTCGGGCTCGCGGTCAACCCGCGCGGCCTCGAGGCGCAGATGATGGGCTGTGTGATGGACGGCATCGCGCTCGCCCTGACCTCCAGCCTGCACCTGCGCGACGGCTACTTCCTGGAGGCGAGCTGGGACAACTACTTCTACACCCGGCAGTGGAACACCCCGCCCGACCTGCGGGTCATCGTCATGCCGCCGACGTCGGACGAGCCCGGCGGCGCGGGCGAGCTCGGCGTCGCCGCGTCGGTGGCGGCTGTCGCGTGCGCCTACGGCCGGGCGACCGGGACGATGCCCACGTCCTTCCCGATCAACCACGGGACGCTGTCGTTCACGCCGAAGCCCACGACCCCGCCGATCCCGGCGTCCCCGCTCGTTCCGTCTGATGGAGGCACCGGTGCCTGAGCACACCTTCCGGGTCAACGGCACGGCGGTCACCGTGGACGTCCCCGACGACGTGCGCCTGCTCTGGGTGCTGCGCGACATCCTCGGCGTCACCGGGCCGAAGTACGGCTGCGGCATCGCCGTCTGCCGGGCGTGCACCAGCCACCTCAACGGCGAGGCCGTGACGCCGTGTGCGATCCCGGTCTCCGCGCTGGGGCCGGACGACGAGGTCGTCACCATCGAGGGCCTCGCCGCGACGGCCGGCGCCGAGCTGCACCCGATGCAGCAGGCGTGGCTCGACCAGGACGTGGTCCAGTGCGGATACTGCCAGCCCGGCCAGATCATGGCGGCGGTCGCCCTGGTCCGCCGGGTCGCCGCGGAGAACCGCGAGATCACCGAGGCCGACCTGGACACCATCCGCAACGTGTGCCGGTGCGGCACCTATCCCCGCATCCGCGCGGCGATCAAGGCCGCGGCCGGGAAGATGTGAGCTGGTCGGCGGTCGTCAGAGGCTGGTGGCGGCTTTGCGGGCGCGGTATTCGCGGGCCTTGACCCGGTTGCCGCACTCGGCCATGCCGCACCAGGACCGGGTGCCGCCCCGCGACCGGTCGATGAACAGCCGGGTGCACGCCTGCCGCTCGCATTCACGCACGCGCGGCGGCGTCTCGCCGGACATGTCGCCGAGCAGCACGACGGCGGCGCGGGCGACCTCGGCGGTGGCGGCGCCGAGGCCGCCGGTGCGCTGCGCGCCCCGCGAGCCGAGGGTGAGCGAGGCGGGGGATCCGGCGGCGGCCGCATTGAGGGTACGCAGGTCGGCACCGTCCCACTCCGTCCCGGAGAGCGACGCGTGGACCAGGCGATAGGTGACTTCCCGCAGCTCACGGAGCTGGTCCAACTCGTCCCGCCCGGCCGCCGGCGCCGCGCTGAGCAGCCCCGCCTCGACCGCCCACCGCGCCGCGTCGGCCGGCTCGGCCAGCCCCTCCTCGGGCGTGGTCCGCCGCCATTTGAGCGTGCCGAGCAGGTCGAGCGCCGGGTTGCCGCTGACGAATACGAACTCCACGTCACCACCTTGACAGGTGACGCCGCCATCCAGCAAGGTCATCGCGTCACCGGCTAAGGCGGTGACGCGATGAGGAGGCGTGCCGTGATATCCACTGACGACTATCTGTACTTCGCCGGGCGGGCGCTCGACGGGATGGCCGGCATCGTCGCCGGGCTCGGTGACGAACTCGCCAACTCCCGGCCCGCGCTGCCCGGTGCGAACACGCCGTACGCGCTGCTCACCCACTGTGTGGGCGTGGTCGACTACTGGGCCGGTGTCCTCGTCGCCGGCCGTCCGGTGGTCCGCGACCGCGACGCCGAGTTCACCGCTTCCGGCCCGGTCGCGCCGCTGCTCGCTGAGGTGGTGGCCGTACGGGAACGTCTCGCTGCGGACGTGCGCGCCGCCGAGCCGCAGGCGTCGCTGCGAGCGCAACCACCGGGGTCCTTCCAAGGTCCGGCCCGGGAACTGAACCGTGGCGCCGCGCTGCTCCACGTCTACGAGGAACTCGCCCAGCACCACGGGCAGATGGAGATCATGCGGGACGCGATCCTTGCGCAGGCCCGGCCGTGACCGCGTTCGACGCCCGCGTCGACATCGGACGACTGCGATCCGGGTACGGGGTCAAGTGGGGCGCCCTGGAACCCGGCACCCTCGGCGCCTGGGTGGCCGACATGGACTTCCCGGTCGCGCCGATCATCCGGCAGCGGGTGCACGAGGTCACCGACCACGGCTACCCGCACTGGCCGGGCGGCGACCCGGTGGTGGCCGCCTTCACCGACCGGATGCGCACGCGCTACGACTGGGACCCGTCACCGGATCGGACCAGGGTTTTCACCGACCTGATCCAGATCCTGCAGGTGATCATCGAGGTGGTGACAGCGCCGGGTGACGGTATCGGCGTGCAGTTGCCGAACTATCCGCCGTTTCTGGCCAGCATCCTCCGCGCCGGCCGCCGCATCGTGCCCGTCACCTCACCGGCCGACCTGGCGGGTTGCCGGCTGTTCCTGCTGGTGAATCCCCATAATCCGACGGGCCGGGTGTTTTCCGGTGCGGAGCTTGCCGCTTTTGCTTCGGCCGCGCGGGAGCATGACGTGACGGTCCTGTCCGACGAGATCCACGCCGACCTCGTCTACGCGGGTCACCGGCACATCCCGTTCGCGTCGCTGAGTGCGGACGCCGCCGCCCGCACGATCACCGCGACGTCCGCGACGAAGGCGTTCAACATCGCCGGCCTGCGCTGCGCGGTCGCCCACATCGGGCCGTCGTCGGTGCGGGAGGCGCTGGACCGCTTCCCGCTGGACTATTTCGGACAGCCGAGCACGCTGGGACGGGTCGCGACGGTGGCCGCCTGGCGCGAGGCGGACGACTGGCTGGACGGGTTGATGCACACGTTGACCCTGAACCGTGACCAGGTCACACGGTGGGCTGCCACCTTGCCGGGGGATACCGGCTATCGCGAGCCGGAGGGGACATACTTGGCGTGGCTCCGCTTCCCGGGCCTGGGGCCGGACCCGGCGGCGGTGCTGGAGGAGAAGGCGAAGGTGCGGCTGGGCCGGGGCGCCGACTTCAGCCCGGACACCGGTGCGTTCGTGCGCATCAACTTCGCGACGAGTCCCGAGGTGCTGGGCGAGATTCTGGAGCGGGTTTCCGGCGTGGTGGACAGTCCGCGCCCGTAGGTGATCGTCACCGGAGCCTGTCTGGCGTCCTGCGAGCCGTAGCCCACGCCGGGAATCGGGCCGGACAAGGCGTATCCGCTACGGCTGGCGGAGCTCGGCCGTAGCTGAGGCATGTGATCAAGCGCGGATAACCGCTACTGGCTACGGCTGGCGGAGCTCGGCCGTAGCTGAGGCATGTGATCAAGCGCGGATAACCGCTACCAGCTACGGCTCGCAGCACGGCACGGCACGGCACGGCACGTCGCGGCACGGCACGTCGCGGCACGGCACGTCGCGGCACGGCACGGCACGTGACGTCGTGCGGCTCGGCAGTCGGCGGGCTGGCTGGGGATCGTGGAGCGGCATGGGTCGGCTGGTGCTGAGTGTTGTCGCGACGGGCCGGTAAGAGCACTGAGAGCCAGCCGGGCGGGGCGAGCTGGTTGTCAGTGTTGTCGACCGGGTGTTTCAGCAGCACTGAGCGCCGGCCGGACCAGCCGGTTCCCGGTGCGGTGGCCCTCCGCGCCCGACGGGCGGCGCCGCGGCGGGCCGGTCGATGCGGGACGGTCTCCACGGTGACCACTGACGTGTCCCGGCGGCCGCGCTGCGGCCGTGACCCGGCACGTGATCGCGCCGTCTCTCGGGGACGGGTCGTCTGCGGTTGGTGGGTGGCGTGACCCGTACCCGGGAAAGGCCGAACCCCGGCAGATCCGCAACCATCTGCCGGGGTTCGCTTCAAACATCAGACCAGGTCGTGCCGGTCCAGCTCCATGACCTTCGTCCACGCCGTCACGAAGTCGTTGACGAACTTCTCCTTGGCGTCAGCGCTCGCGTAGACCTCGGCCAGCGCCCGCAGCTGCGAGTTCGAGCCGAAGATCAGGTCGACCACGGTGGCGGTCCACTTGGTCTCGCCGGTCGCCAGGTCCTGGATGTCGTAGACGTGCTCGGTCTCCGACGCCTTCCACTTGGTGCCCGGGGACAGCAGGTTGACGAAGAAGTCGTTGCTGAGCACGCCCGGCTTGTCGGTGAGCACGCCGTGCTTGGTGCCACCGAAGTTGTTGCCGAGCGCGCGCAGGCCGCCGACCAGGACGGTCATCTCCGGCGCGGTCAGGTTCAGCATGTAGGCGCGGTCGACCAGCAGGATCTCCGGCTGGGTCTTCTCGCCCGGGCGCAGGTAGTTGCGGAACCCGTCGGCGCGCGGCTCCAGGACCTTGAACGACTCGACGTCGGTCTGCTCCTGGGAGGCGTCGGTGCGGCCCGGGTGGAACGGCACGGTCACCGGGACGCCGGCGTCCTTGGCCGCCTTCTCCACGGCCGCGTTGCCGGCCAGGACGATCAGGTCGGCCAGGGAGATCTGCGCGCCACCGGCGGCGTTGAACTCCTGCTGGATCTTCCCGAGGGCGTCGACGACGGCGATCGCGTGCTGGTTGACCTCCCAGTTGCGCTGCGGCTCGAGGCGGATCCGGGCGCCGTTCGCGCCACCGCGCTTGTCGGTGGAGCGGTACGTGGCGGCCGAGGCCCACGCGGCCTGGATCAGCTGCGCGACGCTCAGGCCCGAGTCGAGGACCTTCGCCTTGAGCGCGGCCACGTCGGCGTCGCTGACCAGCGGGCCCTCGACGGCCGGGACCGGGTCCTGCCACAGCTGGGCCTCCGGCACCCACGGGCCGAGGAAGCGGGTGACCGGGCCCATGTCACGGTGCAGCAGCTTGTACCACGCCTTGGCGAACGCGAGGCGGAACTCCTCGGGGTTCTCCAGGAAGCGGCGCGAGATCTTCTCGTAGGCCGGGTCGACCCGCAGCGACAGGTCGGTGGTCAGCATCGTCGGGCGGTGCTTCTTCGACGGGTCGAAGGCGTCCGGGATGATCTCGTCAGTGGTCTTGGCGACCCACTGCTTCGCGCCGGCCGGGCTGGTGGTCAGCTCCCACTCGTAGCCGAAGAGGATCTCGAAGAACCGGTTGCTCCACTGGGTGGGCTTGTCGGTCCAGGTGACCTCGAGGCCACTGGTGATGGCGTCCTTGCCCTTGCCGCTGGCGTGGGTGCTCAGCCAGCCAAGGCCCTGCGCCTCGATCGGGGCGCCCTCGGGCTCCGCGCCGACGTGGCCGTCGGCCGGGGCCGCGCCGTGCGTCTTGCCGAACGTGTGACCACCGGCGATCAGCGCGACGGTCTCCTCGTCGTTCATCGCCATCCGGGCGAAGGTCTCCCGGATGAAGTGCGCCGCCGCGAGCGGGTCCGCGTTGCCGCGCGGGCCCTCCGGGTTCACGTAGATGAGGCCCATCTCGGTGGCGCCGACGCCCTCGGCCATCGTCTTCTCCGAGGCGTAGCGCTCGTCGCCGAGCCAGGTGTCCTCGGGACCCCAGAAGATCTCCTCCGGCTCCCAGACGTCGACGCGGCCGAAGCCGAAGCCGAAGGTCTCGAAGCCCATCGACTCCATGGCGACGTTGCCGGCGAGAACCAGCAGGTCGGCCCAGGAGATCTTCTGGCCGTACTTGGCCTTGATCGGCCAGAGCAGGCGGCGCGCCTTGTCCAGGTTCGCGTTGTCCGGCCAGCTGTTCAGCGGGGCGAACCGCTGCCCGCCGTCGCCGGCGCCACCGCGGCCGTCCTGGATGCGGTAGGTGCCCGCCGCGTGCCAGCTCATCCGGATCATCAGACCGCCGTAGTGGCCGAAGTCGGCCGGCCACCAGTCCTGCGAGGTGGTCATGAGCTCGACGAGGTCGCGCTTGAGGGCCTCGACGTCGAGCTTGGCGAACTCCTTTGCGTACTCGAAGTCCTCGCCGAGCGGGTTGCCCTTCGGCGAGTGGGCGTGCAGCACCGACAGGTCGAGCTGGTTCGGCCACCAGTCACGGTTGGTGCGCGGACGACCGCCGGTCTTCGGGGTCGGCGAGTCGATCGCCGGGTTCTCGCTCTCGCTGCCGTGTGCGGTCACGGAGTCATGCGCCACCGGGCACTTGCCGGTTCCGCTGTCCTGGGCGTCGCTCATGGGTTTCCTTCCGATTTTCTGCTCGAACAGTCGGGGCAGACGCCCCAGTAGACGACCTCCGCCTCGTCGACCACGAACCCGTGATCGTTCGACGCGGTGAGACAGGGGGCGTGGCCGACCGCACAGTCGACGTCGGCGATCGCTCCGCAGGAGCGGCACACCACGTGGTGGTGGTTGTCGCCTACTCGCACTTCGTAGCGGGCGTTCGCACCGGTGGGCTGGATCCGGCGTACCAGTCCGGCCTCGGTGAGCGCACGTAGCACATCGTAAACCGCCTGGTGGGAGACGGTGGGAAGATCCGCCCGTACGAGTGCGATCACCGTGTCGGTGTCGACGTGTGGGTGGTCCCGCAGCGCGGTGAGCACCGCAAGCCGGGGCCGGGTCACGCGCAACGAGACCGCCCGGAGCTGTTCCTCAAGGTCGGCCGTCATGGCGAAGACCTTAGCGAGCTTTTCTGGAATGAATCAAGTTTTCAAACCTGTGTGTCGGGTAAGCCACGAAGCCTTAAGTCCCGGTTCATCCACGAAACCCTTTGCCGGGTACGCGGTGAAACGCCCCAGCCGCAGTCGACCCGTCCCCGAGAGCCCGCGCGATCACGTGCCGGGTCACGGCCGCAGCGCGGCCGCCGGGACACGTCGGTGGTCGAGGTGGAGACCGTCCCGCCGGGGGTGGGCGCCCCAGCGCTGGCAGCCAGCTGGTCCAGCTGGTCGAGCTGGTCCAGCTGGTCCAGCTGGTCCAGCTGGTCGTGAGTGCTGTCGAAGCACCCCGTCGGCAGCACTGGCAGCCAGCTCGCCTCGCCCGGCTGGCTCCCAGTGCTCCTACCGGCCCGTCGCGACAACACTCAGCGCCAGCCCGCCCCCGCGGCTCCACGATCCACCGCCAGCCGGCCGCCGAGCCCGCACGACGTCACATGACAGCGCGCCGCATCGCATCGCGCGGCTTGGCGCGTCACGAGCCGTAGCCGGTAGCGGTCATTCGTGCTTGATCACATGTCCCAGCTACGGCCGGGCTCCGCGAGCCGTAGCTGGTAGCGGTCATTCGTGCTTGATCACATGTCCCAGCTACGGCCGAGCCCCGCCAGCCGTAGCGGAAACGCCTTATCGCGGCTTGATTCCTGCGTGAGCTACGGCTCGTGACAGCGGCCCACCCGAATTCCACACGCTCCGGGGGGCTGGCGTCGCGTGTGGACTTGGGGTGCGTGGCGAACCCGAATTCCACACGCTCCGGGCCGGCCGGCGTCGCCTGTGGACTTGGGGTGCGTGGCGAACCCGAATTCCACACGCTCCTGGCCGGCCGGCGTCGCGTGTGGAGTTGAGGCTCGGAGCGGACCCGAACTCCACGCGCTCCAGGGTGTCGGTCCCCGCGTGTGGAGTTGAGGCTCGGAGCGCACCGGAACTCCACGCGCTCCGGGGAGGGCCGCTCCGACTGGCGACACATCGTCAATTTGCGATTAGACGATAGATTCTGGGAATGATTACCGTTTCACTCCTCAGTGACAGGAGTGAGATTCATGAAGCGCATGTTCTGGATCGCGGGCCTTGCCGCGGCCACCACCGTGATCGCGGGGTGCGGCTCGTCCGCCGGTGACGCCACGGGCGCCGCGGACGCCTCGAGCGACGCGGCCACCGGGCCGAAGCTCGCGGTGGTCGCGACCACCCCGGAGGTCGCGGACTTCGTGCGCAACATCGGGGGCGCGGAGGTCGACGTCACCCAGATCATCAAGCCCAACGTGGACCCCCACGACTATGAGCCCACGCCCGCTGACCTGCAGGCCATCGCGTCCGCGAAGCTGGTGGTCAAGAGCGGTGTTGGCCTGGAGGAGTGGCTCGACCGTACGATCGAGTCCGCCGGTTTTGATGGAACGGTCGTCGATTCCAGCACCGGTGTGACGCTGCGCGAGGGCGGCCACGAGCACGCGGAAGAGGGCGAGGCGCACGCGGACGAGGCGCACGCCGAGGAGGAGGCGCACGCCGGGGAAGAGGAGCACGACCCGCACATCTGGCACGACCCGCGCAACGCCAAGATCATGGTCGCCAACATCGAGAAGGGCCTGGCCGCCGCCGAGCCCGCCAAGGCGTCCGCGTTCGCCGCGAACCTGACCACCTACACCGCCCAGCTCGACAAGCTGGACAGCGACAACGCCGCGGCGTGGTCCAAGATCCCGGCGGCCGACCGGAAGCTGGTCACCAACCATGACGCCTTCGGCTACTACATCCAGCGGTACGACCTGGAGTTCGTCGGCTCGGTGATCCCCAGCCTGGACACGTCCGCCGAACTGTCCGCGAAGCAGCTCAACGACCTGGTCGCGAAGATCAAGAGCACCGGGACCAAGGCGATCTTCGCGGAGAGCTCGCTGCCGCCGAAGACCGCCGAGGCGATCGCCAAGCAGGCCGGCGTCAAGGTCGTCGCGGGTGAGGACGCCCTGTTCGGCGACAGCCTCGGCGCGCCCGGATCGCCCGAGGGCACGTACCTCGGCGCCGAGCGGCACAACACCCAGATCCTCGTCGAGGCGCTGGCAAGCTGATCATGGACCGGCCCGGACTGGAACTGCGGTACTCCGGCGTGAGCATCGGCTATCAGGGCCGGCCGGTGCTCACCGGCGTCGACCTCGAGCTGCGCGCCGGCCAGCGACTCGCGCTCGTCGGCCCGAACGGCGCCGGCAAATCCACCCTGATCAAGTCGATGCTCGGGCTCGCCGAGGTGCTCGGCGGGACGGCGCGCGTTCCGGCCCGGACGGACACCGGATACGTGCCGCAGAGCGGCGCCCTCGACGCGGACTTCCCGGTCAGCGTCCGCCAGGTCGTGATGATGGGCCGCTACCGCCGGCTCGGCTGGTGGCGGCCGGTCCGTTCCGCCGACCGCGCCGCCGTCGCGGAGGCCCTGGACCGGGTCGGGCTCGCCGACCGGGCCCGGCACCGCTTCGGCCTGCTCTCCGGCGGGCAGCGCCAGCGGGTGCTGCTCGCCCGGGCGATCGTCGCGCAACCGGCGCTGTTGCTGCTCGACGAACCGTTCAACGGGGTGGACGCGGTGAGCCAGGAGGCCATCGTGACGGTCCTGCGGGAGCTGTCGGCCGCCGGCGCCGCGCTGGTGCTCAGCACCCACGACCTCGGGGTGGCCCGCGATCTCGCCGACCTGGTCTGCCTGGTCAACGGCCGGCAGCAGGCGGTGGGCACGCCAGGGGAGACGCTCACGGCCGAGTCACTGCGCCGGACGTACGGCAGTGGCGCGATCGATCTGGCCGACGGCCGGATGGTCCTGGTGGAACCGTGATCGATCCGTTCACCGTACCCTTCATGGGCCGTGCCCTCGCCGAGATCGCCCTGCTGGCGCTGATCTGCGGCCCGATCAGCGTCTTCGTGTTCGTGCGCCGGCTGTCGTTCGTCTCGGACGCGCTCACCCACACGGTCTTCCCCGGTGTCGTGATCGGATTCGCGGCGGCCGGCATCGAGGGGATCTTCGTCGGCGCGCTGGTCGCCGGTGTGATCACCGCGCTGGTGCTGACGGTCCTGACGAACCGGGCCCGGCTCTCCGACGACGCGGCGACGGCGGTCCTGCTCACCGCGATGTTCTCGGCGGGTGTGGTGCTGGTGTCGCGCCGATCGTCGTACACATCGGATCTGACGTCTTTTCTCTTCGGTCGTCTGCTGACCGTGACGACTCGGCAGCTCGCCGAGACCGCCGTGCTCGCGGTGGTGATCCTCGCCGGGCTGCTCGTCGTCGCCCGCGCGCTGGTGTTCCGCTCGTTCGATCCGGAGGGCGCGGCCGCTGCCGGTTTCCGGGTCGGCTGGCTCGACCTGTGGCTGAACGTGCTGCTCGCCCTCGTGGTGGTGGCCGCTGTCCGCGCGGTCGGGACGATCCTGGTGGTGGCCCTGCTGATCGTGCCGGCGGCGGCCGCGCGGATGGTCAGCGATCGGCTCGCGGTGATGGCCGGTGCCGGCGCGGTGCTCGTGCTCGCCGCCGGCTACGCCGGGCTCCTGCTGAGCTGGACCGCCTCCTTACGGTACGGGGTCTCGCTCACCTCCGCCTCCGCGGTGGTGCTGTTGCTGGTGCTGTTCTACCTGCTCCTGATCCCGGTGCGGTGGCTGCGTTCGGGAAGGAGCCGGCGTGAACTGGTGGGATGACGTGCTGCACCGCGCCGTCGCCGAGGTGATCCTGATCGGCGCGCTGGCCGGGATGATCGGCGTGCACGTGGTGATGCGGCGGCTGTCGTTCTTCACGATGGCGCTGACCCACGCGACCTTCCCCGGCGTCGTGGCCGCCTCGATCATCGGGGTGAACCTGCTGGTCGGCGGCGTCGCCACCGGCGCGGTGATCGCCATCGGGGTGGCCGTGCTGGCGCGCCGGCGCGGCCAGGACGCGGCGGCCGCCACCGGTGTGCTGCTCTCCGGCGGGTTCGCCCTCGGCGCGGCTCTCGTCGCGACGCAGAGCGGGTTCAGCCGGGACCTGTCGTCGTTCCTGGTCGGTTCGATCCTCACGGTGAGCGCCGCCGATCTGGTGGTCACCGCTGTGGTGCTGGCCGTGGTCGCGGTGGTGCTGCTGGCCGGCGCCCGGCCGCTGCTCTTCGTCGGTTTCGATCCGCACGGCGCGCGGGCGGCCGGGCTCTCCACCACGGGCTGGGACCTGCTTCTGCTGCTGACGATCCAGCTGGTGGTGGTGGCGGTGGTCCCGGCGGTCGGCACGATCCTGGCGCTGTCGCTGATCGTCGCCCCGGCCGCCGCGGCCCGGCTCTGGTCCGACCGCCTGCCGGTGATCACCGGGCTGGCCGTGGTGTTCGCGATTCTCAGCGGCTTGGCGGGGCTCTACGCCTCCGCCCGATGGAACGTGGCGGCCGGCGCGAGCATCTCGCTGACCGCCACCGCCGTTCTGGCCGTGTCGTGGCCGGCGAGGTGGCTCGTCCGCTGGTCGTCAGCGCGCTGGACCCCGGTGCCGTCCACGTGATCGCGCCGGACGAGCCGGTTCCCGGCGCCGGCCAAGTCCCCGGGGCAGGCCAGGTCCCCGGGGCCGGCCAGGTGATCGACCTGGACGACCTGAGCCGGGCCGTCACGGTGCTGCGCGGGATGGCCTACGAGCATCGGCTGCACATCCTCGTGGTGCTGCGGGCGGGCGAGGCCACCCCGGCCACGATCGGCGAGGTGGTCCCGGCCCATCCCACGGCGATCGCCCACCACCTGCGCCATCTGGCCGACGCCGGGCTGGTCCGCCGGAGCCGCCGGGGCAGGCACGTGTACTACGCGCTCACCACCCCGGCGGTCGGCGACCTGATCGACGGCGTGCTCGCCCTGAGGTGATCCCGGCTGGTGGATCGTCTCGCGCTGAGGTGATCCCGGCGGGTGGATGGATCGTGGAGTCGTCGATGCCGGCTGGCGCTCAGTGTTCAGAAATCGGGCGCCTGGCAGCCCCAGTCGCCAGCCGGGCGAGACGAGCTGGCTTTCAGCGCTGCCGGCAACCCGCTGCGCCAGCGCTGAAAGCCAGCTTCGTAACTACTGCTCCTTGCCGGTGAGTGCGTCGGTGAGGGAGCCGGTGAGGGAGCCGGTGAGGGGGAAGCAGCCGGCGAACGGGTCGGGCCAGGCACGCCAGGCGTCGAAGCCGTCCGCGATCTCGGCGTCGGTCAGCAGGCAGTCGTTGAGCAGGGCGTTCAGGCGCACGGCGTCCAGCTCGAAGCCGATCAGGGCGAGCACGGTCTGCCGGTCGCCGTAGTACGGGTCCCAGTCCAGGTCGGCGGCGAGCCGGCGCTCGACGCTGGTCTCGGTCCAGCGCTCGACCGGCAGGGCGGCCAGCCAGTACCCGAGGCTGCCCAGGCTCACCCCGCCGCCGGCCGCCTCGAACGCGACGACGGCGTCCGGCTGGCTGGCGATCCACAGCTGCCCGCGGCCGCGCAGGGCCTGCTCGGTGATGCTCTCCAGGGCGTCGTGCAGCCGCTGCGGGTGGAACGGGCGGCGGGCCCGGAAGACGACCGAGCTCTCCCCGTCGTGCACGGCGATCTGCCGTCCTTCCAGGGCCAGGCCGAGCATGCCGGGCCGGTTCGGGTCGTGCCGCCCGGTGCGGCGCAGACCGGCGGTGAGGCCGGCGCAGTCCAGCAGCGGCGAGGTGCCGGTGGCGACCTGGACCGCCCAGGGTGCGAGCCGGTGCACCAGGGTGCCGAGCCGCTGCAGGTCGAGCCGGTCGGTGTCCGGACGGCTCCAGAGCAGCACGGTGTCGGCGAACTCCACCTGGTGCACGACCACCTCGGCGACCGCGCGGTGGTCGTCCTCGGCGGCGTGCATGTCCCGGTCCCGCAGGTCGTCGCTGCTGGCCAGGTCGTCGAGGAAGTCGTCGGCGTCGACGACTGTCACATAGGAGTCGAACCGCAGCGCCTCGGTCGCGTGCGCGCAGACCGTGGCGACGGCTTCCGGCTCCACGACCGGCGGCAGGACCAGCAGGATGTCGCTGCCGGGCTGCTCGTCGGCGAGGCGCAGCAGGGTGGGCAGCACGTCCTCGCGCAGGGTGCAGGAGACACAGCCGTGTTCCAGTGTGACGTCGACCTGCTCGACGATGCCGGCGGCGGACTCGACGGTGCGCCGCACGACACCGTCGCGCAGGCCGGTCAGGGAGTGGCTCACGGCCACCAGGTTCGGGTCCGCGATGAGCAGAGCCCGGGCTGCCGCCTGCACGGTGCCCGGATTGAACCCGGACAGCACGGTGACGGCGGGGGCGACTGAGATCTTCACACCCCCTATCTTGTTGCCTCAACTTGCTAATGACAATGATTTTCATTGTAAAGTTGCCACCATGTCCCACATCTGTGACGTGACAGGCGCGAAGCCCAGCTTCGGCAACGCCGTGTCCCACTCGCACCGCCGCACCCGCCGCCGCTGGAACCCGAACGTCCAGCGCCGCCGCGTCGATTTCCGGAAGGACCGCTGATGGCCCGCCGCAGCCTGACCGAACGTGAGAAGCGCCGCGCCGAGCTGGTGGACCGGTACGCCGAGCGGCGTCGTGATCTGAAGCGGACGATCGCCACGGATCCGGAGGGCCGGGCCGCCGCGGTGCGCCGCCTCGCCACCCTGCCGCGCGACTCCAGCCCGAGCCGGCGCCGCAGCCGCGATCAGATCGACGGCCGGCCCCGGGGAGTGCTCAGCAGATTCGGGCTGTCACGCGTTCGATTCCGGGAACTCGCGTTGCGCGGGGAGCTTCCCGGCGTACGGAAGGCATCGTGGTAGTCATCGTGCGTTGAGCCGCGCCGCCTGGCGGGTCAGGTGATCCCGCTCGGCGGCGTTCGACGCCGCGTGCGCCGCCTCGGTGTAGAGCCGGGCCGCGGTCTCCCGGTCGCCGTCACGTTCATGCAGGTAGGCGGCGACCGCCGGATAGCGCGGCAGCGACGGGTCAAGGGTGGCGATCTCGGCCAGCCCGGCCCGCGCGCCGTCCGCCTCACCGACCGCGACCGCCCGGTTGAGCCGCACGATCGGGCTGCCGGTGAGCCGCACGAGTTCGTCGTACCACTCCACGATCTGCACCCAGTCGGTCTCCGCCGCGTCCTGCGCGTCCGCGTGCAGCGCCGCGATGGCGGCCTGCGCCTGGAACTCGCCGAGCCGGTCGCGGCTGAGCGCCGTCTGCAGCACCGCGACACCCTCGGCGATCAGCACGGTGTCCCAGCGGCCGCGGTCCTGTGCGGCGAGCGGCACGAGGCTGCCGTCGGCGGCGATCCGCGCGTCCCGCCGGGCGTGGTGCAGCAGCATGAGGGCGAGCAACCCGGACACCTCAGGGTGATCGATAACGGTCGCGAGCTGCCGGGTGAGCCGGATCGCCTCGGCGGCCAGGTCGACGTCGCCGGAGTACCCCTCGTTGAACACCAGATAGAGCACGCGCAGCACCGTGGCGACGTCGCCGGGCTGATCGAGCCGCACGCCGGACACGGTCCGCTTGGCCCGGCTGATCCGCTGCGCCATGGTCGCCTCGGGCACCAGGTAGGCGTCCGCGATCTGCCGCGTGGTCAGCCCGCCGACCGCGCGCAGGGTGAGCGCGACGGCGGACGCCGGGGTCAGCGACGGATGCGCGCAGAGGAAGTAGAGCCGCAGCGTGTCATCGGTTTCCGCGGCGGGACCGGGCGCCGGCTCGTCGCCGGCCGCCTCCTCCCGCCGCCGGCGCGCCGCCTCCGCCCGGGTCGCGTCGAGGAACCGCCGCCAGGCCACCGTGACGAGCCACCCCTTGGGGTCGCGCGGCGGGTCGGCCGGCCAGGTGCGCACCGCCTCGACGAGCGCGTCCTGGACGGCGTCCTCGGCCGCCGCGAAGTCGGCCCCGCGGCGGACGAGGACGCCGATCACGCTCGGCGTGAGCTCCCGGTAGTTCATCGTGAGATCTCGGCGGTCACTCAGTGATCGTCGGCAGCGAGGTCAGAATCGGACGCAGCTCCAGCCACTCGTGGATCGGCTTCCCGTCCTTGCCGGGCGCGGCCGACAGTTCGGCGGCCAGCTCCAGGGCCCGGTCGCAACTGTCCACATCGATCAGCATCCATCCGGCGATGAGGTCCTTGGTCTCCGCGAACGGCCCGTCGGTCACCGGCGGCCGCCCCTCACCGTCATACCGCACCCACGTGCCCGCCGGTTGAAGCGCCTGCTCGGCGACGAACTCCCCGGTCGCCTCCAGCCGCCGCGCGAAGTCGCTCATGTACTGGATGTGCGCCGAGATCTCCTCGGGACTCCACTTGTCCATCGGCACGTCGTTGATCGCCGCCGGAGCGCCCCGGTAGTGCTTGAGCAGCAGATACTTAGCCATGACGTCTCTCCTCGATCCAAGCCGCGACCCGTTCTGGTCACGTTCTACAGCGGGGACGGAGCCGCCCGGGGTTTCTCGACATCCATCGGGTACGAGTTTTCGGCCCCGTGAGCCCATGCCCCGCCAGTGTTCACCGTGAGCCGTCGGCGTGGCTTGGTGTGGCGTGGCTTGGTGTGGCGTGGCTTGGTGTGGCGTGGCTTGGTGTGGCGTGGCGTGGCGTGGATGAGGGCGCACACAACGGCACTGTGCGCGTTCGTCCACGCCCGGACGAGGATGGGCGCACACGCACCGCCTCTGTGTGCCCGCACGGCCGCTGGCTCACGCCTGTGTGTGCCCGCACGGCCGCTGGCTCACGCTTCTGTGTGACCTGGCCGCGGCTGGCTCGAGCTTCTGTGTGCCGTCGCCCACGCGCGCGCCGCGACCGGTGTGACTGGCCTCGAAGTGCCAGCGGTGTTGCCCTGGACTCACGCCGCATCCCATGAAAGATTGACCGAAACCGATTTCTCGCGGTGAGCCGTCAACGGGGAGGGCGTGATGGGAATCGGAGTGTGGTTGATGGGTGCCCGTGGATCGGTCGCGGTCACCAGCGTCGTCGGGGCTCTGGCCGTCCGGGCCGGTCTGGCGGAACCGGCCGGCATGGTCACCGAGTCGCCGCCGCTGCGGGACACGGCCCTGCCCGGACTGACCGATCTGGTGTTCGGTGGGCATGACATCACGGCCGTACCCGTGGTGAAGAAGGCGGAGTCCCTCGCTGCCGCCGGCGTCCTGCCGGCCGGACTAACCGCATCGCTGGGTGTCGATCTGGCGTCCGTGGAGCGTGAGGTCCGCGCGTTGCCGGTCGCCGCAACGCAGCGGGAAACCGCGGAACTGATCGCCGCCGACATCACCGGATTCCGTGATCGGCACGGCCTCGACCGGGTCGTCGTGATCAATGTGGCGTCGACCGAGGCGGCCGCTTCCGATCACCCGGCGCACGCCGATCTGGCCGCTCTCGAGGAGGCTCTGGGCGACGCCGATCCGGTCCTGCCGGCGAGCGCGCTCGCGGCTTATGCGGCGTTCCGGGCGGGTTGTCCGTTCGTCGATTTCACGCCCTCCACCGGCGCGCGGCTGCCCGCCCTGGAACAACTCGCCGCCGAGCGCGGACTGCCCTACGGCGGCCGGGACGGAAAGACGGGGGAGACCCTGGTGAAGTCGGTGCTGGCGCCGATGTTCATGATGCGAAACCTGCGGGTGCGGTCCTGGTCCGGCACGAATCTGCTCGGCGGCGGCGACGGCGCCAACCTCGCCGACCCGGCCGCGAACGCCGCCAAGGCCGGCAGCAAGCAGCGGGTGCTCAAGGAGACCCTCGGGTACCAGCCGCAGGGGCACAGCCGGATCGAGTACGTCGACGACATCGGCGACTTCAAGACCGCCTGGGACCTGATCACGTTCACCGGTTTCCTCGGCGTCGGCATGCGGATGGAGTTCAGCTGGCACGGCTGCGACTCGGCCCTGGCCGCCCCGCTCGTGCTCGACCTGGCACGCCTGGTCGCGGCGGCACACGCCGCCGGACGATCCGGTCCGCTCACCGAACTCGCCTTCTTCTTCAAGGACCCGATCGGGGACGTCCCGCACGGCCTCGCCGACCAGTGGGCCCACCTGATCCGATTCGCCCGAGACCTGAGCCAGCCGGGAAGCAGCGACCTGGAAGGCCGCGCGCCGGCAAGCAGCGACCTCGGAGGCCGCGAGCCGGCAAGCCGCGAGCCGGCAAGCCGCGAGCCGGCAAGCCGCGTGCCGGCAGGCCCCGTGCCGGCAGGCCCCGTGCCGGCAGGCCCCGTGCCGGCAAGCCCCGAGCCGGCGAGCCGCGCGCCGGGAAACCCCGAGCCGGGAGGCCGGGAGGAGGACGATGCCTGACCGACCAGAGCGGCGGCCCGGCCCACCGAGCCGGCGCCCCCGCGCACCACGCTGGCGCCCCCGCGCACCACGCTGGCGCGACCTCGCCGAGCTGGTGCGCGCCCCCGCCGCCCTCTCCGTCCCCGGCGACGCGATAGCCGGCGCCGCGGCAGCCGGTGGGCTCAACCGGCGCACGGCCGGGCTGGCCGCCGCGTCGATCTGCCTCTACTGGGCCGGAATGGCCGCCAACGACTGGGCCGACCGCGACCTGGACGCGGTGGAACGCCCGGAACGCCCGGTCCCGTCCGGCCGGATCACTCCCGGTCACGCCCTCGCGGTCGCCACCGGTCTCACCGCGGCCGGCGTGGGCATCGCCGCCCTCACCGGCGGCCGCCGGGCCGCTGCGGTGGCGGTCCCCCTGGCCGGCGCGATCTGGATCTACGACCTGTGGGCGAAGAACACCGCCGCCGGCCCACCGATGATGGCTCTCTGCCGCGGTTTGGATGTGCTGCTGGGAGCAAGCGGCAGCGAAGCCGGCGGGATCCGTGACGCCGTCCCGGCCGCTCTCACGATGGCCGCGCACACCGCAACGGTCACCCTCCTGTCCCGGCGCGAGGTCACCGGCGGCGGCGCCGGCCTGCCGGCGGCCACCTTGGCCGCGACGGTCGCCCTGGCCGCGGCGTGCGCGAAACCCTTCGGGGGTACGGCCGGGCGAACCGCGACGGCCCTCGCCGGCTGGTACGCCACCTGGTACGGCACCGCCCAGGCCCGCGCCGCCACGGAACCCTCCGCGAACCGGTTCCGTGCCGCGGTCGGCGCCGGGATCACCGGGATGCCGCCGCTCCAAGGCGCCCTGACCGCCCGGGCCGGCGCCCCGATCACGGGTCTGGCCGTAGCCGCGGCGGCCCCCCTCGCGAAACGCCTGACCCAGCGGGTGTCGGCCACATGAAAGGCCACATGAAAGGCCACATGAAAGGCCACATGAAAGGGCGCACGAGAAGCCACCAAGGATCGACGGGACCGGCCACATGAGACTGGGATACGGCACCAACGGCTTCGCCAACCACCGCCTCCCCGAGGCGCTCCGGGTGATCGCCGACCTCGGGTACGACGGCGTCGCGCTCACCCTGGACACCTGCCACCTCGACCCGTTCGCCCCGGACCTGGCCCGGCGCACCGCCGAGGTCGCCGCCGACCTCGACCGGCTCGGTCTCGCCGTGGTGATCGAGACCGGGGCCCGCTACCTGCTCGACCCGTGGCACAAGCACGCGCCGACGTTCATGCACGACGACCCCGCCCCGCGCCTGGAGTACCTGCGCCGCGCCGTGCGGATCGGCGCCGATCTCGGAGCGGAGGCGGTCTCGTTCTGGGCCGGCATCGCACCGGTGGGCGTACCCGATGCCTGGGACCGATTGGTCCGCGGCTGCGACCAGGTGGTCCGCTATGCGGCCGAGCACGGCGTGACCCTGGGGTTCGAACCCGAGCCCGGCATGCTCGTCGAGGACCTGGCCGGCTGGCACCGCCTGCACGCCGCCCTCGGCCGCCCGGCCGGACTGGGCATCACGCTGGACATCGGGCACTGCCGCTGCCTGGAGCCGAACCCGGTGCCCGACTGTGTCGCCGACGCCGGCCCGTACCTGGTCAACGTGCAGATCGACGACATGCGCCGCGGGGTGCACGAGCACCTGGAGTTCGGCGACGGCGAGATCGACTTCCCGCCGGTGACGGCGGCCCTGGCGACCGCCGGCTACCGGGGTCTGGTCGCGGTCGAGCTGCCCCGGCACTCGCACGCGGCGCCCGCGGTGGCCCGCCGATCCATCGACTTCCTGAGAAAGGCGTCAACTGAGGGAGGCGTCAACTGAGGGAGGCGTCAACTGAGGGAGGCGTCGGCATGAGGAAGGCGTCAGCATGAGAGGGAGGCGGCAGCATGACCGGGCTGGTGGAACTGCGCGCGGCGCTCGGCGAGAACGGCTGGCTCGACGACGCGCTTGCGAAGATCACCTCTGATCCGGCCGCCGTCGGCGCGCTGTTCCCGGCGGCCGGTCGCCGCTGCGGCCGGGAACCGGTCGCTCCGGGGTGGACCGCTGACGAGGTCGCGCGTGCGTTGCTGCTCTCGGCCGCTCCCGGCGAGGCGGAAACCCTTTACCGGTACGGCGACGCGGACGAGAAACGTGCGGTGCTCAAAGCCCTGCCGCTGATTCCGGCGACCGGCGAAACGGTGTCATTGCTGCACGACGCGCTGCGCACGAACGACACCCGGCTGGTCGCCGCCGCGCTCGGGCCGGCCGCCCGGCAACTGGATGCCGCCACCTGGCGGCAGGGGGTCCTCAAATGCGTGTTCATGGGCATTCCGCTGACCGCCGTTGACGGGTTGCCCGACCGCGCCGATGCCGTATTGGCCGAGATGCTCGGTGCTTTCGCCGAGGAACGGAAAGCGGCCGGGCGTGACGTCCCGGCCGACGCTCAGGAATTGCTGGAGCAGTTGAAGGGAGCCTGATGCGGATCTTCGATCCCCATATTCACATGACCTCCCGTACCACCGACGACTACGAGCGGATGGCCGCCGCCGGGGTGCGCGCGGTCGTCGAGCCGGCGTTCTGGCTCGGCCAGCCACGCACCGGACCGGAATCGTTCACCGACTACTTCGACTCGCTGATCGGCTGGGAGCCGTTCCGGGCGAGCCAGTTCGGCATCCGGCACCACGCGACGATCGCGCTCAACCCGAAGGAGGCCAACGACAGGCGCTGCCGGCCGGTGCTCGATCTGCTGCCGCGATATCTGGCGAAGGACGGCGTGGTCGCGGTCGGGGAGATCGGGTACGACTCGATGACCGCCGACGAGGACGAGGTCTTCGCCGCCCAGCTCGCCCTCGCGATCGAGCACGACCTGCCGGCCCTGGTGCACACCCCGCACCGGGACAAGGCGCGGGGCACCGAGCGCAGCATCGCCGTGGTCCGCGAGTCCGGAATCGATCCGGGCCGGGTGGTGCTCGACCACCTCAACGAGCTGACCGTCGCCCCGGCCCTGGACGCCGGTCTGTGGGCAGGTTTCTCGATATATCCGGACACGAAGATGTCACCGGACCGCATGGTGAAGATCCTCTCCGAGTACGGGCTGGATCGCGTCCTGGTGAATTCGGCAGCCGACTGGGGCCGCTCCGACCCGCTGCTCACTCTCCGGACGGCCGAGGAAATGCGGGCCGGCGGATTCACCGAGGACGATGTCGATCGGGTGCTGTGGCGTAATCCGGTGGAGTTCTTCAGCCAGTCCGGGCGGCTGGACCTCTCCGGCGAGGAGAGGGTCGACGTGGCGGAGACGGGTGCGACCTTCGCCGGCAACTCGATTCTGCGCGGAGGCAGCTGATGCGGCATCTCAGCTATTGCACCAACGTGCACCCGGCGGAGGATCTCGACGGGATCGTCGGCCAATTCGACACGTTCGCCCGGCGGATCCGTTCCCACCTCGACACCGACGTGCTCGGCATCGGGTTGTGGCTGGCCGCCCCGGTCGCCGCCGAGCTCGCGGCCGCCCCCGATTCCCGCCGCCGGTTGCGGCGCGAACTGGACGCCCGTGGTCTGGAGGTGGTCACCCTCAACGGTTTTCCCTATGCCGCGTTTCAGGCGCCGGTGGTCAAACACGCCGTCTATCACCCGGACTGGACCACACCGGAACGCCGGGATTACACGCTGAATCTCGCCCGGATCCTGGTGGATCTGCTGCCGGACCGGGCCGCGCGCGGTTCCATCTCCACGCTGCCGTTCGCGTGGCGCACGCCGTGGGACCCGACCCGGGAGGACGCCGCGCTGCGCCGATTCGACGAACTCGGGAAAGGCCTCGCGGAGATATCCGGCGCGGCCGGACGGCCGGTGCGCGTCGGTCTGGAGCCGGAGCCCGGATGTGTCGTGGAGACCACCGCGCAGGCCGCCGATCTGGTCTCCCGGCTGGACACCGAGTGGATCGGCGTCTGCGTCGACCTGGCCCACCTGGCCTGCGCCTGGGAGGACCCGGCCGCGGCGGTCGCCCGGCTGACCGGTGCCGGGACGCCGATCGTGAAGGTGCAGATCTCGGCGGCGCTGGAGACGGCCGAACCGTCGGCCGGGGTGCTGCGCGATTATGTCGAGCCGCGGTTTCTGCATCAGACCCGCAGCGCGTCCGGTGCGGCGGCCGACGATCTGGACGAGGCCATCGAGCGGCGTCTTCCCGGACCGTGGCGCGTCCATTACCACGTACCCCTGCATGCGGCCCCCGCCGCGCCGCTCACCTCGACCGTCGCGGTGACCCGGGCGGCGATCCGGGAATTGCTGCCGTTCTGCGACCACTTCGACGTGGAGACCTACACGTGGGGGGTTCTTCCGCCCGCGCAGCGGCCGGGTGACGACGCGGCCTTGGCCGCCGGAATCGCCGCCGAACTCGCTGTCGCCGAACTCATGCTCGCGGAGGCGGCCCGATGACCCGTCTCGTGGTGCTCGACGTCGTCGGCCTCACCCCGCGCCTGCTCGCCCACATGCCACGCCTGCGCGCGGTCGCCGACCGGGGATTCCAGGCCCCCTTGGGTACGGTGCTGCCGGCCGTCACCTGTTCCGCCCAGTCCACATTCCTGACCGGTGAACCGCCGTCCGGGCACGGCATCGTCGGCAACGGCTGGTATTTCCGGGAGCTCGGCGAAGTGTTCCTCTGGCGTCAGCACAACGCGCTGGTCGGCGGCGAGAAACTGTGGCAGGCGCTGCGGAGACGGCGGCCCGGCAGCACTGTCGCCAACGTCTGCTGGTGGTACGCGATGGGCGCCGACGTGGATTGGACCGTCACGCCCCGGCCGATCTATTTCGCCGACGGCCGCAAGGAACCGGACTGCTACACCGATCCGCCCGCCCTGCACGACGCGCTGCACGACTCCCTGGGCACCTTCCCGCTCTTCACCTATTGGGGCCCGGGCGCCGGAATGGCCTCCTCCCAGTGGATCTGCCGGGCCGCCGCGAAGGTCATGGCCGACCACGATCCCGATCTCACCCTGGTCTATGTCCCGCATCTCGACTACGACCTGCAGCGGTACGGCCCGGACTCCCCGCAGGCATCGAAGGCCGCCGCTGAGCTCGACGCCGTTCTGGATCCGTTGCTGAACGCCGCATACGCCCGGGACGCGACAGTCGTCGTCCTCTCCGAATACGGCATCACCGAGGTGAGCCGCCCGGTCCACATCAACCGGGCCCTGCGCGCCGAGGGACTGCTGAACGTCTATACCCAGGCGGGCATGGAATACCTCGACCCGTGGACCTCGCGGGCGTTCGCCGTCGCCGACCACCAGATCGCCCACGTCTACGTCCGGGAACCCCGCGACGTGGCGGCGGTCGCGAAGATCTGCGCGGCGCTGCCCGGCGTCGACCAGGTCCTGGACGCGCAGGGCCAGGCCGGGTTCGGGCTGGCCCACCCGCGCTCGGGCGAGCTGGTGCTGGTCGCCGACCCGGACGCCTGGTTCACCTACTACTACTGGCTGCGCGACGCGGACGCGCCGGACTTCGCCCGCCTTGTGGAGATCCACCGCAAGCCCGGGTACGACCCGGCGGAGCTGTTCTTCGACCCGGCCGCCCCGTCCGCCGCCAAGCGCCGCGCCGCCGTGGCCCTGGCCCGCAAGAAGCTCGGCATGCGGTACCTGATGAACGTGGTCGGCCTGGACGCCGGCGCGCAGGCCGTGCGCGGGTCGCACGGGCGGCTCCCGTCGTCGCCGCAGGACGCCCCGGTGCTGCTCTGCTCGTCGGCGGCCGCGTCCCGCCCGGCGCTGGCCGCCACCGAGGTGAAGGACTTCCTGCTGGACCTGGCGACATGAGAGACCCGGCGACATGAGAGACCCGGCGACGTGAGGGACCTGGCGACATGACCGACGACGTCCGGGACCGGGTCGACGCGGCCCTGTCCGCCTTCCTCGATCAGCGCGGCGGCGAGTGGCCGGCGCAGGCGCCGCACGACGTGCTCGGCGTGCTGCGCCGCTTCGTGCTCGCCGGCGGGAAACGGCTGCGGCCCGCGTTCTGCTACTGGGGGTGGCGTGGCGCGGGCGCGCCGGACGCCGACGAGGTGATCGTCGCGGCCGCCGCGCTGGAGCTGTTCCACGCGTTCGCGCTGATCCACGACGACATCATCGACGACAGTGACAGGCGGCGGGGCGAGCCCTCGGTTCACCGCCGGCTCGCCGTGCGGGGAGCGGCTTTCGGCCGGCACGCGGCGCTGCTCTGCGGTGACCTGTGCGCGGCGTGGGCCGAGCAGATGTTCCACGAGTGCGGGCTGCCGCCGGACCGGATCGCCGGCGCCCACCCGATCCTCGCCCGGATGCGCACCGAGGTGATCGCCGGCCAGTACCTGGATCTCGCGGCCGCGGCCACCACGGTGTCGGCAGCGCTGACCGTGGTCCGGCTCAAAGGCGCCCGCTACACGGTCACCCGGCCGCTGCAGATCGGCGCGCGGCTGGCCGGCGGCGAGGCGCTCGGCGAGGCGCTGGCGGCCTTCGGCGACCCGCTCGGCGACGCGTTCCAGCTGCGGGACGACGTGCTCGGCGTCTTCGGCGATCCGCGGGTCACCGGCAAACCGGCGGCGGACGACCTGCGGGAGGGCAAGCCGACCGTGCTGATCGCCCTGACCCGCGAGGCGCTGCCGTCCGCGCGGCGGGATCGCTTCGAGCTGCTCTTCGGCGATCCCGGCCTGGACGAGGAGGGCGCCGCCACGCTCCGCGAGATGATCGTGGCGACCGGCGCCCTGGCCCGGGTGGAACGGATGATCGGGGAACGCCGGGACGAGGCCCTGTCCGCGCTCGAAGCCGCGTGCCTGCCCGACGACGCCCGCAAGGAATTGTCCGAATTGGCCGTCACTGCCATCGATCGGTCTCACTGATTAACCGGCATTGACGCCGCACCATAGGTTGTGCGGGTGAACATCAGGTACATCTTGCACAACGCGTACGGGGTCGGCGGCACGATCCGCACGGTCTTCAATCAGGCGAACGCGCTGTGTGCCAACCACGACGTCGAGATCGCGAGCGTCTACCGCAGCGGGCCGAAGCCGGAGCTGCCGCTCGACCCCCGGGTGCGGCTGGTCTGCCTCACCGGACTGCGGGACAACGGCTCGCGATTCACCGACGCGCCGGGCACCAACTCGCGGTTCTGGCGCAAGACCCGGCGGTTCCCCAACCCGCTGCCGCACGGGCGCGACTTCCGGTACAAGCGCTGGGATCCCTATGTCGACGTCCGGGTGATCCGTTACCTGCGGGCGCAGCGGGACGGCGTGCTGATCACCACGCGGCCGGCGCTGAACCTGCTGTCGGCGTGGTTTGGCCCTCGGCGGCTGATCCGGATCGGTCAGGACCACATGAATTTCGGCAGCTACAGACCGGCACTGCAGACCGCCATCGTACGGGCGTATCCGCGCCTGGACGCGGTAACGGTACTCACTCGTGCCGATCTCGGCTCCTACCGGAACGCGATGGGCGACACGGCCCGGGTGGTGCGCATTCCCAATGGCGTTCCGGCCCGTCCACCCGTACCCGAAGGGGAGCGTGCCCCGATCGTGGCCGCCGCCGGGCGGCTGAGCCGGCAGAAGGGTTTCGACCTTCTGGTGGAGGCGTTCGCGCAGGTGCACGCGGAGCATCCGGACTGGCAGCTGCACCTGTTCGGCGAGGGGAAATGGCGGCCGAAACTGACCGCGATGATCGCCGAGCGCGGTCTGGAGGGTTCGGTGCGGCTGCGGGGGCTGAGCCGGACTCTCGACGCGGAGTTCGCCCGGGCGTCGATCTTCGCGCTGAGCTCGCGCACGGAGGGGCTGCCGATGGTGCTGCTCGAAGCGATGAGCACCGGGCTGCCGGTGGTGGCGTTCGACTGCCCGACCGGCCCGGCCGACGTGGTGGACGATCACGTGAACGGGCTGCTCGTCCCGGCCGAGGACGTGGCGGGCCTGGCGGCCGGCCTGTCCCGGCTGATCAAAAACGGTGACGAGCGCACGGCGATGGGGGAGCGCGCGCGGGTCACCGCGGCGGGGTACGAGATGCCGGTGATCGTCGCGCAGTGGGAGGAGCTCTTCGGCGAGCTGGCCGCGCGTTAGAAAGGACGGGACGGACCCGCTGGTCGCACCCGGTGCGACAAGCGGGCCGGCCCTCCCGATCTCCATCGGGGCCGCGTGCGTCCCGGGCTGAGATGGGTCACGCAGAGACCTTGAACTCGGTGACCTTCGTCGGGGTGACACGGACGATCAGCCGCTTGATCTCGGCCGACTCGGGCGGGTTGGCGTTGGCGTCGCCGAGGTAGCGCTCCGCCAGCCGGGCCGGCAGCGTCTTCGCCGGGTCATCGACCAGTACCGCGGAGCCGCGGATGTCGACGGAGTGGTAGGGGTTGGCGCGGTCGGACACCGTCAGGCTGATCCGCGGATCGCGGGCGAGATTGCGGGCCTTGAGCTTGTCGGCGGTCACCGAGATGAGGACCGCGTCGCCGTCGCGCAGATACCAGACGGTGGACGTGTGCGGAGCGCCGCTGGCGGTCAGCGTGGCCACGACGGCGAAGTTCGGTCCGTCGAGAAGCGCGAGCGTACTGTCGTCGAAAGTTGTCACCAGATCAGTCTGACACGGATAATCCACTTCGGTCCTATCCATCGTGATGGCGGTCAGCTCCCGGGAGCGCGGTCCGTTGGCCCTGAGTGCGGCCGGGGCGCCGTCGGCGTCGTCGCCCCAGGAGCGCCGGCGACACAGTCCGTCGCCGGAGAGGGCGCAGCCCTGCGGGGTGACGGGTCGCGCGCCGGCGCACGGTGCTCTGCGGCCGATGGCTCCGACAGTGCCAGGCCTGCGCCTTCACCTGGCCGTAGAGCCGGGTGTCTGTGACCGTGACCGCGTGCTCGACGTCCCAGGTGGCTGGGTCACCGAAGACGAACTCACCGCCGTGCTTGGCCGGCCGCGGAACTCCGCCAACACATCCATCGCTTCTGCTGGGTCAGCCATGACCGCCACAACGACCATCGATAGGCGCGCACACGGCTCCGCGCGCCTCAGCGTGCCGAAGCGTCACCTGCTCAGACGCCGGATGACGCTCAGCCACAGCCAGTCAGATCGAAGGTGCGGGCCCTCCGAGTGCACGGATCTGCCGAGATGAGGTGCGACACGAGGTCGCACGAAGTGAGTGAGTACGTCGATTGGAGGTCGGGTTTGATGCCCGAGACGTAGCTCCCGGTCAGTGTCTTCAGA
>NZ_JBEZZR010000039.1:0-90594 GCF_040639325.1 Actinoplanes sp. NPDC023936 | reverse complement strand
GGCTTCGAGGGGCCGGCGATCACGGTGGACACGGCGTGTTCGTCGTCGTTGGTGGCGTTGCATCTGGCGGTGCAGGCGTTGCGGAACGGGGAGTGTGAGATGGCGCTTGCCGGTGGTGTGACGGTGATGGCGACGCCGGACACGTTCGTGGAGTTCTCGCGGCAGCGTGGGCTGGCGCGGGATGCGCGGGTGAAGGCGTTCTCGGACGACGCTGACGGTACGGCGTGGGGTGAGGGTGTCGGTGTTTTGCTGGTGGAGCGGCTCTCCGACGCGCGGCGGCGGGGTCATCCGGTGCTGGCGGTGGTGCGTGGGTCGGCGGTGAATCAGGACGGTGCGTCGAATGGGTTGACGGCGCCGAACGGGCCGTCGCAGCAGCGGGTGATTCGTCAGGCGCTGGCGTCGGCGGGGTTGGGCGCGGCGGATGTGGATGTGGTGGAGGCGCACGGCACGGGTACGGCGTTGGGTGATCCGATCGAGGCGCAGGCCCTTCTCGCGACGTACGGTCAGGATCGGGATGAGCCGTTGTGGCTGGGGTCGGTGAAGTCCAACGTCGGGCACACCCAGGGCGCCGCGGGCGTCACCGGCGTCATCAAGATGGTGACGGCGATGCAGCACGGGGTCATGCCGGCGACTCTGAACGTGGGCGAGCCCACGTCGAAGGTGGATTGGACGGCCGGCCGGGTGGAGCTGCTCCGCCAGGCCAGGGACTGGGCGACCGACGGCCGGCCGCGCCGCGCCGCGGTGTCGTCGTTCGGCGTGAGCGGCACCAACGCCCACGTCATCATCGAGGAGCCGCCCGCGTCGCCGGCCCGCGAGGAGGCAGCCGGCGACCGGCCGCTGCCGCTCATCGTGACGGCGAAGACGCCGGCTGCTCTTCGCGAGTACACCGACCGCATCAGGACCGCGGCCGGTACGGCAGCTCCGGCCGACGTCGCCTACTCCCTCGCCACCGGTCGTGCGGTGTTCGACCACCGGACCGTCACCGTGGCCGGTGAGGAGATCACCGGGCAGGCCGACGTCACCGGGAAGACGGTCTTCGTCTTCCCCGGCCAGGGCTCACAGTGGGCCGGCATGGGCGCCGATCTGCTGGACGCGTCGCCGGTCTTCGCCGCTCGCATGGCCGAGTGCGCCGCCGCCCTCGCCCCGTACGTCGACTGGTCGCTGCTCGACGTCATCCGGCAGGCGCCCGGCGCGCCGACGCTGGACCGCGTCGACGTCGTCCAGCCGGTCTCCTGGGCGGTCATGGTCTCCCTCGCCGAGGTGTGGCGGGCCCATGGCGTCACCCCGGACGCGGTTCTCGGCCATTCGCAGGGCGAGATCGCGGCCGCCTGCGTCGCCGGCGCGCTGACCCTGGCGGACGCCGCGGCCGTGGTGGCCCTGCGCAGTCAAGTCATCGCCCGCAGCCTGGCCGGGCACGGCGGCATGATGTCCGTCGCGCTGCCGGTCGACGAGGTCCGCGCGATGGCCGACGACACGCTGGAGATCGCTGTCGTCAACGGGCCGTCGGCCACCGTCGTGGCCGGCCCGCCCGAGGCTCTGGACGAGTTGCTCGCCCGCTGCGCCGCGCGGGAGATCCGGGCCCGGCGGATCCCGGTCGACTACGCCTCGCACAGCTCGTACGTGACGCTGATCGAAGACGAGCTGACCGCGCTGCTCGCCGGGGTCGCACCTCGTACGCCCGAGGTGCCGTTCTTCTCCAGCGTCACCGGGGCATGGATCACGGGCCCCGAGCTCGACGGCGGATACTGGTACGGCAATCTGCGGCAGGCCGTCAACTTCGCCACCGCCACCGAGGCGCTCGCCCGGTCCGGTCATGCGGTCTTCGTCGAGGTGAGCAGCCACCCTGTGCTCACCGTGAGCATCCAGGAGACCCTTGACGACACGGTGACCACACCGTACGTGGTGACCGGGACGCTGCGCCGCGACGAGGACGGCCCGTACCGTGTCCAGGCCGCGCTCGCCGCTGTGTTCGTCCGCGGCGGGAAGGTCGATTGGAGCCCGGTCTTCGAGGGCACGGGCGCCGCCCGGGTGCCGTTGCCCACCTACCCGTTCCAGCGCGAGCGGTACTGGTTCGCCGACCGGCCCACCGCCGGTTCCCCGCTCAAGCTCGGTCTGGACACGATGGACCATCCGCTGCTCGGCGCCGCGCTGCCGCTGGCCGCATCCGGCGGGATGGTCGCCACCGGCCGCTGGTCGCTGCACACCCACCCGTGGCTCGGCGACCATCGGGTGGCGGGTGCCGCGGTCGTACCGGGTGCCGCCCTGGTGGAGCTGGTCCTCGCCGCGAGCGATGGCACCGTCGAGGAACTGGTCGTCGAGGCGCCACTCGTCCTGCCGGCCACCGGCGGCGTGCAGGTCCAGGTGGTCCTGGGCGAGGCGAGCGAGCAGGGCCGCCGGACAGCCGACGTCTACGCCCGTGCCGACGGGCAGGAAAGCTGGACCCGGCATGCCACCGGCGCGGTGATCGCGGCCGTGCCGGAGGGTGAGCCGCTGGTCGCCTGGCCACCCGCCGGTGCGCAGCGGGTCGACATCGCGGGCTTCTACGAGCGGCAGCTCGCAGCGGGCTACGAGTACGGACCGGTCTTCCAGGGAGTCCGTGCCGTGTGGACTCGCGGTGACGAGGTGTACGCCGAGGTGGCCCTGCCCGCCGAGGAGCACGCCAACGCCGCGCGGTTCGCGTTGCACCCGGCCCTGCTCGACGCGGCCCTGCAGACCGGCATCTTCCGGCCGCAGCCGGACACCGAGGCCGGGCAGACGCTGCTGCCGTTCGCCTGGACCGGGGTGTCGCTGTTCGGTGTCGGCGCCACCGAGCTGCGGATCCGGATCGTCTCCGCCGGCCCGGACGGCACGTCGATCCGGCTCGCCGACGGCACCGGCGCCCCGGTCGCAGCCGTCGAGGCCGTGGTCTCGCGCCCGGTCGCGACGGCCGACTTGACCGCCGGCCAGGCGTCCGCGCCGGTGTACCGGATCGACTGGCAGCCGGCGCCGGCCACCGGGCAGGGACTGGCCGTCGTGCCGGTCTCCGGTCCGGCTGACCTGGCCGCCGAAGCCGCGCCGCTGATGGTTCACCCGGTGCCCGCGGGGGTCCAGCTCGCCGACGTCCTGGAGCTGGTCCAGGCCTGGCTGGCCGAACCGCGGTTCGCCGCATCACGCCTGGTGCTGCACACCCGCAACGCGGTCGCGGCGGTCGAGGGCGACACGGTGGATCCGGCGGCCGCGGCGGTATGGGGTCTGATCCGCACCGCCCAGTCCGAACACCCCGACCGGTTCGTGCTGGTCGACGGGGACGCCGACGCCCTCGACCTCGTCGACGGCAGCCTTCCGCAACTGGCCGTCCGGGCCGGGGAGGCCCTGGAACCGCAGCTCGCCCGGGTCACCGATCGTGGTGAGCGGCTCCAGCTGACCGAGAACGGAACCGTGCTGATCACCGGTGGCACGGGCCTGCTGGGCGGGTTGCTCGCCCGGCACCTGGTGACCGCCTACGGCGTACGCCGGCTGCTCCTGCTCAGCCGCAGTGGCGCCGCACCCGACCTGGTGGCGGAGCTCGCGGCGGGCGGGGCAACGGTCGACGTCGTCGCCGCCGACGCCGGTGACCGGGAGGCGCTGCGTGCCGCGCTGGAACGAATCCCGGCGGAGCATCCGCTGACCGCTGTCGTGCACGCTGCCGGCGTGCTGGACGACGGGTTGTTCACGGCCCTGACCCCCGAGCGGCTCGACCGGGTCTGGCGGGCGAAGGCCGACGCCGCCCGGCACCTGCACGAACTCACCCGGGACCGGGACCTGGACGCCTTCGTCCTCTACTCGTCCGCCGCCGGGCTGCTCGGTAACGCAGGACAGGCCGGCTACGCCGCCGCGAACGCGTACCTGGACGGGCTGGCCGAACACCGGCGGGCGCTGGGCCTGCCGGCGGTCTCCCTGGCCTGGGGCATGTGGGCGCAGGCCAGCGGCATGACCGGCCACCTCGACGACGGCACCCTGGACCGTAACCGGCGCCGCGGCATGCTCGGCATCACCGATGCCGAAGGGCTGGCGGCCTTCGACCTGGCGGTGGCGGCCGGCTCCGCCGTGCTGCTGCCCGCCAAGCTGGATCTGGCCGCATTCCGCGACAGCGGCGCCCCGGCCGCGCGGATGTCGCGGTCGCTCGTTCGCCCGGCCCGGCGGACCGCCTCGGCCGCGGCTCCGGTGGCCGCCCTGGACCAGCTGCTCGCCGGGCTCGACGACGCCGGCCGGGAACAGGTGGTGCTCGAGCAGGTACGGACTCACGTGGCCGGTGTGCTGGGCCTGCCCGGCCCGGACACGGTCGAGCCCGGCCAGGCGTTCAAGGACGTCGGCTTCGACTCGCTGCTCGCGGTCGAGCTGCGCAACCGGCTCACCGCAGCAACCGGCGTACGGCTGCCGGCCACCGCGGTGTTCGACTACCCGAACCCGCTCGCGCTGACCCGGCAGCTGCTGGCCGGCCTCACGCCGGCGCCCGCCGGACCGGCCGACCCGGACGGGCTGACGAGCATCGAGCGGATCTGGTCCGCGGCCGACGAGGCGGAGCGGGCTCGGATCACGGCCCGGCTGCAGACGATGCTCGCCCAACCCACCACCTCTGGGACGGAGCGCCTCGACCTCGACTCCGCCAGCGACGACGAGATCTTCGACTTGATCGACAACGAACTCGGCCTCTCCTGACCAGGATCGGACTGCCATGGCGAACGATGACAAGCTCCGCGAATACCTCAAGCTCGTGGTGACCGACCTGCGGGCCACGAAGAAGCAGGTCGAGGACCTGAAGTACGACCGCAGCGAACCCGTGGCGATCGTCTCCATGGCCTGCCGCCTCCCCGGCGGCGTGTCCACTCCGGACGACCTGTGGCACCTGCTGGCCACCGGTGGCGACACGATCGGCGACTTCCCCGGCGACCGCGGCTGGGACCTGGCCGGCCTGTTCGACCCGGACCCGGACCATCCCGGCACCTCATATGTACGGCAGGGCGGCTTCCTCGACGACGTGGCCGGGTTCGACGCGGCCTTCTTCGGGATCTCCCCGCGGGAGGCGCTGTCGATGAACCCGCAGCAGCGGCTCATGCTGGAGACCTCGTGGGAGGCCTTCGAACGGGCCGGCATCGACCCGCAGTCGCTGCGCGGCAAGGACGTCGGGGTCTTCGCCGGCGTCATGTACCACGACTACGCCCCGCGGCACCCGCACGTGCCCCGCGCGATGGAAGGCCTCGCGGGCATCGGCAACTCGGGCAGCGCCACCAGCGGCCGGGTCTCGTACACGCTGGGCCTGGAGGGACCGTGCGTGACGGTGGAGACCGCCTGCTCGTCGTCGCTGGTGGCGTTGCACCTGGCGATGCAGGCGCTGCGCAACGGCGAGTGTTCGATGGCGCTCGCCGGCGGAGTGACGGTGCTCGGTACGCCGGGTGTCTTCGTCGACTTCTCGCGCCAGCGTGGTCTCGCCGCCGACGGCCGGATCAAGGCCTTTTCGTCCGACGCGGACGGCACCGCACTCGCCGAGGGCGCTGCCCTGCTGCTGGTGGAACGCCTCTCCGACGCGCAACGGCACGGGCACCCGGTGCTGGCCGTGGTGCGCGGATCAGCGATCAACCAGGACGGTGCGTCGAACGGCTTGACCGCACCGAACGGCCCGTCCCAGCAGCGGGTGATCCACCGGGCCCTCGCCTCCGCCGGGCTCACCGCCGCGGACGTCGACGCGGTGGAGGCGCACGGTACCGGCACCGCGCTGGGCGACCCGATCGAGGCGCAAGCCATCCTCGCCACCTACGGCCAGAACCGCGAGCGTCCCGTCTGGCTCGGATCACTGAAGTCGAACGTCGGGCACACCCAGGCGGCGGCCGGGGCGGCCGGCGTCATGAAGATGGTCCTCGCGCTCCAGCACCGGACGCTGCCCGCGACGCTGCACGTCACCGAACCGTCCACGAAGGTCGACTGGGACACCGGTGACGTCCGGCTGCTCACCTCGGCAGTCGACTGGCCGGCGGGCGAGCGGCCGCGCCGGGCGGCGGTCTCGTCCTTCGGCATGAGCGGCACCAACGCGCACGTCATCATCGAGGAGGCGCCCGCCGCCGAGCTGGTGGAGACCGCGGACCGCCCGCGCGCCCTGCCGTTCGTGCTGTCCGCGAAGACTCCCGAAGCCCTGCGTACGCACGCGGATCGGCTTGCCGGCTGGCTGGCCGAGCACCGTGGCGTCGATGCGCGCGACGTAGCGCGTTCCCTCGCCGCCCGTCCGGTCCTGGCCCACCGTGCCGCGTTCGCCGCATCCGACCTGGATGAGGTCGTCGACCGGCTGCGCGAGCTGCGCGTTCCGCAGAACGCGCCGGCTCGTGGCTCGCTGGCCGTGTTGTTCACCGGCCAGGGCTCGCAGCGGGCCGGGATGGGCCGTGAGCTGGCGGCCGCGTTCCCGGTCTTCGCGCTGGCGTTCGACGAGGCGTGCCGGGCGTTCGACGGTCTGCTGCCTCGGCCCCTGGCCGAGGTGATCGACGATCAGACAGCGCTCGATCGTACGGAGTACGCCCAGCCGGCGATCTTCGCCCTGGAGGTGGCGCTGTTCCGTCTCTTCGCGTCGTGGGGTGTGAACCCGGACTTCGTCAGCGGCCACTCGATCGGTACGTTGTCCGCTGCTCAGGTGGCGGGCGTGTGGTCGCTGGCGGACGCCGCCCGGCTGGTCGCAGCGCGAGGCCGGTTGATGCAGGCGTTGCCGGAAGGCGGCCTGATGGTCGCGGTCGAGGCCTCCGCCGATGAGGTGCGGCCGCTGCTGGGACCCGGCGTGGATCTGGCGGCGGTGAACGGTGCCCGGTCGGTCGTCGTCTCGGGGGTGGTGTCCGCGGTCGAGGAGCTGCTCGCCCGGTTCGCCGGCCGCCGGACGCGGCGGCTGCGCACCTCGCATGCGTTCCATTCGGTGTTGATGGAGCCGATGCTCGACGAGTTCGCCGCGGTCGCCGCCGGTCTGGACTATGCGGCGCCGCGCATCCGGATGGACGGCGCGGTGACCGATCCCGGGTACTGGGTGCGGCATGTGCGCGATGCGGTCATGTTCGCCGACGACGTGCAGTCGCTGGCCGGCCGCGGTGTCACGACGTTCCTGGAGCTGGGCCCGGACGGCACGCTCGCCGGCCTGATCGAGCACGGCGTCGGCGTCCCCGCGCTGCGCAAGGGCGTCGGCGAGGACACCTCCGTCGCCGCCGCGCTGGCCCAGCTGTACGTCCAGGGCGTGTCCTTCCGCCTACCCGGTGGTCTGGTGGACCTGCCGACCTCGGCGTTCCAGCGCGAGCGCTACTGGCTCGCCCCCGCGGAGGCGGCCGTCCCCGCCTCGTCCGGCCATCCGTTGCTGACCACGCTGGTGACGCTGACCGGCGACGGCGGCGTGGTGGCCACCGCCCGCTGGTCCGTACGGACACCATCGTGGCTCGCCGACCACGTCGTCGCCGGCGCGGTGGTCGTGCCGGCCGCGGTCCTGCTCGAGGCGGTCCGGCACGCCGCCGGCGAGGTCGGCGCCGCCACCGTGGACGAGTTCGTCATCGAGGTCCCGCTGACGCTGGCGACCGCAGCGGAGACCCTCGTACAGATCGAGATCAGCCCTCCGGACGACGGCCGCCGCACCGTCACCGTCCACGCCCGCGACGACGCGGAGGCCGGGTGGGTCAGGCACGCCACCGGCTTCGTCAGCGCCGGGCCGGCCGCCGACGACATGGGTGACCCGGACGGTGGGCGGGCCGCGCTCGGCGCCGACCTGACGGTCTGGCCCCCGGCCGGGGCGGAGCCGGCCGACCTCACCGGCTTCTACGCGGCGCAGGAGGGCAACGGCCTCGACTACGGGCCTGCCTTCCAGGGCCTGCGCCGGGCCTGGACCCGGGACGGCGACGTCTACGCCGAGGTCGCCCTGCCCGACGACGTGGACGTGAGCGGTTACGGCCTGCAGCCCGCCTTGCTGGACGCCGCCCTTCAGGCCGGTCTCCTGGCCTCCGGCCGGCCGCTGCTGCCGTTCAGCTTCACCGGTGTGCGGCTCTTCGCCGCCGGCGCCTCCGCCGCCCGGGTCCGGATCCGGGCCGCCGGACCGGATGCGGTGTCGGTCGTTCTCGCCGATCAGACGGGTGGTCCGCTGGCCGCCGTCGACACGCTGGTCCTGCGCCCGTTCGATCCGGCCGGCAACTCCCTCTACCAGGTCGATTGGGTGCCGGTGACGGTATCGGCGGCGGACCGGGACACGCCGGAGCCGTCGGTCCTGGACCTCACCGCGGCCGGCGACCCGGCAGACGTCCGCGAACTGCTGGCGAGGACGCTGACCGCGGTCCAGGACGTGCTGACGGGCGATTCCCGGCTCCTCGTGCTGACCCGGCGGGCCGAGACGGACCCGGCCGCGTCCGCGGTGTGGGGGCTGCTGCGCGCCGCGCAAGCCGAACATCCCGGCCGATTCGTGCTCGCGGACCTCGACGACGACGCATCGGCGCCGCTCCTGCCGTCGATCGCGGCCGGTGACGAGCCACTCGTCAGGATTCGCGACGGCCGGGTCCTGGCGTCCCGTCTGACCCGCATCCGCGGGAACGGCGACGCCCCGGCAGCCTGGCGCCCGGACGGCACGGTGCTGATCACCGGAGCGACCGGCGCCCTGGGGTCGGCGGTGGCCCGGCATCTGGTGCGCGAGTACGGCGTACGCCACCTGGTCCTGGTGAACCGGCGCGGAACCGGCGCCGAACTGGTCGCCGACCTGGCCGAGATGGGAGCGAGCGCCGAGGTCGTCGCCTGCGACGTGGGTGACCGGGCGGCGCTGGCAGCGGTGCTGGACGGCATCCCGGCGGACCGCCCGCTGCGCGCGGTGGTGCATGTCGCCGGTGTGCTCGACGACGGGGTGCTCACCGCGCTGACGCACCAACGGCTGGACACCGTGCTGCGGCCCAAGGTGGACGGGGCCTGGCACCTGCACGAACTCACCCTCGACCGGGACCTGGACGCCTTCGTGATGTACTCCTCGGCGGCCGGCACGCTGGGCAGCCCCGGCCAGGCCAACTACGCCGCCGCGAACGCCTTCCTGGACGGCCTGGCCGGACACCGGCGGGCGCTCGGACTACCCGGTGTGTCGCTCGCCTGGGGCCCGTGGGTGCAGGAGTCCGGGATGACCGCGGAGCTGGCCGCGGCCGACGAGGCGCGGATGGCGCGCAGCGGTCTGCGACCGGTCACCGTCGAGCACGGCTTGGCGCTGTTCGACGCCGCGCTGGCGAGCGATGTCGCGGCGGTGATGCCGGCCCGGCTCGACCTGTCGGCCGGCGCGACGATCCCGTTGCTGCGGGGCCTCGCCGCACCCGCCCGGCGCGCCGCCCGTGCCGCCGCCGGCCCCTCGCTGGCTTCCCGGCTGGCCGGACTGGACGCGGCGGGTCGGCAGAAGCTGGTCCTCGGTGTGGTCAGCGACCACACCGCCGAGGTGCTGAGCCTGCCCGGACCGGACGCCATCGCGCCGGACCAGGCGTTCAAGGACGTCGGCTTCGACTCGCTCACTGCGGTGGAGCTGCGTAACCGGCTGGCCGAGTCGACCGGGATCCGGCTGCCGGCGACCCTGGTCTTCGACTACCCCACCCCGGCGGAGTTGGCCGCCCACCTGCTCGGCGAGCTCTCCGAGGACGACACCGGCGCGGTGGACGAGGCGCGCCTGCGTGCCGTGCTGGCGACCGTGCCCCTGCAGCGGCTCCGCGAGGCCGGCCTGCTGGACGCGCTCATCGGCCTGGCCGAACCGTCCGGCACGCCGGACGAGGAGCCCGCGGATTCCATCGCCGACATGGCTCTGGACGACCTCGTCGCGCTGGCGCTCGGCACCGGCGCCCACTGAACCGGAGGAGAATCATGGTCGAGGACAAGGTCGTACGAGCACTGCGTGCCGCCATGCTGGAGAACCAGCGGCTGCAGGAGGAGAACCGCCGGATCACGGCGGCCGCAACCGAACCCATCGCGATCATCGGCATGGCATGCCGGCTGCCCGGCGGGGTCACCACACCGGACGAGCTGTGGGACCTGCTCGCCGACGGGCGGGAGGGCATCACCACGTTCCCCACCGACCGGGGCTGGGATCCGGAGGTCGTGGACACCGCGCAGGAGCGGGACGGCAAGTCGTACGTCGACCGAGGCGGCTTCCTCGACGGCGCCGCCGACTTCGACGCTCCGTTCTTCGGCATCCCCGACCGCGAAGCCCTGGCGATGGATCCGCAGCAGCGGCTGTTCCTGGAGTCCGCCTGGGAGGTGGTGGAGCGCGCCGGCCTGGATCCGCTGTCGCTGCGGGGCAGCGAAGTGGGTGTCTTCGCCGGCGTGATGTACCGGGATTACACCGCGAAGGTCAGCCGGGTGCCCGCGGGCGTCGAGGCATTCGTCGGCCTCGGCAACTCCGCCGCGGTGCTCTCCGGCCGGGTCGCGTACAGCATGGGCTTCACCGGCCCGGCGATCACGGTGGACACGGCGTGTTCGTCGTCGTTGGTGGCGTTGCATCTGGCGGTGCAGGCGTTGCGGAACGGGGAGTGTGAGATGGCGCTTGCCGGTGGTGTGACGGTGATGGCGACGCCGGACACGTTCGTGGAGTTCTCGCGGCAGCGTGGGCTGGCGCGGGATGCGCGGGTGAAGGCGTTCTCGGACGACGCTGATGGTACGGCGTGGGGTGAGGGTGTCGGTGTGTTGCTGGTGGAGCGGTTGTCGGATGCGCGGCGGCGGGGTCATCCGGTGCTGGCGGTGGTGCGTGGGTCGGCGGTGAATCAGGACGGTGCGTCGAATGGGTTGACGGCGCCGAACGGGCCGTCGCAGCAGCGGGTGATTCGTCAGGCGCTGGCGTCGGCGGGGTTGGGCGCGGCGGATGTGGATGTGGTGGAGGCGCACGGCACGGGTACGGCGTTGGGTGATCCGATCGAGGCGCAGGCTCTTCTCGCGACCTATGGTCAGGATCGGGATGAGCCGTTGTGGCTGGGGTCGGTGAAGTCCAACGTCGGGCACACCCAGGGCGCCGCGGGCGTCACCGGCGTCATCAAGATGATCCAGGCGATGCGGCATTCCCGGCTGCCCGCCACCCTGCACGTGTCGGCGCCGTCATCCAAGGTGGACTGGGACGGGGGCGCCGTCCGGCTCCTCACCTCGCCGGTCGAGTGGCCGGCGGGGGAGAACCCCCGCCGGGCGGCGGTCTCCTCGTTCGGCATCAGCGGCACCAACGCGCACGTCATCATCGAGGAGCCGCCCGCTTTCGATCAGCCGCCCGCATCTGATCAGCCGCCCGCCGCGCCGGTCTCCTGGCCGCTGCCGTTCCTGCTGTCCGCGAAGACGCCGGCGGCGCTGCGCGTCGCGGCGGAGCGGCTCGCTCACCAGCTCCCCGACGACCTGACCGATCTCGCCCACTCGCTCCACACCAGCCGCAGCCGCTTCGTGGAGCACGCGGCGATTGTCACCCGCGACCGCGACGAGCTGCTCGCCGGGCTGAAGTCACTGGCCGCGGGTGAGCGCCATGCCGTCGTGACGTCCGGGCGCTCCGATCGTGGCTCGCTGGCGGTGCTGTTCACCGGACAGGGCTCACAGCGGCCCGGCATGGGCGGCGGGCTGGCGGCCACGTTCCCGGCCTTCGCGGCGGCGTTCGACGAGGTGTGCGCTGCCTTCGACGGTCTTCTGCCGATCCCGCTCGCGGACGCGATCGAGGATCAGGCGGCCCTGGACCGTACGGAGTTCGCCCAGCCGGCGATCTTCGCCGTGGAGGTGGCGCTGTTCCGCCTCTTCGCCTCCTGGGGCATCGAGCCGGAATTCGTCGGCGGACACTCGATCGGCGAGCTCTCCGCCGCTCACGTGGCCGGAGTGTGGTCACTGACCGACGCGGCCCGCGTCGTCGCCGCCCGCGGCAGACTGATGCAGGCGCTGCCGCCGGGCGGCCTGATGGTGGCGGTCGAGGCATCCCCCGACGAGTTGACGCTGGGTCCGGGCGTGAGCCTGGCGGCGGTGAACGGCTCCCGTTCGGTGGTGCTCTCCGGCGTGGCCGACGCGGTCGAAGCGCTGGCCGCCGACTTCGCCGCGGCCGGAAGGCGCACTCGGCGGCTGCGCACCTCGCACGCGTTCCATTCGATGCTCATGGAACCGATGCTCGACGAGTTCGCAGCGGTTGTCGCCGAGGTGACCTTCTCGGCGCCACGGCTCCGGATGCGCGGGGCGGTCACCGACCCGGCCTACTGGGTGCGGCACGTGCGCGACGCGGTCCTGTTCGCCGACGAGGTGCGCTCGCTCGCCGAGCAGGGAGTGACGACGTTCCTGGAGCTGGGCCCGGACGCGACGCTCTCCGGCATGGTCGAGCACGGCGTGGCGATCCCGGCTCTGCGCAAGGGCGCCGACGAGGCCACCGCCGCCGTCACCGCGCTGGCCCGGTTGTCCATCCGAGGCATCGAAGTGAATCTCTCACCGTTGCTCGCGAGCGGACGGCGGGTGGAACTGCCCACCTATCCGTTCCAGCGGCAGCGCTACTGGCTGGAGGCCGACATGAACGTCGAACAGACAACGCCGGACGTCGTCACCGAGGTCAGCGACACGTACGCGTCGCTGCCGGAGGCCGAACGCCGCGAGCGCCTGCTGGCGCTCGTGATCGCGGAGGCCGCGGGCGTGCCCCTGGAGAACCCGGTCACCGAGCCGATCCTGGCGGACACGCCCTTCTTCGAGGTGGGCTTCAACTCGCTGAGCGCGGTCGAGATGCGCAACCGGCTCGCGGCGGCCACCGGGCTCACCCTCACCCCGATGCTGCTGTTCGACCACCCCACGCCGGAGATGATCGCCGACCACCTGGTCGAGCAGTTCGCCAAGCAGGCCTGACGAGAGGACGATCAGATGTTTGACGTACAGACCTACCTCACCCGGCTCGGCATCGACGGCCCGGTACGGCCCGATCTCGACACCCTTCGCCGGGTGCACAAGGGCCACCTGTTGTCGATCGCGTTCGACAATTCGCTCAACGCCGACGCCGAGCGTGGATTCGAGGTGCTCGGCGACGTGCGGATCGACGACGACGCGGTCTTCGACGCCATCGTCACCGGCGGCCGCGGCGGCGTCTGTTACGAGCTCAACGGCCTGCTCCGCCGCCTGCTGACCGATCTGGGGTACGACGTCCGCATCCTGGGCGCCGCGGTGATCCAGGTGAACGGCGAGTTCGGCCCCGAGCTGGAACACATCTTCAACTGCGTGCATCTCGACGGCGAGATCTGGCTGGTCGACGTCGGCCTGGCCGGGCCCTCCTTCCTGGAACCGCTGCGGATCACCGACGAGATCCAGACCCAGTACGGCGTCGACTACCGGCTCGTCCCCGAGGACGGCTACCACACCTTGCAGCGGCGGGCCCAGGGCGCCGGCTGGAGCTCGGTCTACCGGTTCCGCCTGCAGGACCGTTCCCTTTCCGAGTGGCTGACGCTGGTGCCCACCCTCGACGACTTCCCGGTGGAGCTCCAGCTGGTCGGAACCCGCATCCACAGCCGAGCCGTCGACAACGGCCAGATGGTGCTGATCGGCCGCCGGTACGTGAAGGTCGAGGACGGCAAGGAGGAGATCCGGGTGCTGGCCCGGCCCGAGCAGTACCGCGAAGTGGTGGACCTCATCCTGACCAACACGGGGAGCTGACCGTGGAAGACGTTCTGATCGTCGGGTACGGCCCGGTCGGCCAGGTGCTCTCGCTGCTGCTCGCACAGCAGGGGCGGCGGGTGACGGTGGTGGAGCGCTGGGAGAAGGCCTACCCCATGCCGCGGGCGGTGGCCTTCGACAGCGAGGCGGCACGCATCCTTGCGGCAGCCGGTCTCGGCAGCCTCATCAACCGGGTGGGTGAGCCGTCCGGCGAGTACACCTGGACCAACGCGGCCGGCGAGACCCTGCTGCACATCGACGTGGCCGAGGTGGGCCACTGCTGGTGGCCCGAGTCCACGTCGATGTACCAGCCCGGTTTGGAAGCGGCGATGGAGGCGCGCGGCAAGACCCTGCCGAACCTGAGCGTTCTCCGTGGCGAGCGGGTGGTGGAACTGGACGATCTCGGTGATCACGTCCGGGTGGTCACCGACGCCCGCGAGCTCAGTGCCCGCTGGGTGGTCGGTTGCGACGGCGCGAACAGTTTCGTGCGTAACCGGATCGGGACCGCCATGCACGACCTGGAGTTCGCCCATGACTGGCTGATCTGCGACGTCCGCGAACAGCGACCGGCCAAGCACAAGCCGAACAACCTGCAGGTGTGCGACCCGGCCCGGCCCCGTACGTCGGTGTCGGCCGGTCCGGGCCACCGGCGCTGGGAGTTCATGCGGGTAGCGAGCGATTCGGCGGCGGAGTTCAACACCGCCGAGACCGCGTGGAAGCTGCTCGGCGAAGTCGGTGTGAGCCCCGACGAGGCGATCTTGGAACGCCACCACGTCTACACGTTCGGCGCCGCGTACGCCGACCGCTGGCGCGACGGACGGCTTCTGATCGCCGGCGACGCCGCCCACGTGATGCCCCCGTTCGCCGGCCAGGGGATGTCCTCGGGATTCCGCGACGCGGCTGCCCTGTCCTGGCGCCTGGATGCCGTCCTTGCCGGTGAAGCGGACGAGAGAGTGCTCGACTCGTACACCGAGGAGCGCCGTGAGCACGTCAAGCACGCCATCACGATGTCGGTGAACCTGGGCCGGATCATCTGCCAGACCGATCCCGGTGCGGCGTCCGACCGGGACCAGGTGATGCTGGCGATGGCGAAACGTCCGGCGCCGGCGTCCGCCCAGCGGTCCGCGATCCGGCCGCTGTCCGCCGGCTTCCGGGCCGCCGGCAGTCCGGCCGGTGACCTCATGCCCCAGGGCCGGGTCGCCGACAGCACCGGAACCCGTCTCTTCGACGAGGTGGCCGGCCACGGCTTCGTCCTGCTCACCCTGGACGCCCCGCCGGACGGCCTGCCCATCCGGGCGATCCAGTTGACCGATGACGCCCTCCGGGACGTGGACGGGGTCTACGCGAGCTACTTCGCCAGGACCGGCACCCGAGCGCTGCTGATCCGCCCCGACTTCTATGTCTACGGTGGCGCCACTGACCGGGACGGCGCGCGGAGCCTGGTCGAGCAGCTGCAGGCGGACCTGCTCGGGCCGCGCGCAGGCTCGGAGCAGGATCGGCGGGTCGGTTCCGGCGCCGGCACACCCGGCAAGGCGTGGTCTGCACCGGCATGAACGTCGTTTCCGGCACATCGGTGATCGCGTCCCTGCTTCCCGCATCGGTGACGGTGGTGGAGCAGTTCGAGGACATCCCGGGCGAAGAGCCGTTCCCCGGTGAGGAGGACCTGATCGCCGGTGCGGTCGAGGTTCGGCGACGGGAGTTCGTGACAGCCCGTCGCTGTGCCCGGCAGGCGCTGGAACAACTGGGGCATGCGGCCGCACCGCTCAGGTCGGGGCCGCGCCGTGAGCCGCTCTGGCCGCCCGGCATCGTCGGTAGCATCACGCACTGCACCGGTTTCCGGGCGGCAGCGGTGGCCCGGCGTATCGATCTGGCGGGGCTCGGCATCGACGCCGAACCGCATGCCTCGCTGCCCGCGGGCGTCGAGGCGTCGGTGGCAGGCCCCGCCGAGCGGGCGCGTCTGCGGGAACTGGAGGCCGCCGTCCCGCAGACGCACTGGGGTCGCGTCCTGTTCAGCGCCAAGGAGTCCGTCTACAAGGCGTGGTACCCGCTGACCGGCCGGCGGCTGGGTTTCGAGGACGCCGACCTGCACATCGATCCGCGCGCCGGATCGTTCCGCGCTCGCCTGCTGGTCGACGGATCCCGCGCCGGCGGCGGCCGGCCGCTGACCGAGATTCGCGGCCGATTCGCCGTCGGCCGCGGCCTGATAGTGACAGCGGCTCAGGTCCATCGGCGTCATGGACGAACCGGTTCGGGGTAGGGGCAGCACTACCCCGAACCTGGGTGCAGGCTTCATGGGCGCCGCTGAGCAGCCGGAATAGCGTTCAATCATGATCAACACTCTTACGGCCACGGCGGCGCCGGCGATCTCGGTGCAGGGGCTGAGCCGTACCTACGGCAGCGGCCCGGCCGCGGTTCGCGCTGCCGACGGCATCGACATCGACTTCCGGCGCGGGACGTGGACCGCGGTGATGGGACCGTCCGGCTCGGGCAAGTCGACGTTGCTGCACTGCGCGGCGGGGCTGGAGAAGCCCGATCACGGCCGGGTGCTGCTCGGTGACACGGACCTCACGCTTCTCGGGGACGACGAGCTGGCGGCGCTTCGCCGTACCCGAATCGGGTTTGTCTTCCAGAGCTTCAACCTCATCGGCTCGCTGACCGCCGAGCAGAACGTGGCGCTGCCGCTGCGGCTCGCGGGCCGCAGGCCCGAGCGCGGCCTGATCCGCGACGCGCTCGCCGCTGTCGGCCTGGCCGACCGCGGCCGCAACAAGCCGCGCGAGCTCTCCGGCGGCCAGCAGCAGCGGGTCGCCGTCGCCCGGGCCATGGTCACGCGACCGGAGGTGCTTTTCGCCGACGAGCCCACCGGCGCGCTCGACACCCGCTCGGCCCGTGCGGTTCTGGATCTGCTGCGGGGCACCGCCGACGCTGGTCAGACCATCGTGATGGTGACGCACGACCCGATCGCGGCGGCCCGCGCGGACGTCGTGGTCTTCCTGCGCGACGGGCGCATCGTGGACCGCCTCGCCGGAGCCGGGATCCGCGAGATCACCGATCGCCTCGTGGCCCTGGAGGCCTGACATGATGCGACTGAGCTGGGCCGGTGTCCGTGATCGCTGGCCGATCTTCCTCGGGGCCGTGCTGACCGTCTGCCTCGGTGTCGCGCTGGTGCAGTCCTCCCTGCTGCTGCTGGTGTCGGCGGCGACCCTCGGCGCACCGGCCGGCGCCTCGCCGAACGCGCGGATGAGGTTCGCCGAGAGCAACGAGGCCCTGGTGGCGCTCCTGGCCGTGAGCCTCGGGTTCGCCGCGCTGTTCGCGGTCTTCATCATCGCCTCCACCTTCGCCTTCGCCGTCGAGCAGCGCCGCCGTGATTTGGCCCTGCTGCGGATCGCCGGCGCCACCCGCCGCCATCTGCGACGGCTGCTGCTCGGCGAGGCGCTGCTGCTCGGTGTCGCGGGCACGCTCGCCGGCATCCCGGCCGGTGTCGCGGCGATGGCGGTGCAGACCCGGCTGCTGCACAGCCTGGGCCTCGCCCCGGACGGGTTCACCGGCCGCTGGCAGGGCTGGATCGTCGCGGTATCGGCGGGGACCGGCGTTCTGCTGGCCGTCGCCGGTGTTCTGCTCGCCGCCCGCCGCGCGGGCCGGATCCGTCCGCTGGCGGCGCTGCGCGACTCCGAGGAGACCGTGACGGCGATCCCCGCCGGACGATGGGCGCTCGGCCTGCTGTTCGCCGCGGGCGCGCTGGTGCTGGCCGGTCTCGCCCCGGTGGGCGGCGCCGTCGGCGGACAGGCGATGGCGACCAGCGTGTGCGTCTGTGCGGCGATCGCGCTGAGCCTGCTCGGCCCGGTACTCGTCCGCGGCATGGCCCGGCTGGTGCCCGGCCGGGTGGGCGGCGTCGCGGGCCTGCTCGCGGTCGCGAACCTGCGCGACGATGCCCGCCGGACCGCCTCGGTCGCCGCGCCGCTGCTCGTGCTCACCGGCCTGCTGCTCGGGCAGGCCGGCGCCGCGTCGTCGTTCACCGCGGCCGGGCGGGCCGAGCAGCACCGCGACACCCGGGCGGACCTGGTGGTCGAGGGCGCCGCCGAACTGCCGCGGACGACGGGCGTCGCGGCCACCGCCGCCGAGGCCCAGATCTCCGTCGCCCTGACCACGGGGAGCGGTGAGATGGCCTACACCAGAATCACCTCCGGTCTGGTCGTCGACGCCGGGGAGTACGCCCGGGTCCATCCGACCGCGGGGAACCTGAGCGCCCTGCGCGGCGCCGCGGTCGCGGCCGGGCCGGGTGCGGACGGCTTCTCGCCGGGTGACACCGTCGGCGTCCGGGTCGGTGACACCGATCTGGGCCGGTTGCCGGTCGTCGCGGCGGTGCCGCAGCAGATCGGCGGCGGCGCCACCGTGCTCCTGCCGTCCGGGCTGCTCACCGCCGATCAGCTCACCGGCGCGACCTGGCGGACCTTCGTCACGCTCGCCGACGGCGCCGACCCGCGAACCGTGGCGGACGCGCTCAGCACGGCCGGGCAGGTCGCCACCGCCGAGGACTGGCTACGGCAGGACGCGGCGGCCCGCACCTCGGCCGGCGACGGTGTCCTGATCGCCGTCCTGGGCCTCGGCGCGCTGTACGCCCTGGTCGGCGTCGTCAACTCGATCGTGATCACGGCTGCGGCCCGTCGGCGCGAGTTCGCCGCGGCTCGGGCGGCCGGTCTCACCCGCGCCCAGGTGATCCGCGCCGCGGTGGTGGAATCCTCGCTGGTCACAGCGATCGGGCTGGTCCTGGGCGGGGTGGCCGCGAGCGGCACGCTGCTGGCCGTGCTCTTCACCACCGGCACGGTCTCCGGCGAGGCCACTCTCGACCTGCCGTGGCTCCTGATCATCACGGTGGCCGTCGGCGGGTTCCTGACCACCGGGATCGCCACCGCGCTGGCGTCGTGGTCGGGAACCCGGACCCGGCCGGTCGCGTTGCTGGCCGCGCGGGAGTGACGGTTACCCGGGCGTTGCCATCGGCGAGCGGACGGCGGCGAACCGGATGGGTACGCGTACCTCGAAGCCGATCGACTCGTACAGCCGGATGGCCGGGGTGTTGTCCGCGACGACGTGCAGGAAAGGCGTCTCGCCGCGGGCCCGGATGCCGTAGGCGCGCGCGCGGACCAGGCGGCCGGCCAAGCCGAGCACCCGGCAGTCTCGACGTGCCGGGTGCTCACTCGACCGGTCATGAACGGCCACCCGGCTCAGGCGGCCGGGGTCAGTGCCTGTCCGTAGTTCTCCACCGCGAGGTACGGGTTGAGGTGCGGATGGCGGCTGCCGACCGCCACGTCCCGCCAGTACCGCGCAAGGGCGTTCGTCTCGGCGAAGCCGCTCGCGCCGTGCAGGTCGAGCATCAGGTCGACCGCGTCGCGGCAGTCTTTGGCAGCGTCGGCCAGGTCCATCTGCAACCGCGGGACGACGGCCCCGGTCAGCTCGTCGCCGTCGACGGTCGCGGCGATCGCGAGCATGGTGCGCTCGGCACGGTCGACCAGCCGGGTCGCCTCCGCCAGCCAGTGCCGGGCGCCCGGGGCGTCACCCATCCGCGCGTACGCGGTCATGAACGGCTTGCGGTCCGAGGCGAACATCTCACCGATGACGTCCAGCGCTCCCCGGGCCGCGCCGGCCACCGGGCCCAGCACGGTCAGCTGGATGAGCAACCGGTCGGCGGCGCGGGCCGGCCTCGGCACCGGCGCCAGCCGCCCGGCCGGCACCAGGACGCCGTCGGCCACCAGGGTGTGGCTGCCGGTGCCGCGCATGCCGGCCATCCGCCAGGTCCGCTCGATCGTCAGGTCGGCCACCGGGATCAGCGCCAGGACGACGGCGTCGCCGTCCCGCGCCGCCAGCGTGGCCCAGGTGGCGTCCTCGCACCCGGAGGCGTTGGGCCAGCGGCCGGTCACCCGGATGCCGTCGCTGTCGCGTTCGACCCGGCCACCGGGAAAGCCGACCCCGCACGCCAGGACGTCGGGGTCGGCGAAGAAGTCTCGCTGGACGTCCTCGGGGAAAGTGGCGGCGGCGAGGGTCTTGGCGGTCGCGCAGGTGCCGGCGATCCACGCCGTCGCGGGACAGGCCCGTCCCAGCTCGGCCAGCTCGCGGGCCACGCGCGTCGCGCCGGCCCCGGCGCCGCCGAACGCCGCCGGGGTTCGCAGCGCGAACGCTCCGGTTCGTCGCGCGGCGATCAGGCTGTCCCGTACCGGGTGGCCCTGCCGCTCGGTCTCCGCCGCGTTGGTTGCCAGGATCTTCAGTTCGGTGTTCACAGCAGTGAACTGAATCATCGCGGCACTGTGACCAGCCATACGCGGCTGTTCCGTGGTGATACGCGTGTGTGCCGCGTGGCTACGATCGGGCGGTGGACGTGATCGGCGAGGCGGTGGGCAGCATTCGCAGCGGCCGGGTCCACGCCCGCCGGATCCATCGATCCGGCGCGTGGGGTCTGCGATTTCCCGCCTTCACCGGTGTCGGCTTCCATGTCGTCCTGCACGGGACCGGCTGGCTCATCACCCCCGGCGGGCAGCCGGTGGCGCTGCGCCAGGGTGACGTCGTGCTCGCTCCGCACGGCGCCGAGCACGGCCTGAGCCACGTCGCCGTGCCGGGCCTGAGCGGTCTCCCGGTGCCGGAGAAGCCGACCGGTGACCCGGGCCCGGAACCGGCCGACCTGGCGATCATCTGTGGGGCGTACCGGCTCGATCACGGTCAGGTGCACCGGTTCCTCAAGGACCTGCCGCCCGTCATCGCCGTCTCGCCCGATTACGCGAAGCACCCGGAGCTGCGCGCGCTGTCCACGCTGTTGAGCACCGACGTCGCCGAGGACCGCTCGGGTTCCGCCACCACCCGGTCCGCGCTGGTCGATCTCATGCTGGTCCACGTGCTGCGCCAATGGCAGGAGCAATCCGGTACGGGCGGCTGGCCGGCAGTCGGCGACCCCGGGATCACCGCCGCCCTGCGGGAGATCCACGGCAGCCCGCAGAAGCCGTGGACCGTGCGGCAGCTCGGCGAGGTCGCGGGCCTGTCCCGGACGGCGTTCACCCGGCGGTTCCACACGCTGGTCGGGACACCGCCGATGGCGTACCTGATCGGCTGGCGTCTGACCAGCGCCGCGCGCCTGCTCCGCGAGACCCGCGCGCCGCTCGCGGCCATCGCCCGCCAGGTCGGCTATGCGACGGAGTACGCCTTCGCGGCCGCTTTCCGCCGTGAGTACGGCATCTCGCCCGGCCGCTTCCGGGCGGACGCGGGTTCTCCCGTCCGCGGGAGGCCGGCCGCCGCACCCGTGCCGCCCGCTCGTCAGTGATCGCCGTGCGGGGACGTCTCCCGCAGCCAGAGGCGGTCGGCCACCCGGTCCACCGCCCGGTTCAGGTAACGCCGGTAGGTCGTCATGGGCAGATGCAGCCGTGCCGCGGCAGCCTCCTGCGACGGCACGTCCTCGAAATAGGTCACCCGCAGTGTCTCGTGCAACCGCTGGTGCGGTGACTCCTGGCCGATCTCCTCGACCGCCTCGGTGAGCAGCCGGTCCAGGGCGGTGGCCGGGTCCGGCGCCGGGTGCTCGGCGACCATCCGGGTGCCGAGCAGCGGGTTCACCGCTGCGCGGTCCGGGTCGCGTCGCAGGCGCAGGCTGTCCCGGACCGCGGCGTCGAACCCGGACCGGGAGAGGATGGTGTAGCCGCTCGCCGGCGCGCCGCCGGGGCCGGGCCGGCTGCCGAACAGGTCCTCGGCGCCGACCGCCTCCAACCAGGAGGAGAGCGGCCGGGCCCGCCAGTCGTGTCCGTAGAGCCCGCCCTGCGGAACCTTCGTCACCAGTTCGTGCTGGGAGTACACCATCAGCTCGTCCCAGAACGACGGGTCCGACCAGAGCGTGTAGCTCCAGGCCGGTCGTGCCGCGGTGAGGTAGGTGCCGACGAGCCGTTGCAGCGCCAGATCGAGGATCTCCGAGGGCCGCTGGTAGGTGACCGGGTCGATGATGAACCGGGCGACGCCGATCCGCTCGCCGTCGCGCAGCGGCGCCGTGGCCTCGGTGTGTGCCCAGGCGGCTGCCGTGACCGGGTCCGTGGCGGCGAGTTGCCCGTCCGCCGCACCGAACCGGAGCCAGGCGAGGAACCCGACGGGCTCGTCGGTGTCGCACCGGCGGTGTACCTGGAAGGCGTCCGGTTGATGCCGCAGCCAGTGGGCGACCAGATCGGCCGACTCCGGGCCCTCGGCCCGGCGGGTCATGTCGAGCAGCGCGGACCGGTCGCCGTGTCGCAGCCGGGTCTCGGTGACGCCGCCACGCCCGGTGAAGCGGTAGTAGCGGCTCTTGATCCGGCCGTTGCGGTGCAGGTAGTTGACGGCGTCGACCCGGTGCAGCAGCGATGCCGGCGCCGCCGCCTGCACCTCCTGCACCAGGTGCGCCAACATCCTGCGGTGCATCGCCTGGTACCGGGTGGGATCGCGCCACCGCAGATCGGTGTCGAGCGCGTCGCGGATCATGTCATGCGGCCGGAGGCCGTCGCGGCCCTCCTCGATGTAGGGCTGGTCGCGCAGCCACTGGAACAGCGGTTCGATCTCCTCGTCCGGCAGGGCCGCACGCAGCAACGCCTCCGTTGTCCCGCGCGCGTGCGCGCAGATGTGCAGGGCTTGGCGGTGGGCCGGTGACGGGACCTCCTCGACCAGTTGGCGCAGCAGGGTGGAGGTGACGTCCTGCGACGGCTGCCAGGCCCCCTCGCGGACGGTCACCTCGGCGGCGAGCGACAGCGCGAGCGGGTGACCGTTCGCGTAGGCGATCAGCTGCTGCCGGTGCTCGGGCGCGACACCGCGGACCGAGAGGAGCTCGGCCGACTCCGCCGGGGTGAACGCGCCGACCGGCAGCACCCGCACCAGCGGGGACCAGCCGGGGTCGGTACGCCAGGCGAGGTCCAGCGGCCGGCGGCCGGCCAGCACGATGACCGTCCCGTCGGGCAGCCTGGGCAGGAAACGTTCCCTGAGCCAGCGCTCCAGACCCTGGCAGTGCTCGAAGGCGTCGATCAGCAGGACGGGTAGGCCGGCCGTGAAGACCTCGGCGGCCTCCGACTCGAACGCCGCGGGTCCTCCGGTGACCGCCTTGCCGTCGACCTCGATCGCCGGTCGGCCGTAGGTGGCCGCGATGTCGGCGAACCGGCGCAGGAGCGCTGACTTGCCGATGCCGGCCGGCCCCTGCAGAAAGAGGAGCACGGGAGCGTCCGGCGCCCCGTTCAGAGCCTCCCCGAAGACGCGAAGGTGTGCGTCGCGGCCGGTGAAGGTCGTGCTCCGGGTTTCTCTGAGCCGGTCCGCCAGACGGCGTTTCGGTGGGTCGGCGGGCACGTGCACGACAGCCATCGTAGGCCGGTGTCGCCGGTCACCCCGCCGGTGCTGCGGCGGGTGGACGGGAAACGGCGGCGAATCGGAGCCGGAGAAGGGCAGATCGGCGGTGTTCTGGACTGGGAAGTGGCGGGTCGCTCCCGAAGGCTTGATACCGCACGACCGAGACCCGGATCGTGCAGCGTGACACGAGGAGCGACATGACTAGGGCTTACGTCAGTGCGGTCGTCCCGGCCGAGGCCGCGGAGGTCTGGGCGGTTGTTCGGGACTTCGGTGGACTCGCCGGATGGCACCCGCAGATCGCCCGGAGCGAGATCACCTCCGGCGGCGACCCGGCCGCGGTCGGCGTGGTGCGCTCGGTGCGGTTCGCCGCGGCCCGGATCGGAACCGAGGAGCGGCTGGTGACGCTCGACGACGTCAGCCGCACGCTGGGCTACGAGGTCGCCGAGCACCCGTTCCCGGCCCGCCGGATCGCCGCGGTGATGCGCGTCAGCCCGGTCACCGACAGCGGGCACACATTCGTCGAGTGGTGGGCCGACCTGGACGTCGACGCCGCGGACGAACCGGACAGCGCCGGCTTCGTCACCGGCCTCTACGGCGCCGGCCTCGCCGCGCTGCGGGAACGGTTCGCGGCATGAGCGCCCCGGTGGCGTACGGATCCGGCGAGCTGGCCGGCAAGACCGCTCTCGTGACCGGTGGCGGCCGGGGGATCGGAGCGGCGATCAGCCGCCGGCTGGCCCGGGCCGGCGCCCGGGTCGCGCTGCTCGGCAGCGGGGCGGACCATCTCACCCGCCTGGCCGCCGAGCTTCCGCATGACCCGGTCGTGGTCCAGGCGGACCTCGCCCGGCCCGGCGCGCCGCTGACTGCCCTGCGGGAGGCGACCGAGCGGCTGGGGCGGCTCGACATCCTCGTCAACAACGCGGGCTTCGGCACCTTCGGCGCGAGCGACGAGGTCACCCCGGAGGCGTTCGACGCCTTCATGGCCGTGAACCTGCGGGCTCCGCTGCTGCTCGCCGGGCACGCCGCGCGGCACATGGCCGACAACGGGGGCGGCAGCATCGTGAACATCTCCTCCGGCATCGGGCCGTCCGGCAACACCGGATGGGTCCTCTACGCCACCGCCAAGGGCGGGATGGAGGCCGCCACCCGGACCCTTACCGCCGAGTGGGGGCCGCACAACGTGCGCTGCAACGTGGTACGGCCGGCTCTGATCCGTACCTCCGAGGCGTGGCCACCGCCGGGCTGGGACGAGAACGTGCGGGACGACTACCTGCGCTCTGTTCCGCTGCGCCGCATGCAGGAGGCGACCGACGTCGCCGAGGCGGTGCTCTTCCTCGCGGGCGACACCGGGCGCAACATCAGCGGCGCGTTCCTGGACGTCGACGGCGGCTGGGGCGTGTTCAAACCGTCGGTCGTGGGCGCCGACGTCTGAGGCCACGCGGTCGGCGTGACCGGCTGGCGCGCTGATCCGGCCGCCGGCGCAGGTCAGGGCGTCTGCTCGGCGGTCAGCCCGATCAGGGCCAGGTCGAGCAGGCGTTCGGCCTGGCCGGGTTCTCCGGATCGGTCGAGGGCGAGCGCGATGCCGGTCAGCAGGGTGAAGACCTCGGTGGCGGTGACATCCGGCCGGGCTGCTCCGGCGGCAAGCAGCGACTCGATGGCGGCCATGATCTGGTGAGGGCTGTCCGCATACGGGTTGACGCCGGAGGCCACCACGGCGCGCAGGGCGTCGGCCATGCCGAACTTGGCAGTGGTGTACTCGATCAATCGGCTCATCCACGCCCGCAGCGCCTCCTTCGGGGTGAGGGCCGCCAGCAACTCGGGGGCGGCGGCACAGAGCCGGGTCAGTTCGTTCTGGTAGGCGGCCGCGATCAGCACCTCCCGGGTCGGGAAGTTGCGGTAGAGGGTGGCGCTGCCGACCCCCGCCTCCTTGGCGATGCGCTCCAGGTGGGCGCCGAGTCCCTCCTCGGTGAAGATGCGTACCGCCGCCGACAGGATCCGCTCGCGGTTGCGCCGTGCGTCGGCCCGTAACGGGCGTTCCGTGTCCCTGGTCACCGGTGTTTCAGGTCCCCTCACTGGAAAGTGGGGGCGTCCCCACTTATGCTTCGGTTAAGTGGTGGCGCCTCCACTTCCAGTCTAGGGCAGTCCTGCCCGCGATCGATTCCGCATGCCCGGACCCGCGAACCGAACGGCGCGGGCGGGCGGCACAGCACAGGGAGTGCAACCAGTGAGCACCTCGCTCAATGACACCGGGACACCGCAGGCGAACGCCGCCGCCGCGCCGGCCCGGCACGTGACCGGCGGTATGGCCCTCATGCTGCTCGCACAGCTCATGTTCGTTCTCGACACGACCATCATCAATGTGGCGCTGCCGCGCATCGGCGCCGGCCTGGGCTTCGCGCCGGCCACCCTGTCCTGGGTGGTCAACGGGTACGCGCTCGCCTTCGGCGGCCTGCTGTTGCTGGGCGGCCGCCTCGGGGACGTCCTCGGCCGCCGGCGTGCCTTCATCATCGGCGTCGCGCTCTTCACCCTCGCGTCGCTGGCCGGTGGACTCGCCCCCGCGCCCGGCTGGCTGATCGCCGCCCGTGCCGTGCAGGGCGCCGGTGCGGCGCTGGCTGCACCCGCGGTTCTGGCGCTGCTCACCGTCAGCGCCCCGGACGAAGCGGCGCGTCGCCGGGCCCTCGCGCTCTTCTCCGCTGTCGGCGTCGGCGGCGGAACCCTCGGGCTGGTGCTCGGCGGAGTGCTCACCGAGTACGGCTCCTGGCGGTGGACGATGTTCGTCAACGTCCCGATCGGCGTAGCCGTGCTGGTCTTGACGCCCCGGCTGGCCTTGACGCCCCGGCTGGCCACCGCGGCCCCGGGATCGTCCGGACGCTTCGACGTCCTCGGGGCGATCACCGCCACCGGTGCCGCGACCGTCACCGTCTGGGCTCTGCTCCAGGCGCCGGAGCGCGGCTGGACCTCGCCGAGCGTGCTCGGCGGCCTGGTCGCGGGCGCGGTCCTGCTGGCGGCCCTCATCATGACCGAGCGCCGGGTGGAGCACCCGCTGCTGCGGCCCGCGCTGCTGCGTGACCGGCGGCGGGCCACCGGCCTGATCGTCTCCACACTGGTCTTCGGCGGGCAGATGTCGATCTTCTTCCTGGTCGTGCAGTACCTCCAGCGTGAGCTGGACTTCACGCCGCTCGCCGCCGGCCTGGCATTCGTGCCGATGACCGCCGGGATCTTCGCGATGTCGAGGGTCACGCCGCGGCTGGTGGGGCGGTTCGGGCAGACGCCGTTGCTGATCATCGGCTGCCTCGGCCTCACCGCCAGCTACGCCTGGCTCAGCGCTGTCGGCGACATCGGCGGCTACTCGACCGCTGTGCTGGGGCCGCTGCTGCTCAACGGCATCGCTGCCGGGCTGACGTTCATGCCCGCCGCCTCGCTCATCCTCGGCGGGGTCGCCCCGGCTGACGCCGGAGCAGCGTCCGGTCTCATGCAGACGTCGCAGCAGCTCGGCGGCGCGGTGGGACTCGCGGTCATCGTCTCGGTGTACGCGGCCGGGGCGATCCCGGAGGCGTTCCTGCCCGGCGTCCGTGCCGCTTTCCTCACCGCGGCCGGCCTGACCGTGCTGGCCGTCATCACTGTGGTGGCGCTGCTGGCCGGGCGCAAGGCCGCGCCCGCCGCCTGATCCGGAGACCTCGGGTCAAGGCGCTCCGGCTCAGCGGAAGCCCTGGTCGCAGGGTGGCGAGTCCGGGAGGACATGTGGGGGCGACTCTGCAATCCAGCGCGGCCGATCTCAACCCCATGACCGGCACTTCGGAGAAGTCACTCCCGGACCCGCGGAGAGCGATTCTACCTGTAGGTGATGTCGCTCGGGGAGACCTTGCAGTTGGCGTCGTTCCAGCCTGCGCCGAGGTACTTGGGCTCGCTGCCCTTGGCGACGCCCTGGTACTTGCCGCAGACCGTGGCGCTGGAGCTGTTGGTCAGAGTGACGCGGGTGATGGTCGCGGTGTCACCCCAGTTGCTGTTGATGCCGGCGACCATGTCGATGTCGTTCAGCAGCACGTTGTCGATCTTCACGTGGCGCTGGTACGAGTTGGTGCAGTTGCCGCAGCCGCGGTACAGCTTGCCGGAGCCGCTGAGGTAGAAGCCGGAGATGCTGACGGTCCCGTTGCCGTTGTGCTGGAACGTCTTGTCGCTGCCGGAGCGCGCGCCGCCGCCGATGACGTAGCTGGTGCCACCGCCGGTGCCCTTGAAGGTGGCGGCGTCCTCGCCGATGTCGTTCCACCACACGTTGCGGATGGTGCAGGTGCCCTCGCAGTGCACGCCGTCACCGGCGGGGGAGCCGATGATGACGTTCTGCAGGGTGCCGCCGTTGGCGATGCTGAACATGGGGTCCTGCGACTCGCTCTGCGAGCCGTCCCCGATGCAGCAGTAGGTCTTCATGCCACCGTCGAACGTGCCCGAGACGGAGACAGTGTCGTTGATCGACACCGATCCGGCCGACGACGGCCACGCGCCGGTCGGGGCACCGGTGCCGCTGGTCGGGGTCGGCGTGGGGCTGCCGGTCGGGCTCGCGGTGGGGCTGCCGGTCGGAGTCGAGCCGCCGGCGTACGTCTCGAGCTCGGCGATCCGTGGCGCGCCGGACGCGCTGGTGATCTCGAAGGTGAGCTTCTTCAGCGACGTCGCGGCGAAGGAGACGGTGCTCGGGCTGCCGCTGCCGCTGGCCAGGACGCTGCCCTGGTCGGCGTTGAGCACCCGCCAGGCGCTGATCGAACCGCCGCCGGAGGCCTGCTTGACGACGGCCGAGGACACCGTCGTGGCGCTGCCCCACTTGACCGAGACGTACCCGGTCGCGCCGGCCGGCGACCAGTAGGTGCCGGTGTTGCCGTCCCGGACGTTTCCGTAGCTGGTGCCGCTGGCCTTGCTGGAGCCGTCGGCGCCGGCGCCGAGGCTCAGATTGTCCGCGGCCAGAGCCTGCGGGGACGGCAGCGCCACCATGATCGCGGCGCTCGCGGCCGCGGTGGCTGCCGCGGCCATCCATCGAACTGCGATGGGTCTTCTCATCGATCTCTCACCTTCGGGTGGGGATGGGGTAGCGCTCTAACAGGGGGAAAGCGCTTTCCTCCGTACGATAGAGAAGCGTCGATTTGTTGGCAAGGAGGCAGTCGAGGAAAGGCCGTGCCCCGCAGCGACGCGGGACACGGCCTTTCCTCGACTGTGGCAGCTGGTCAGTCGTCGGTCGGGTTCCAGCCGTCGGCCCCGACGAGGTACTTCGGCGCGGTGTCGCCGGCCGCCGGGGTTCCGTCGCCCGAGGCGGAGGCGGAGGCGGACGGGGTGGGAGCGGACGGGGTGGGAGCGGACGGGGTGGAGGCGGACGGGGTGGAGGCGGACGGGGTGGAGGCGGACGGGGTGGGAGCGGACGGGGTGGAGGCGGACGGGGTGGGGGCGGGTGTCGCCGGGGCCGGGACGGCCGGGTACCAGGTGGCCGCGCCGAGCCAGTCGGTGACGGTTGCCGTCACCGAGGCGGCCGGGCTGAGCTGCGGGCGGTTGCCGTTGACTGTCGCGCCGTCGCCGGTGTTGGCGTACTCGGCCAGCCGGCCGAGCGTCCACGGCTCGCCGGCCGGGCCGGTGCCCCACGGCTGTGCGGCGTTGATGCCGGCGCCGAGGGACGTCTCCCGGACCAGGGCCTGACCCACCGAGTTCGGCGTGTACTGGTCACCCCAGGCCCGGTACGGACGGCCGAGCTGGATGTTCGTCACGCCGGCCGGCGTGGTCACCGTGCTGTTGATCAGCAGGATGCCCTTGGCCGTCGCGGCCGTGCTGGGCGTCAGCACCGTGCCGCCGCCGGCCTTGACCGCGATCGTGGTCTTGTTGATCACGAGGGTGGCGCGGCCGAGGACGATGTCGCTGGTCCCCTCGATGACCGAGTTGTCGATCATCTGCCGAGCGCTCGCCGTGTAGGTGGACGTATCGGCGAAGACCGTACGGTTGGTGCCCTTGAGCGTGACGTGCTCCAGCAGCACCTTGTCACCGGTCATCGACACCGCGGGGGCGGCGCCCGAGGCGGTGGTGTTGCGGACCGTCAGGTCGCGGACCGTGACCGCCGAGCCGGTGATCGACAGCGCCGCGCTGGAGGTGCCGTTGGTGATCACGACGTCGTCCGGGTTCCCGGTCGAGCCGACCAGCGTGACGTTGGCCTTCGTCATGGTCACCGGGCCGGCATAGGTGCCGGGCCCGACCGAGACCACCCAGTTCGCCGATCCGGTGGCGGCGTCGAGGGCGGCCTGCAGGGTGGGGTAGCTGCCGGTTCCGTCCGCGGTGACCGTCGCGTCCACGCGCAGGGCGGGCGTGGCGGTGACCGTCGCCGAAGCAGCCGAGGTGTTCCCGGCGGCGTCGACGGCGACCACCGCGTAGCCGTACGCAGTGCCGTTGGACAGTCCGGTGTCGATCAGGCCGGCCCTGGTGAGCAGGGCGCTGCCGACCTGGTGGGCGGCGTCGAGGGGCACGGCGCCGGCGCCGGTGACCCGGTAGACGCGGTAGCCCGCGATGTCGGCCTCGGCGTTCTCGGCCCAGCTCAGCGTGACCTGTCCGGCGCCGCCCCGAGCGGTCACGCCGCGGGGCGCGGCGGGTGCCACGTCGGCGGCGGCGTCGGCGACCGGGTTCCAGCCGTCCGTGCCGGCGAGGTAGGTCGCGGCCGTACGGGTGGCGGCGTCGGCGTCGGACAGCTGCGGCCGGTTGGCGTTGACAGTCGCACCGGCGCCGGTGTTGTGGTACTCGGTCAGGCGGCCGTCGGTCCAGGACAGGGGCGCGAAGTCGGCCCACGGCTTGGCGGCGTCGATGCCGTCGTTGATGGTGGTGTCACGGATCGTGAGCTGGCCCCGGGAGTTGTCCGGCTGGCTGCCGTCACCCCAGCCCTGCCACGGGCGGCCCAGCGTGAACGTGCCCGGGTCGTTGGCACTGACGATCCGGCTGTTCGTGACCAGGTAGCCGTTCGGGTTCTTCGACGCCGTGCTGGGCGCGAAGATCGTCCCGCCGTTGCGGGTGGTGGCGTGGATGGTGACCCGGTCGAAGACAGCTGTCGCCCGGCCGAAGATGAAGTCGACGTTGCCCTCGATGAAGCTGTCGTAGTAGTACTGCCGGGCGTAGCCGGCGCCGGTGGCCGAGATGTTGCCGGCCGAGTCGGCGAGCAGGGTGTCCTGCGCGCCGAGCAGGCGCACGTTGCGGTAGACCTGCCGGTCACCGGTCGCCTTGAGCGCCACGGCCTGGGTGTTGTTGGCGCCGATCTCCGGGTGCTTCGCCGCGTCGAAGGTGTTCGAGATCGTCAGGTCCCGGACCGTGACGTTGCCGGCCGTGACGGCGACGCTGAAGCTGCCGGAGGTTCCGCAGGTGGCGGCCGTGACGGTCGGGCAGGTGGCAGCCCCGGCCGGTGTCCCGTTCGCGTTGTCGTAGGTCAGCACGACGTCACGGGCGTCACCGGAGGCGCCGGCGATCACCAGGTACGGCTTGGCGATCGTCACCACCTGCCGGTAGGTGCCCGGCTTGATGAGGATCACGGTGGGCTTGCCGGCGGTGCCGGCCGGCGCGGCGGACACCGCGGCCTGCAGGGTGGTGTAGTCGCCGCTGCCGTCGGCGGCGACGGTCAGGTCGGCGACCAGCGGCGCCGCGCCGGGGGTCGCGGTCGCCGTGGCCGACGCCGGGGCGGCGTTGCCCGCGGCGTCCACCGCGACGACGGTGTACGTGTACTCCGTCCCGTTCGTCACGGACTTGTCGGTGTACGCCGCCTTGGCGACGGTCGCCACCAGCTGGTCGGCGCGGTAGACCCGGTACGCGGTGACGTCGCTCTCGACGCTGTCGTCCCAGGTCAGGTTGACGGCCTTGTCGGCGCCACCGGCGACCAGGCCGGTGACAGCGGCCGGTGCGACGTCGGCGCCGGCGTCGGCCACCGGGTTCCAGCCGTCGGCGCCGGCCAGGTAGGCCGCCGCGGTGTACTCCGAGGCCTGTTCCGCGGTCAGTTGCGGCCGGTCGGCGCCGGCGCCGCTGCCGGGTCCGGTGTTGGCGTACTCGGCGAACCGGGCGGTGTGCCAGTCGGTGACCACGCCGCTGTTGGTCATGTCGGTCCAGGTCGCGGTGCCGCTGACCACCGAGCTCAACCAGCTGTCGCGGACGACCACCTGGCCGAGGGCGTTGTCGTCCTTGGCGCTGGTCCCGTCGGCCTGGGTCTTGCCCGGCTGCCAGGGCCGGCCCAGGTTCTGCGAGCCGTCCGGGGCGCTGCCGATGATCCGGCTGTCGGTGATCAGGAAGCCGTACTTCTGGCTGATGTCGGTGCTCGCCGCGGTCACCGCCCCGTTCGGGGAGGTCGCGTGATCGAGGGCCTTCAGGGTGCTGTGGTCGAACACCGCGGTGGCCCGGCCGAAGATGAAGTCCACGTCGCCTTCGATGTACGCGTCGTGGAAGTAGACGCGGGACTGCGTGGTGGTCGCCGGCGAGTTGGCGTACAGGGTGTCCTGGTTGCCGAGCAGCCGGACGTTGTCGAAGACGAGCTTGTCACCGGTCGTACGCAGGGCCACCGCCTGGCCGCTGGGGTACGTGCCCTCCCGGTACGAGTTCTGGATCGTCAGGTCCCGCATCTGCACCGCGTTGCCGGTCACCACCACGGTGGCGCTGCCGGACGTGCCGTAGGTGGCAGGGGTGCCGTCCTCGTTGGGCGCGGCCCCCGGGATCGGGGTGCCGGCGGCCCGGTTGCCGTTGATCACGACGTCGGTGGCCGTGCCGGTGGCGCCGACGACGATGACGTACGGCTTGGCGAGCGTGAGGTACTCGTCGTACGTGCCCTTGGCCACCGCGATGACCGTCGGGTCGGTCGCGGTGCCGGCCGGCGCGGCGGCGAGCGCGGCGGTGAGCGTCGTGAAGGTGGTCTCCCCGTCGGCGGTCGCGGCCGGGTCGACGGTGATGTCCGCGACCAGCGGGGCGGCCGCGACGGTGACGGTGGTCCCGATCGTGGCCGGCGACTCGGCGCCGCTACGGGAGACCGCGGTGACGGCGTACGCGTAGCTCGCGCCGTTGGTCACGGTCGTGTCGCTGAAGGTGGGAGCCACCACGCCGGCGACCTTGGTGAGCGCGCCGGTGCCGGCGTCGGCCCGGTAGACGTTCCAGCCGATGACGTCGGCGGAGGTGTCGTCGTTCCAGGTCAGGTGCACGACCCGGATGTCGGTGGCGGCCGCCAGCCCGGTCGGCGACGCCGGCGCGGCGGTCGTCGCCGGCAGCATCGGGCTCCAGCCGTCACTTCCGGCGAGGTACTTGGCGGGCGTGGCGTTCGCCGCCTCCTTGTCGGTCAGCTGCGGCCGGTTGGCGTTCAGCGTGGCGCCCGGGCCGATGCTCCGGTACTCGTCGAAGCGGGCGTCCTGCCACTTGAAGTTGACCTTCGTGCCGCTGGAGTCGGCGGTGGCCATGTCCTCCCAGGGCGCCGCGGCGTCGATCGCGGCCGGCAGCCAGGTGTTGACGAACACCGCCGATCCGATCGCGTCCGGGTCGGCGCTCGGGTGCCAGGGACGGCCCAGGTGCACGGTGCCGGCCGCCGCGTCGCTGACGACCTTGCTGTCGACGAACAGGAACCCGTACTTGCTGCCCGTGTCGGTGCTGGGCGCGGTGATGGCGCCGTTGTCGGACTTGCCGCGATCCAGCGACCTCAGCGTCACCCGGTCGAACACCGCGCCGGCCGCGCCGAAGACGTAGTCGACGTCGCCCTCGATGTAGCTGTTGACGTAGTACTGCCGGGAGCGGGTGGTCGGCTTGGGGGTGTCGGCGAGCAGCGTGTCCTGGTTGCCGAGCAGCCGGACGTGGTCGGCGGTGAACCGGTCGCCCTCGACCCGCAACGCGACGGCCTGCTGGCTGGTGATCTCCGGGTGGGCCCTCTCGTCGAAGGTGTTTGCCACCGTCAGGTTGCGCAGCGTCACGTTCTTCGCGGAGACGAAGACGGTCCGGCTGTCGGCGGTGCCGTAGGTGCCACCGGCCGGGTCCGCCGTGCCCGACGCCTTGTCGTCGGCGATGACGACGTCGGCCGGGTCGCCGGTGGCGCCGACCAGGACCACGTTCGGCGACGTGATCTCGAACTTCTCGTGGTAGGTGCCGGCCGCGATGGTGATCATCGTGGGCTGCAGGTTCGAGGCCGGGAGGGACGCCAGCGCCTCGGTGATCGTCCGGAACGCGCCGTTGGCGCCGTCCGCGGCGACGTAGAGGTGCGCGTAGTCGATCGGCAACGCGATCGGGTCGGTGGCCGAGGTGGCCGACGCGCTGCCGGACACCGCTGACACGTTCCCGACCAGGTCCAGCGCCGTCACCTTGTAGTACTGCGGGACACCCTTGGGCGCGCTGGTGTCGGTGAAGGCGGGCGCCGTGCCGGCCTTGGCCGCGGTGAGCGTGCCGAGCAGGACGTAGCTGCCGCCGCTGCTCGACGAGCGGCTGATGCTGTAGCCGGCGAGGTCGGTCTCCTTGTTCGCCGCCCAGGTCAGCGCGATGCCGTGGGTGGCGTCGGCGACAGCCTTCAGCCCGGTCGGCGCGGCCGGCTTCACCATCGGGCTGGCCGCGGTGACGGCGCTGTAGGAGGAGATGTTGCCGGTGGTGTCGACCGCGCGGATCCGGAAGTACGCGCGGGTCCCCTCGGTGATCGTCGGGTCGGTGAACGTCGTGGCGGTGAGCGTGGCGCCGGCGGCCGGCAGGTAGTCGACGTAGACCTTGTCGCCGTTGCGCTTCTGCACGGTGTACCCGGCGAGGTCGGTCTCCTTGTTCGCCGCCCAGGTCACGGTCATGCCCGCGGCGGCGACGGTCGCCTTCGCGGACGACGGCGCGGCCGGCGCCTTGGTGTCGGCGGCGAGCGTGACCGAGGCGGTGGCGGCCGGCGAGACACCGGCGCTGTTGACCGCGGTGAGCCGGTAGTACGACGTCGCTCCGGCCGGCGCGGCGGCGTCGGTCAGCGTGGTGCCGGTGACCGGCGTGGTGGTCAGCGCGGTGAACGGGCCGGCCGCTGCGGCGGCGCGCAGGACGGAGTAGCCGGTGGTGGTCGCCGTCGCGTTCGCCGTCCAGGTCAGGACCACGCCGCCGGTCTTGCCGGCGACCGCCGTGAAGCCGGCCGGCGTGGGCGGGAGCGCCAGGGGGTCGGCCGGCCGGGTGGCCGATCCGGTCGCGGCGGAGGAGGCGTTACCGGTCAGGTCGACCGCGGTGACCCGGTAGTACGCCTTCGCGCCGGCCGGTGCGGTGGTGTCGGTGTAACCGGTGGCGGTCAGCGCGGCCGGGGTCAGCTGGGTGTAGGCGCCGCTCGACGAGGCCGCCCGGTAGACCAGGTAGCCCCGCAGATCGGCTTCCTTGTTCGCCGACCAGGACAGCGTGATCCCGGTGGTGGTGGCGGTCGTCTTGAGGCCGCTCGGTTTCGCCGGAGGCGTGGTGTCCTTCGGAATCGCCACCGAGGCGGAGGCGGGTTCCGAGGCGCCGGCCGCGTTGATCGCGGTGAGCTGGTAGTACGCCTTCGCGCCGGCCGGGGCGGTGGTGTCGGTGTAGCTGGTGCCGGTCACCGGGGTCGCGGTCAGCGCCGCGAACGGGCCGGCTGCCACGGTGGACCGCTTGACGACGTACCCGGAGGTGGTGGACCCGGAGTTGGCGGTCCAGGTCAGCGTGGCGCCGCCGGCGGCCGTTGCCTTCGCCGTGAAGCCGGCGGGGGTCGGCGGCGGCGTGGTGGTGCTCGCCGGCCGGGTCGCCGAAGCGGTCGCCGCGGACGAGGCGTTGCCGGTCCGGTCGACGGCGGTGACCCGGTAGTACGACGTACGGCCGGCCGGGGCGGCCGAGTCCAGGAACGACGTCGCGGTGTACGGGCTGTTGGTGAGCTGGCTGAAGGTGCCGCCCGACGATGAGGAGCGGGCCACCACGTAGCCGGCCAGGTCCGGAACGGCGCCGACAGCGGTCCAGCTCACCGCGACACCGGCGGCGGACGCGGTCAGCTTGAGGCCGCCCGGCTTGTCCGGCTCATCGGTGTCGACCGTCTTCACCGTGACAGCACTGGACGGCTTGGACAGGTTGCCGGTGGTGTCGACGGCCGCGACCGCGTAGTAGTACGTCTTGCCGGCGACCGCCGTGGTGTCGGTGAAGGTCAGCGCGGTGGTCGTGCTGCCCAGCAGGTCGGTGGCCGGCACGATGGTCTTGCCGGTCGACCGGTAGACGCGATACCCCGCGGTGTCGGAGGCCGACACCTTGCCCCAGCTGACCGACACGCCGACCTGACCGTAGTAGGCGGTCTTCAGGCTGCCCGGGACACCCGGGGCGGTCGTGTCGGTGGCTGCCGACGCAGCCGTCACGCTCAGGCTTCCGGCGCCGAGGGCGAGGAAGGCCAGGAGGGCGACCGGTCGGTACAGCCGGGGAGTGGACCAGAACGGTCTCACGGGGCGATGCGGCATGGGGGTCTCTTCCAACGACGTGCGCGGCCGCGGGTTGACGTGGCGATTCGCGGCGGGACACTTGATGATCACCCCTGATGTGACTCTGCGTGATGTCCGCGGGCGAAACGCGACCGGCCGGCCAGGCGGTTGAATCTGACCGTCATGCAACGCCCGACAAATGATCATGCGATCCGGTCGGGTCGTGCCAGGCTGCGACCTGTCACGGGGATGGACAAGCGGCCGATGACCTGCACCCACGGCGAAACCGCTGACCTGCTGGGCCGCAGCCCTCGGTCGGACCTGGTCGCTGAGGGGTATCGCTCAGTCACTGTGCGTGAACTCGCTGGCTGTGGCCGGTGCCACGCTATCGTGGGCCGGATGGCCCATCACGTTTCAGGGGGTGCGTATGACCGCTGAGATGGTCGCGCCGGCCTGGATGCATGAGCAGGTCACGGCCGAGCAGTACGCGAACTGGACCGAAGAGCAGTGCGCGGGCATCGAGGTCGTGGACGGGATGGTCGTCGTGAGTCCGAGCGCGTCGAAACGGCACAACCGCCTGGCCCGGCTCCTGGCGAACGCGTTGGACGCTGCTGCCGGGCCGGACTGGAACGCCGACACCGACTTCGACGTCCGGCTGCGGGACGTGCCGCTCAACAACCGTCGTCCGGACGTGACGGTCTACCGAGCGGAGACCATCGACATCACTCCGACCCGACCCGAGCATGTGCTTCTCGTGGTCGAGGTGGTGTCGCCCGGGTCGGAGACGACTGATCGGATCGTCAAGGCCGATCAGTACGCGCGGGCCGGCATCCAGTTCTATTGGCGTGTCGAGCAGGCTGCCACCGGTGCGCCCCTGGTTTACACGTACGTTCTTGATCCGGCGACCGGCCGCTACCGGGACAGCGAGGTCTTCACCGCCGTCGTGAAACTGGCGGTGCCCTTCCGCATCGAAGTGGATCTCGGCCAGATCTGAGTCGCCGGTGCTGGGCAAGCTGTTCCACCACGCGCCGGCGCCGCTGCGTCCGGTGCGCGACGCGATCCTGGACCACACGCCGCTGCTGCAGAAGGTGGTCGGGGAGTCCTCGCCCGGCGAGATCGTCGCGCAGATCGCCGCCATCGACGCGGCCGAGGCGCGGTTCACCGCCCGGGTGCGCTGAAACGGTGGCACACCGATAGTCCTCGGGCGGTGGTAAATGAGCGCATGCTCAGGGAATGGCGAATCCCGCAATTGTCGAACGTGACCGAACAGACATCGAAACGCTGGCACGGGAGGCCTCAGCGGGCGACCCGGCCGCGCTGAACACGCTTCTGATCGCGGTGGGGCCGGAGACGCTCCGGTTGTGCGGGCGGTTCCTCCCGAACCGGGAGGACGCCGAGGAGGCGTGTCAGGACACCCTGTGGGCGGTGGCCCGTGGCATCGGGAGATTCCACGGCCGGTCCACCTTCCGGACCTGGTTGTACAGCCTCGCGGCCAATCGGTCCCGCTCGACCTACCAGGTGATCCGTCGCCGGCACGACGGTGAGGCGGCCGGCGTGCCGCTGCCCGACCGGGCTGACCCCCGGCGCACCAGCGTCGTGGCCGCCACCCGGATCGACCTGCTGGAGGCGCTCGACGGGCTGCCCCCGGAGTACGCGGAGGCGGCCGCCCTGCGTGACGTGCTCGGCCTGAGTTACGGCGACATCGCCGGGCTTCTCAACATCCCGGAAGGAACCGTGAAGTCGCGGATCCACGAGGCCCGGCGCCGGCTCCGGCTCAGTCTCGACCACCAATAAAACATGACCTTGACGAATCTGCGAACAAAAGGCGGTACCGGCGTGACTCACCGAGTGACAGACCACGAAGTCGATGAAAGAGAGCCGACATGCGTCATCTCAAGTTCCGTCATATCGCGGCCGCCGGTGCGATCTCCGTGATCGCGGCTGCTCCGCTCGCCGCCTGCGGCGGCCCGTCGGTGTCACCACGACCCCCGCAGGCTGCCGGCGCCGAGACGGCCGCCGCGGCGAGCGGGGTCCCGGGCACCGCACCCAGCGCGCCGGTGCAGGCCGGGAATCCCGAGCCCGCCGTCGCCAGACCGCCGACCGGGTCGAAACCGGTGCAGACCAAGACCGTCACACCGACGAAGACCAAGACCGTCACACCGACGACGACCAAGTCCCACACCTCCGCACCGGCCTCGACCAAGCCGACCGGCAGCTGCTACGGCGCCGTCCGGTACGACCTGGATCTGCGCAACACCGTGCTGGACCTGATCACGTCGATGTGCTTCCACACCGGTGGCGTCCTGCGGCTGCAGGGAATCGGGCCCGGTCTGGTGACCGCCACGCCGCGGTCCCTGGTGTCACAGAGCTATGAGGCAGCCGTTGTCGACCTGCGCTTCGTCAGGCCGGGTACGGTCACCGTCAGCATCCCGCAGGACTCGCAGACCCACACCATCACGGTGGTGGTCGTCAGCTAGGGCGCACCCGAACTCCGGCGAGCAACGTGTCGACGAAGACCGACGCGTTGTCCGCCGGCGGTGCGATCTGGACGTACACCAGACCGGTCCCGCCGGATCCCGTGCCCGCGGCCTCCACCAGCCGGCCGCGCCGGTCGGAGCAGCTGAACCCGGCGATGACCCAATCGATGCCGGCCTGCCGGCTGCGGCGCACCGGAGACGGTGTGCAGCCGGCGTGCGGGAGCTCGGCGACGACCGCGGCCGGCGTCCGGCCGGCCGTGCCGTCGCGGGCGAGCGAGATGAACGCGCCCCGGACCGCCTCGTCGGTGCGCCAGCGGGCCGGGTCGGGCGACACCAGCAGCGCCGGGTATCGCGGTCCACCCGCCTGCCCGGGCCAGGCCCATCGTCCCGTCATGGCGTGCCAGCCGTCCGGGATCCGCACGGCGATCCGGCCGGTCGCGTCCACCGCCACCCCCGGCTCCCGTGCGAACCGGCCGCCCACCGCGTCGGACGTCAGCGCGCAGACCATGACGGCCGCCGCGAACCCCATCGTCACCCGGGTCGCGGCGCGGGCCAGCGGCCTCGTCCGTGGCCCGGCCGTGGCCCGGTCCAGAGCCGCCCGCAGCGCCGCGGCGTCCCGGTACCGATCGGCCGGTCGCCGGGCGGTCGCGGTCCGGAGCACACCGGCGACCTTGCCCGGCACGCCGTCGCGCAGCCGCACCGGGTCGTCCGGACGGCGGCGCACCGGTGCGCCGAGGAGCCGGACGCCCAGCTGACCCAGACCGTAGACGTCGGTGCGCCGATCCACGACGGCCATCGGATCGTCCTGTTCCGGCGCCATGTAGCCCGGCGTCCCGGCCCGGGCGGTCAGGCCGGAGGCCGTGGCGAGCGCCTTGGCCAGGCCCAGGTCGGCGATGACCACCTGCTCGGCACGCGGACCCGGCCCCGCTCGGGCCGGCCGGGACCGGAACAGCACGTTGCCGGGCGCCAGATCACGATGGACGATGCCGTGCTCATGCAGCACCGCGACGCCGTCGCAGATCTCCCGGAGCAGGGCACCGGCCTGCCGGACCGGAATCGGTCCGCGGGCCAGCCGATCGCGCAGGCTGCCACCGTCCGCCCAGGCCATCACCGAGTACGGCCGGCCGTCGGGCAGTTCCCCGAGCGCGTGCACCGACACGATGCGATCGTCGTCCAGCCGCCAGAGCAGCCGGGCCTCGTCGAGGAACCGCTCCCGGATCCGCAGATCGTGGCTCCAGTTCTCGGCCAGCACTTTGATGGCGACATGGGCGTCGAGCGATTCGTCGTATCCCAGCCAGACGGTCGCGAACGAACCGATCCCGAGCAACCGTTCGATGCGGTACGACCCGATCCGGACCGGAGAGGTCACCACTGCCCGAGCATAGCCGCGCCACGGCGCCGTCCGCGTGGCGTGAGTCCAGCGCTCCTGGACGGGTCCTCTGCCCGGCGCTGACAGGCTCGCGGCAGCGATTCCGCTGGGGATCGGGGTCACACCCGCCCAGCGGTCATGTCGAGTTTGAGGAGCACGCGGTGGCTGATACGCGCCCGTCGGTAATCTCTCGCGCCGAGGTGCCGCCCAACCGACGCCGAGGCGGCGACATCCGGGTCTTGCTGAGCCCTCGCACGGTGGCCTCCACCTCGGGGTTCATGGGCAGCCTGACGCTGGCGCCGGGGGAGTACGTGACCGAGCACTACCATCCCTACTCGGAAGAGTATCTCTATGTCGTCGAGGGCCGGCTGACCATCACGATCGAGGGGAACGCGGTCGAGGTGGGCCCCGACCAGGCGGTTCTCGTACCGATCAATGCCCGGCATCGGGCGGAGAACCGCGGCACGCGTACCGTGCGGGCGGTTTTTCATCTCGGACCGCTGGCGCCGCGACCGGAACTGGGCCATGTGGACACCGAGGACCTCGCCAACCCCGGTGAGCGTCAGTTCGTGGTGGGGGACCGCGGATGAGCGGCCGCCGTGTGGTGATCACCGGGGTCGGCGTGGTCGCGCCGGGAGGCATCGGGCGCAAGGCGTTCTGGGATCTGCTCTCCAGCGGGCGGACCGCGACCCGGCCGATCTCGCTCTTCGACGCCGGCGGATTCCGGTCCCGGATCGCGGCGGAGTGTGACTTCGATCCGCTGCTGGAGGGGCTCAGCTTTCCGGAGGCGCGGCGGATGGACCGGGCCGCGCAGATGGCTGTCGTCGCGGCGCGCGAGTCGGTGGCCGACAGCGGTCTCTCGCCGGACGGGCTGCCGCCGGAGCGGGTGACGGTGAGCGTGGGCAGCGCGGTCGGGTGCACGATGGCGCTGGAGCAGGAGTACGTCGTGCTCAGCGACGGCGGCCGCCGCTGGCTCGTCGACCACACGTACGGCGTGCCGCATCTCTACGGCTACATGGTCCCCAGCACGATCGCCACCGAGGTGGCCTGGACCGTCGGCGCCGAAGGGCCGGTCGCGCTGATCTCCACCGGCTGCACCTCCGGCCTGGACGCGGTCGCCCACGCCGTGGAGGTGATCCGGGAGGGCGGCGCCGACGTCGCTCTGGCCGGGGCCACCGACGCCCCGATCTCACCGATCACCGTCGCCTGCTTCGACGCGATCAAGGCCACGTCGGCGAACAACGACGAGCCGGGCACCGCCTCCCGCCCCTTCGACCTGCACCGGGACGGGTTCGTGCTGGGTGAGGGTGCGGCGATGTTCGTGCTGGAGGAGTACGAGCACGCCCGCCGGCGCGGCGCCGAGGTGTACGCCGAGGTGGCCGGGTTCGCCAATCGCAGCAACGCGTTCCACATGACCGGGCTCAAGCCGGACGGGCGGGAGATGTCCGCGGCCATCGACGCGGCGCTGCGGCAGGCCGGCCGGGCGCCCGGCGACGTCGACCACATCAACGCGCACGGTTCCGGTACCCGGCAGAACGACCGGCACGAGACGGCGGCGTTCAAACGCAGTCTGGGCCGGCACGCGTACGAGGTGCCGATCAGCTCGATCAAGTCGATGGTCGGGCATTCGCTCGGTGCGATCGGCTCCATCGAGATCGCGGCGTGTGCGCTCGCGCTGCGGCACCAGGTCGTGCCGCCGACCGCGAACCTGCATCACGCCGACCCGGAGTGCGACCTGGACTACACGCCGCGGGTGGCCCGCGAGGCCCGGCTGCGGACCGTGCTGAGCGTGGGCAGCGGCTTCGGCGGCTTCCAGAGCGCGATGGTGCTGACCGGGGGGCCCTCGTGAGGACCGCCGTGATCACCGGGCTCGGCGTGATGGCGCCCACCGGCCGGACCGTGGCGGCGCACTGGTCGGCCGTGCTCGCCGGGCGCTCGGCGCTGACCACCATCAGCCAGTTCGACGCGTCGGGGTACCCGGTGCGGGTCGCCGGCACCGTGCCCGGATTCGAGCCGCGGTCGCACGTGCCCGGCCGGGTGGTGCCGCAGACCGACAGGTGGACCCACCTCGGGCTGGCCGCGGCGGCGCAGGCGCTGGACGATGCCGCGCTCGACCCGGCCACCGTGCCGGAGTACGAGATGGGCGTGACGACCGCGAGCTCCTCCGGGGGCACCGAGTTCGGTCAGCGCGAGATCGAGGCGCTGTGGCGGGACGGCCCGTCACACGTCGGCGCGTACCAATCGATCGCCTGGTTCTATGCGGCGACGACCGGGCAGATCTCGATCCGGCACGGCCTGCGCGGCCCCTGTGGGGTGCTCGTCACCGAGCAGGCCGGCGGGCTCGACGCGATCGGCCAGGCGCGCCGGCTCATCCGCAGTGGCCTGCGCGCGGTCGTCACCGGTGGCACTGACGCGTCGCTCTGCCCGTACGGGGTGGTGGCCCAGCTCAGCTCGGGCCGGCTCAGCACCGCCACGGATCCGTCCCGGGCGTACGCCCCGTTCGACGCGTACGCCGCCGGGCACGTGCCGGGCGAGGGCGGCGGCATGCTGATCGTCGAGGAGGCGCAGGCCGCGGCCGAGCGCGGCGCGGCACATCGGTACGGCGCCGTCGCCGGGTACGCCGCGACCTTCGACCCGCCACCCGGGTCGACCCGGCCACCCGCCCTCGGCCGGGCGATCAGAGGCGCGCTGGCCGATGCCGGGCTGGCGCCGGATCAGGTGGGCGCTGTCTTCGCCGACGCGGCGGCGGTGCCCGAGCTGGACCGGCAGGAGGCCGAGGCGATCGCCGAGATCTTCGGGCCGTACGGCGTGCCGGTCACCGCCCCCAAGACGATGACCGGACGCCTGTACGCCGGTGGCGCCTCACTCGACCTGGTGACCGCCCTGATGGCGCTCCGCGAGGGCGTCGTCCCGCCGACGTCCGGCGTGCGATGCCCGGTCGACGAGCTGCGGCTCGACCTGGTCCGGGACAGCCCGCGGCAGGTGGCCCTGGAGCACGTGCTCGTCGTCGGCCGTGGTTACGGCGGCTTCAACGCCGCAGTTGTCCTGTCCCGATGAAATCGCATTCGACAAAACGAGGAGTGAAAATGCCTGAACTGACGCTGGACGACCTTCGGAGAATTCTGCGTGCGGCCGGGGGTGAGGACGATCCGGCGACCCTCGACGGGGACATCCTCGACGCCACTTTCGCCGACCTCGGATATGACTCGCTCGCGATGCTGGAAATGGTGAGCCGGATCGAACGCGAATTCGGCACGTCGATTCCCGACGAATTGGTGCCCGATATGCCGACGCCGCGTACGGCGATCGGCCTCATCAATTCCCGGCTGCGCGCCGCGGCCTGAGACACCGGCCGGCCGGGCGTCGTCCGGTTCACGACAGGAAGGAGACGGCGGCATGACGTCGGCGCGCACGACCGGCAAGGTCACCACGGAATTCACGCGCTGCCCGGCCTGCGGGCTGATCACGTACGCGAGTCGCCTGGCGCGGGCGGGCGGCGTGTGCCCGGAGTGCGGCGCGCACGGGCGGCTGTCCGCGCCGGACCGGCTCGCGTACCTGCTGGACGACGCCACGGTGGCGCCGCTGCCGGCGGACGACCCGGTCCGCGACCCGCTGGGCTTCGCCGACTCCCGGCCGTACCGGGATCGGCTCGCGGCCGCGAGACGGGCGACCGGGCTCAGCGAGGCGGTCCTCTGCGCGCGCGGGACGATCGAGGGGACCCCGGTCACGGTGGCGGTGATGGACTTCGGGTTCCTCGGCGGGAGCCTCGGCATGGTGGTCGGCGACCGGATCACCCGGGCCGCCGAGACGGCTCTCGCGGACCGTACGCCGCTGATCATCGTGACCGCGTCCGGCGGCGCCCGCATGCAGGAGGGCGTGCTCTCGCTGATGCAGATGGCGAAGGTCAGTCAGGCGATCGCGGCGCTCGACGACGCCGGCCTGCTCACCGTCTCGATCATCACCGAGCCGACCTTCGGCGGTGTCGCGGCGTCGTTCGCCGCCTGCACCGACGTGGTGATCGCCGAGCCGGCCGCGCGGATGGGTTTCGCCGGGCCGCGGGTGATCGAGCAGACTGTGCGGGAGACGTTGCCGGACGGGTTCCAGACGGCCGGGTTCCTGCTCGCGCACGGCATGGTGGACCGGGTCGTGCCCCGCGGTGAGCTGCGGGCCGTCCTGGGCCGGCTGCTCGCCGTGACCCGGCCGGCGGCCCCGGGCCCGGCGCCCGACGTGCTGATCCGGGATCCGGCCCGGCTGCCGGAGAAGGACGCCTGGGACACCGTGCGGGACGCGCGGGATCCGGACCGGCCGACCACCCTGGAGTACGCCGCCGCGCTGCTCGACGGTTTCGTCGAGCTGCACGGCGACCGGCTCGCGGGTGACTGCCCGGCGATCGTCGGCGGCCTCGGGGTGCTGCGCGGGCGTCCGGTGCTGCTGCTCGGGCACCAGAAGGGCCACACCACCCGGGAGCTGATCGAGCGCCGGTTCGGCATGGCCTCGCCGGAGGGCTACCGGAAGGCGGCACGGCTGCTGCGGCTCGCCGCCAAACTCGGGCTGCCGGTCGTCACGCTGGTGGACACCCCCGGCGCGTACCCCGGTGTCGCGGCCGAGGAACGCGGCCAGGCCTTCGCGATCGCGGACATCATCAAGCAACTGTGCTCGCTCCCGGTGCCGGTCGTCTCGGTGGTCGTCGGGGAGGGCGGCAGCGGCGGCGCGCTGGCGCTCGCGGTCGCCGACCGGGTGCTCTGCCGGGCCGGCGCGTTCTACTCGGTGATCAGCCCGGAGGGTTGTGCCGCCATCCTCTGGAAGGACGCGGCCGCCGCGCCGCGGGCCGCTCGCGCGCTGCGGCTCGGCGCCCGGCACCTGCTGGCCTCGTCGGTGGTGGAGGCCGTGGTGCCCGAGCCGGCCGACCGGGCGCAGGTGACCGCGGCCGTGGGGGACGCCGTCGCGGCCACCCTGAACGCGCTCGACGGAACAGCGCCCCACGAGCTCGTGGCCGCCCGGCGGGCGCGGTTCCGGCGGTACTGAGGCTCAGCGCTCCGGGTAGGCGTTCTCCTCGGGCGGCTCCGGGAAATCGGCGCTGATCCGCGGCGGCGGGATCAGCGCGGCGCTGATCGCCTTGTTCACCGCGTCGATCCGCGACACCGCGTTCAGCTTGCCGAACACGTGCCGCATGTGCCGCTTGACGGTGCCCTCGCTGATGAAGAGGCGGCGGGCGATCTGGGAATTGCTGAGCGCCTCGGCGGCGAGCGACAGCACGTCGTGCTCCCGGCGGGACAGTCGCACGCTGTGCGGTCCGCCGGGCAGCGCGGTGTGGTCCCGCCGGAGATCGCGCAGCCCGCCGGGCAGCAACTGGCCGCGCCGGGCCGGCAGGACGAGGCGGACCTGCCCGTCGTCGTGGCCGGCGTTGCGGATGGTGGCGAGCAGCTCGACGCTGGAGACGCTCTTCGGCAGATAGGCCCGGATGCCCAGCGTGAGCAGGTCCGGCACGACTTGGGCGTCGTCCTGGCCGCTGAGCACGACCACGCCGCTGTCCGGCGCTTTCGCGCGGAGCGCGCCGACCACGTCGAGGGTGGTGTGCCCGGTCAGCTCGCGGTCCACCAGCACGACATGGGGGCGGTGGGCGGTGGTCAGGGTGACCGCGTCGGGGGTACGGGGATCGGGCGCCTCCTGGATGACCGATAGATCCGGCTCGATGTCTATGATGCGGCGCACGCCCTCCCAGAAGAGCGTCGGCCCGCCGAGCGTCAGCACCCGCAGCGGTCCCGTCACCTGATTCGTGATCCTGCCGCCATACAGTGATGACTCGCTCGTCAAAAGAACTCCTCCCGTGCCGTCGCAGCCGCCACCGAGCGTACTGCCGTATCGTCCAATCTCAATCGAGCCGGGAGGCCTTCGTTTGCGGGCGCGGCGCATGTCCACTGTGGTGTGACATGACGGTTTCGTGACCATGTAGAGGGACCCGGCGGCCGGGATGAGCCGAAGGGGGTATGGCGATTACCCTTTCGGCCAGTACACCTGCCACGACTCGACGCGGTATTTCCTCCTTGCTAGCCTCGATCACATTGGATCCAATAGATGGAAAATTGATTGGCAAACAATTCAAATCAACTGTTCGCGGGGGTGTGACAGGTGATTCACTACCGTATTCTCGGACCACTTGAAGTCGAGGTCGACGGCGCGTCATGCACGCCGACGGCACCCAAGAACCGGCAGGTTCTGGCGTTACTTCTGCTGAACGCCGGCCGGGTCCTCCCGATCGAGTCGTTCATCGAGGAGCTCTGGGACGCGAACCCGCCGGCGAGTGCGGTGACGACCACCCAGACGTACATGTACCAACTCCGCAAGATCCTGCACGGCAAGGGCGGGAGCCGGGAGCCGGTGCTGCTCACCCGGGCGCCCGGATACCTGCTCCGGGTCCAGCAGGGGCAGACCGACGTGGAGTCGTTCGACCGGATCGCGGCACAGGGCCGCGCCATGCTCGCCGCGGGGGAGGTGGAACGCGCCGCGGAACGGCTGAGCCAGGCCCTCAACCTGTGGCGCGGACCGGCGGCGATGCCCGACGTCAGCCGCGGCCCGCTGCTGCAGGCGAACCTCGCGGCGCTCGAGGAGCGGCGGATCCGCGTGCTCTACGAACGGATCGAGGCCGACCTGATGCTGGGCCGCTATGCGGGCCTGATGGCCGAGCTGCGCCGGCTGGTCGCGGAGCGCCCGCTGGACGAGTGGCTGCACTGCCGCCTGATGGCCGCGCTCTACGGCCTGGGCCGCCGCGGCGAGGCGCTCACCGCGTACCACCAGGCCAGCCAGGTCCTCCAGGAGCACCTGGGCCTTGACCCGTCGGCCGAGCTGCGGCAGATGCAGCGGCTGGTGCTCGCCGGGCGGCCGCTGGAGACGGCCCCGGCCCGCTCGCTGGTCTCCTGACCGGCAGCCATCGGAACACCACGGTGCCCGGCGTACTCGACGCCGGGCACCGTGGTGTTCCTGGTTCAGCCGGCTTCCGCGGGGGCGGCCGGCGCCCGCCGGGGCACCGCCAGCGACGGGATCGGGAGCCGGACCGCCGCCAGCAGGCCGGCCGCCAGCAACAGGGCCGTCAACCCGAAGACCACCTGGGCGGCGTCGAGCACGGCCGTCCCGGTGCCGTCACCCAGCCGGGTGTAGAAGACGCCGGAGAGCACGGCCAGTGCCAGCGAGCCGCCGACCTGCCGGCTCAGCGACTGCACGGCCAGGGCGGCGCCGAGCTGCGGGCGGGGTGTGTGCCGCAGCAGGGTCAGCGTGTAGACCTGGAAGCCCAGGCCGATGCCGACGCCGATCGCCAGGGTGGCGAGGGCCCAGCCGGCCCAGCCACCCGGCCCGAAGTCCGGGTGCGTGAACGCCAGCCACGCCGTGCCCCCGGTCAGCAGCGCTGTTCCGGCCACCCCGAACCACTGCGTGTGAGCGAAGCGGGCGAGCAACGGCGTGCCCGCGAGCGACACCAGAAGCGTGCCGAAGGTCAGCGTCAGCAGGTACATCCCGGCGTCGGTGGCCGAGGCTCCCAGCGCGACGAACACCACCGGCAGGAACGTGATCACGACGAGCAGGCCGGCCCCGGTGTTCCAGCCCTGCACCGCCACCGACCGCATCACCCGGTCGCGCAGCAGCGCCGGCGGCAGCACCGGATCGGCGGCCCGGTGCGCCGATCGCCACCAGAGGGCGAGCAGCACGGCGGAGGCCGTCACCAGGATCAGGACCTGCGGTGACGTCCACGCCCATCGGGTGCCCGCCGAGCCGGCGACGAGCACCAGGGCGGTGAGCGCGCCGCCCAGCAGGGCCATCCCGGCGTAGTCGACCGGGGCGGCCCGCCCGGGGCGCGGCAGCCGGAGCGTGCCGACCAGCAGCAGGGCCAGCACCGAGGGCGGGACGGTGATCAGGAACGCCCAGCGCCAGCCCCAGGTGTCGGTCAGCACGCCGCCGGCGACCGGCCCGAGCGCGGCGCAGAGGTTGACCAGGGTCGCCGAGAGGATCTGGAACCGGAGCAGCCGGCGTGGATCCAGCAGCTCGGCGTAGATCGCGTACGCGGAGACCATCAGCCCGCCGGCGCCGGCGCCCTGCACCGCGCGTGCCGCGATCAGCTGGTCCATCGACTGGGCCAGCCCGCACAGCACCGAGCCGGCGGTGAGCAGCGCCAACGCGATCACCAGCAGCGCACGCCGGCCACGGGTGTCGCTGAGCTTGCCGTACAGCGGGGTGGTGACAGTGGAGGCCAGCACGGCGGCGGTGGTGATCCAGACGAACCGGTCTGAGCCGCCCAGATCCGCGGCGATCGCCGGGAGCGCGGTCGCCGTCAGGTTCAGGTCCACCATCGCCAGCAGCTGGGCCAGCACCACCCCGGTCAGCGGCAGGACGGTCCGCCGGTCAGCCATGGCGGGGTCCGTCGCGCTGGTCGTCCGGCATCCCGCGATGCGGTGGCGGTGCCATCGAGGTGCCCGCCGGGTAGGTGGCCGCGGCGTACCGCCCGTACGCCTGCAGCACCCGCCCGAGCCACCGGCCGAGCCGCCGCCAGCGGCCGTTCACCGCGGCTGTCCCGCCCGGCCGAGCACCGCGTCCACGGCGGCGGACAGCGCCGCGGCGTCCGGCTCGGGCGCCCGCCACGCCACGTACCCGTCGGGGCGCAGCAGAATCGCCTCGGCCGGCGCCGCCCGGTACCGGCCTTCCCAGCCGCCGTCCGGGTCGGTGCCCGCGTCCAGCACGACCAGGGGCAGCTCGGCCTTGTCCGCGGCGGTGCGCCAGCCCTCCCCGTCCGGGCCGGTGAGCAGCACCGGGCCGTCCACCGGCAGGTCCAGGGTGGATACCCGCCGCCCGGCCCGGAGCAGCCAGACGTGCGGCAGCCGGGTGCCCGGCCGGCCGGTCAGATCCGCCACCCCGTAGGCCGGCACGTCCGGATCCGCGCCGTCGTCCAGCACCGCGCCGGATCGGTACCGCAGCCCGAACGTCAGCGCCAGGTCGTCGAGGATGCCCTCGCCGCGCGGCGGCGCCGCGAACCCGGTGCCGCTGGTGACCCGGCGGCGGCACTGGTCGACGGTGAGCCCCGCGACCGCGAGCCGCTCCGGTTCGTAGCTGTCCAGCAGGGCCTCGCCCGCCGTGCCGGACACCACCGCCGCCAGCTTCCAGGCCAGGTTCTGCGCGTCCTGGATGCCGGTGCTCGCGCCGAAGCCGCTGACCGGCGGCATCACGTGCACGGCGTCCCCGGCCAGGAAGACCCGGCCGTCCCGGAAGCGCTGCGCCACCACCGCGGACAGCTCCCAGGGCTGGGTGTCACGGATCGTCAGCGGCAGGTCCGGGTCGCCGATCGCCGCCCGGACCAGCGCGGCGCACCGGTCCGGGGTGAACGCCGCCACCCCGCCGTCCGCCTCCGGGTCGAAGCGGACGTAGAGGGTGCCCTGCCGCAGCGTGTCGTCGTGCACCAGCAGGCCCTCCACCACGTCGTTCTGCACCTGGCAGATCGCGAAGCGGCGATCGCCCAGCGCCGCGCGCAGGTCGGCGTCGAAGACGATGCTGAGCTGGTGGTGCAGACCCCAGCGGCCACGGACCGGGATGCCCAGCTGCTCGCGCACGGTGCTGTGCGGGCCGTCGGCGGCGACCAGGTACGCGGCCCGTACCTCGGTCACCCGGCCGGTCGCCCGCTCGGTGAGCTGAGCGGTGACCCCGTCCCCGGTCTGGGTGAACCCGGTCAGCTCGGTGCCGAACCGGACGTCGGCGCCCAGTTCCTCGGCCCGCGCCCGGATCAGCGGTTCCAGCCGGTCCTGGCTGAGCAGGGCCCAGCGGGACGGGGTGAGCTCGCCGAGGCCGGCGCCGCCCGGCAGGTCGTGCCGGAGCAGTTCCGCACCGGTCAGGCTCCGCACCCGGGCACGCAGGGTGTGCCCGTCGAAGCCCCGGCCGGCCTCGGCCACCGTCTCCTCCAGCCCGACCGCCCGGAGGACCTCCATCGCTCGCGGGTTGAAGCCGCGTGCCCGCGGGTGCGGCGACGGCGACGGGCGGCGTTCGGCCAGCACGGTCGGCACGCCGCGGGCTGCCAGGTACGCCGCTGTGGTCAGCCCGGTCACCCCGCCGCCGACGACGAGCACGGCTGTCTGCGAAGTCTGCATGGTGCCTCCTGGTGGTGTGTGGTCAGGCCGGGCGGACGCCGGTGAGCAGGGTGTTGTGCACGCCGAGCGGCGCGGCCGTGATGTCGGTGAAGCCCGCCTCGGCCAGCCAGCCCTGCGCCTCGGCGGCCGTGTACTCCGCGCCGTGCGGCGTCACCATCAGCATGTTGAGGCTGGTCAGCAGCGCGCCCGCGGTGCCCCGGCGGTCGTCGTCGATCATCGGGTCGATCACCATGACCCGGCCGCCGGGCGCCAGCGCGTCGAACGCGCGGGACACCAGGACGCGCCGCTCGTCGGTGCCCCAGTCGTGCAGCACGTGACTGAGGATCAGCACGTCCGCCGAGGGCATCGGCACGGTGAAGAAGTCGCCCGCGTGGAAGGTGACCCGGTCGGCGAGGCCGAGCTGGTTCATGTGCTCGGTGAAGACCGGCTCCACACCGGGCAGGTCGAAGACGCTCGCCTTGAGATGCGGGTGCTGCCGCAGCAGCGCCGCCACCAGGTTGCCCCGCGCGCCGCCGACGTCCACCACGCTCTCCACCGCGGACCAGTCGAACGCCTCGGCGGTCGGCGGGCCGATCATGCCGTTCAGGTAGTCCATGCCGGCCGTGAAGTTGCGCCATGCGGCGGTCGTCCGGTACTGCTCGGTGAACATCTGCGGGCCGGCGCCCCACCGGTTCTGCGGCTCGCCGGTGCGCAGAGCCTCGGCCAGCCGATCCCAGCGGGCGTCCGCCGCGGTGAGGAAGGCGCCGACGTACGAGGGCCGGTTCGCGTTCAGGAAGTGATCGGACAGCGGCGTGTTCCGGTAGCTGTCGCCGTCGCGCTCCAGCATGCCGAGAGCGACGAGCGCGTCCAGGAAGTCGGGCACGCCACGCGGGTGCAGCTCCAGCCGGACCCGGAGCTGCTCGGCGGTCAGCGGACCGTCGGCGAGCACCGTGAAGAGGCCCAGCTCGGCGGCGATCAGGGTGACCTTGCGGCTGAAGTACGCCGTGCCCAGCCGCCACAGGGGCTCAGCGCTGACCGGCTGCGTGTCGATGGATTCGGGCACGTCGGAGACCTCCACTCAAAGGGGTTTGCTGCGAGCAGGCTGCGCGGCCGGGTTGGAGCGCGCGTCGTACGGCGGTCGAGTCCCCGCCCGTCGACAGGCGCTGGACGCCCGCACGAGCACGGTCCGGCACGCTCGGCCACTGTCATTCGAGCGAGAGGCGAACAGATGAGATCCACCAGCGCCACCGGTCTGCCGGCCTTTCCGATGCCGTCGCCGTCCCCCGGTGAGCCACCGGCCGCGTTCGCGCGCCTGATCGCCGAGGAGCCGGTCACCCGGGTCACGCTGCCCACCGGGGACGAGGCCTGGCTGATCACCGGGTACGCCGAGAACCGTGTCGTGCTGACCGACCCGCGCTTCAGCCGGGCCGCCGCGGCCGCGCCCGGAGCGCCCCGCCTGCAGCCGATCCCGCCGGACCCCGGATCGATGCTCAACATGGATCCGCCTCAGCACACCCGGCTGCGCCGCCTGGTCTCGCACGCGTTCACGCCGCGCCGGATCGAGGACCTCCGGCCGGCGGTGCGCCGGGACGTGGACGTCCTGCTCGACGCGCTGGTGGCGGCCGGGCCGCCGGCCGACCTGGTCACCGGGTTCGCCCGCCCGCTGCCGGTCGCGGTGATCTGTGAGCTGCTCGGCGTGCCCGGTCCCGACCGCGGCCGCATCCTGGCCTGGGTCGACGTGCTGCTGAGCCTCACCACGCACCCGCCGCAGCAGGTGGGCGCGGCCCGGCGGGAGATGAAGGCCTACCTGGCCGGCCTGGTCCGGGCGACCCGGGAACAGCCCGGCGACGGCCTGCTCCGCCAGGTCATCGCGGCGTACGACGAGAGCGGCGGCACCGACGACGAGGAGGTCGTGATGCTTGCCGCAACCATCCTCACCGGCGGTTTCCTGAGCACGGCGGGGGAGATCGCGCTGTCGATCCTCACGCTGCTGCGCCACCCCGCGCAGCTGACGGCGTTGCGCCGCGAGCCGGAGACCCTGCCGCGGGCCGTGGACGAGTTGTTGCGCTACAACGCGCTCACCACCGGAGGCGGCCTCATCCGGGTCGCCACCGAGGACGTCGAGCTGGGCGGCGTGACGATCCGGGCCGGTGACGGCGTGCTGCCGGCGATCAGCGCGGCGAACCGGGACCCCCGCGTCTTCGACCACCCGGACGTGCTGGACTTCGGCCGCCCGGACAATCCGCACATCACCTTCGGCCTCGGCGTGCACTACTGTCTCGGCGCCCGCCTGGCCCGGGTCGAGCTGGAGGAGGCGGTGGCCGGTGTGCTGCGCCGGCTGCCGGACACGCTGCGGCCGGCGACCGACATGACGGAACTGGCCGTGCACCCCGGCCATCTGGTCCGGGGTCTGCCGGAGCTGCCGGTCACCTGGTGATCGGCCCGGAACCCCGCCATCCGGGCCGCACCAGGCCCCACTCGTAGGCCATCACCACGAGCTGCACCCGGTCGCGGGCGCCCAGTTTCGTCATCACCCGGCTGACGTGCGTCTTCGCGGTCGCGACGCTGCACGTCATCCGGTCGGCGAGCTCCTGGTTGGTGAGGCCGCCGGCGATGAGCACCAGCACCTCGCGCTCGCGGGAGGTGAGCTGCTCCAGGCCGGGCGTCGCCGGGGGCTCGTGACTGCGCGTCGCGTACTCCTCGATGAGCCGGCGGGTGACCGACGGTGCGAGCAGGGCCTCGCCGGCGGCGACCACCCGGACCGCGTGCAGCAGGGCGGCCGGTTCGATGTCCTTGACCAGGAAGCCGCTGGCACCGGCGCGCAGGCTGCGGAAGATGTACTCGTCGTGCTCGAACGTGGTGAGGATGACGATCCGGATGCCGGACAGCTCTCGCCGCGCGGCGATCCGCCGGGTGGCCTCGATGCCGTCCATCCGGGGCATCCGGATGTCCATCAGCAGCACGTCGGGCCGGGTCTCGGCGGCGATGCGCACGGTCTGCTCGCCGTCGGCGGCCTCACCGGCGAGCTCGATGTCCGGTTCGGACAGCAGCAGCGAGCGCAGTCCCGCCCGTACCAATGTCTGGTCGTCGGCAAGCATCACCCGGATCATCGGGCGCCGCCACGGATCGGCAGCCGGGCGGTGACCAGGAAGCCGCCGCCGTCGTCGGCGCCGCGCGCCTCGAAGTCACCGTCCACCGCGGCCACCCGCTCCCGCATGCCGAGCAGGCCGTTGCCCGGCCGGAGCAGGGAACGTGGCACGCCCCGGCCGTTGTCCCGCACCTCGACCGCCAGCTCGCCGTGAGCGTGCACGATGCCGACCCGGGCCCAGGTCGCGCCGGAGTGCCGGACCACATTGGTCAGCGACTCCTGCACGATGCGGTAGATCGCCAGGTCGAGGCTGGCCGGCAGCTCGGCGGGCACGTCCACCACGTCGAGCGAGACGTCGACGCCGTTGGCCGCCATGTCGCGGACCAGGCCGTCCAGGTCGGCCATCCCCGGCGCCGGGCCGGTCGGCAACTCCTCCTCGTCGACCCGGCGCAGCATGCCGAGCATGGACCGCATCTCGACAAGCACCTCGCGGCTGGTGTTGCGGATGGCCACCAGCGCCTCCCGGGCCTGGTCGACGTCGCGGTCGATCAGGTGCGCCGCGACGCCGGCCTGGATGGTCACCGTCGAGATCCGGTGCGCGAGGACGTCGTGCAGCTCACGGGCGATGTGGATGCGTTCCTCGACCGCCCGCCGGCGGGCCTCCTCCTCACGGGTGGCCTCGGCCAGCTCGGCCCGCTCCTGCGCCTCGCGCAGCCGCTCCTGGTGGCTGCGGACCGCCTCGCCGACCGCCATGATCAGCGAGAGCCAGGCGATCAGCCACACCGTGCCCTGCGTGTTCGGCTCGCGGTCGTTCGCCTGGCCGAGCAGGAAGGCCCCGGCCAGGAAACCGAGCGCTGTCACGCCGGCCGCGACCCGGTGCGCGGACAGGACGGCGAAGTAGATCGCCACGGCGGGGGCGATGGTGAACGCGCCGCCCGGAAAATTCAGGCCGTGATAGGCGAGCGACACGGCGAGCGTGCCGGCCAGCATCACGAACGGCCGCCGGCGGTGCAGCGCGATGAACGCCGCGTCGGCGGTCAGCAGCAGGTAACCGAAGGCCAGCGGCGGGTGCGGTGACCCGTCGCCCCAGCCGATGATGGCGGTGGCCGCGACACTGACGGCCAGCACGATGAGAGCGGGACCGGTCTCACCGGCCGAGCCGCGGCGCGCGGTGGAACCCCAGAGGCCTCGCAACCGGTTGGTGAGCACGTAGCCAGATTAGGCGGGTAGGACCGGGTCGTCACCGGACGAGGGGATGACAGCGGCGTACATCCCGGGGCCAGCCGAGGCGTCCCCGGCGAGCCGCAGGATGTAGCCGATGAGTCGTCCGCGGCCCGACGACCTTTCCAACGAGCTTCGGCAGACTCCTCGGCATGGATGCCGTCGAGATCAGCAGACTGCAGTTCGCCGTCACCGGATCGGTGCATTACCTGTTCGTGACGCTGTCGCTGGGGCTGGTCCTGTTCGTCGTGGTGTTCCAGACGCTGTGGACGATCCGCAAGGATCCGGTGTACGAGCGGCTGACCAAGTTCTGGGGCCGGCTCTACGTCGTCAACTACGGCGCGGGGATCATCGGCGGGCTGGTGATGGAGTTCCAGTTCGGGCTGAACTGGTCGGGCCTGGCGCACACCACCGGCAACGTGTTCGGGGGCCTGATCGCGATCGAGACGATCGTGGCCTTCTTCATCGAGGCGACCTTCCTCGGCATGTGGATCTTCGGCTGGGGCCGGATACCGCGCCTGCTGCACCTCGGCCTGATCTGGGTGGTGGCCATCACCGCGTACGTCTCGGCGTACTGGATCCTCGCGGCCAACGCGTTCCTGCAGCACCCGGTCGGTTACGAGCAGCGCGACGGGATCACCTTCCTCACCGACTTCGGCGCGGTGATGCGCAACCCCAACCTGCTCGACGCGCTGCAGCACGTGGTGTCCGCGGCGGTGGTGACCGGCGCCCTGTTCGTCGCCGGGGTGAGCGCCTGGCAGTTCCTGCGCCGCACGCCCGATGTGGCCGAGTTCCGCAAGTCGTTGCGGCTGGCCGTGTTCGCGCTGCCGTTCGGCGTCTACCCGGCCATCCACTTCGGCTTCCTGCAGGAGGTGGTCATCGAGAGGACCCAGCCCGGCAAACTCGCCGCGATGTACGGCGACCCGGTGCGCGCGGCCGAGGCCCAGCAGGAGCTGACCGCGCGATTCGGGCCGGGTGACTGGATCCCGCCGGACTGGGTGTCGACGCCGTACCAGATCATGATGCAGACGTCCTTCGCCCTGGCGCTGGTCTCGATCGCGCTGCTGGTGCTGCTGATCCGCAACTGGGTGGTGCGGCTGCGCGTCCCGCTCTACCTGCTCGTCGCGCTCATCCCGGTGCCGTTCGTGCTGGTGATCTGCGGCTGGCTGGTCCGCGAGGTCGGCCGGCAGCCGTGGGCGGTCTACGGCCTGCTGTCCACACCGGATGCCGCCAGCCCGCTCTCCACCGGCGCCGCCGCGGCGTCGTTCACCGGCTTCGCCCTGGTGCTGGGCGGGCTGGTGCTGCTCAACGTCGTGCTGCTCCGGCGGTTCGCGCGCCGGGGCATCGAGGACGACGCGCTCGGCATGCCGCTGGGCGCGACCCTCGGATCGTCCACGTCCGATGACGACTCCGTACTCCTGGGGCGGTGAGTGTGCCGTGGAATTGTTCTTCGTGCTGCTGCTGGGCCTGCTCTTCGGCGGCTACCTGATACTCGACGGGTTCGACATCGGCAGCGGCATGCTGGTCCGGCCGCTCGGCCGCACCGAGTGGGAACGCCGGGCGATGATCACCTCCTTCGGCCCGTTCCTGCTCGGCAACGAGGTGTGGCTGGTCGCCACCGCCGGGATCCTGTTCGGCGCGTTCCCGGTCCTGGAGGGCGAGGTGCTCGGCGAGCTGCGGACCCTGCTCTGGCCGCTGCTGGTGATCTGGCTGCTGCGCGACATCGCGGTCTGGTCCCGCAGCCGGCTGCCCGGCGCCAGGTGGCGCGGTTTCTGGGACACCACCCTGGCCGTCGTCAGTGTCCTCTTCGCGGCCGGGTGGGGCGTCGTGATCGCCGGCCTGATGGTGCGTCTCAGCGGCGCGGCGGATCCGGCGTACGGATGGTTCGCGCTGCTCTGGGCCGTGACGATGGTCGCGGTCTTCGCCGGGCACGGCGCCGTGTTCCTGACCGCCCGGCTCCCTCAGGTGCCGGCCGCGGCGGTGGCCGCGACCGCGCGCCGGTTGCTGCTGGCCGGCGCCGCCCTGCTCGCTGTCGCGGCCGTGGCGACGGCCTTCGCCGGCGTGCTGCCGCAGCGGGCCGGTGTGCCGGCGGCGGCCCTGCTGGCCGGGATCGCGGCGGCCGCCGCGCCACTCGTCGCGCGGGTGCTGCTCGGGCGAGGCCGGCCCGCTCTGGCCCTGACCGCCACCGCCGCCTCGGTCGCCGGGCCGCTGCTGATGGTGGCGGCGGCCGGGTGGACGACGGTGTACGACTCGACCGCTGACACGGCGTCGCTCGCGGCGCTCGGCGGGATCACCCTCGCCGCGATACCGGTGATCGTGCTCGCCCAGGCCTGGATGTGGTGGGTGTTCCGGCGCCGGGTGGACGAGCGCTCGGTGGTGTTCTTCTAGTGCGGCACGGCGTCCCGGCCGGGCCGATGGCGGCCCGGCGGCGGCCGGGGCTGGTCCCGCGGCTCGTCGCCGGGCCGGTCCCGCGGCCCGCCACCGGGCCGGGGTCAGGTCAGCGGGCGGCCGCCGAGCAGCGTCTCGCCGTAGGCGAACACGGTGCCCTCGCCGACCTCGCGCGGCGCCAGCGACGCCAGGTCGGCGAACGCCGGATCGGTGGTCAGCCACAGCTCGGCCGGCCCGGACCGCAGGCCGGTGAAGGTCACGTCGGTCACCCGGGACGCGACCAGACCGGTGACCGGCTCCTCGCCGGGCACCCAGGAGGGGAAGAGCCGGCTGTGCGCGAGCGGCAGGGCGAACAGCGGCGGCGGGACGGCGTCGTCCGTACCCGGGTGAACCGTGCCGCGGGCGATCCGCTGGCCGAACGCGGACGCCGTGCCGGTGAACGTCCCGCCTCCGCCGGGCGGTGGCCCGGCCCGGCCGGCACGCACCGGCAGGGTCTGGCTGATCTGGCCGAACTGCTTCGGCATGCCCTGGATCCAGCCGCGCATCAGCGGCACGGTGCTGTCCACCCAGGCGTACGGGCACCGGACCATCGGCGCTCCGCGGTGCTCGCAGGCGAGCAGGATGAGGAATTCGGCGAACCGGCAGCGCTCCGGGGCGCCGAGTTCGTCGCCCGGCTCGGAGCACCACTGCCACTCGGCCCAGACGGCCGCGGCCGCCCCGGCGTCCGGGCCCGGATCGAGGCCGGGCGGCAGGTGGCGGGCCACCGCCTCCGGGTCGGCGCGGTACTCCACCATCACCACCTCGCCGGAGAAATGCCACGGCGGCGGGGTGACCATCGCGGCTGTGCCCGAGGGCGACAGCGGCAGCGTGTAACCGTACGGTTCGGTCCGGGTGATGAGATCGTCCATGTCGGACACCGTAGGTTCGGTTGATCCGGCGGTTCTCGAGCACGGCTCGACGCAGGTGCCAACCGAGGGAGGAAGCGACCGCATGCGAGCGGACGAGACAACCATGGGTGAGGCGGCCGTCACAGCGACCGACCTGACCCGGGTGTACGGCAGTGGTGACGGGGCGGTCCGGGCCCTGGACGGCGTCTCGGCGTCGTTCCCGCGCGGCCGGTTCACCGCCGTGATGGGCCCGTCCGGATCGGGCAAGTCGACGTTCCTGCACTGCCTGGCGGGGCTCGACCAGCCCACGTCCGGGCAGGTCACGATCGGCGGCCAGGATCTCACGCGGCTCGGCCGCACCGCACGCGCCAGGTTGCGGCGGGAGCGGATCGGCTTCGTGTTCCAGGCGTTCAACCTGCTGCCGGTCCTCACGGCTGAGGAGAACATCACGATGATCGCTCACCTCGCCCGGCGCCCGGTCGACCGCGCGTGGATGACGCAGCTGGTGGCCCGCCTCGGCCTCGCCGACCGGCTCGACCACCGGCCGGCGGAGCTCTCCGGCGGGCAGCAGCAGCGGGTCGCGATCGCCCGGGCGATGCTCACCCAGCCGGACGTGATCTTCGCGGACGAGCCGACGGGCAACCTCGACTCCCGCTCCGGCACCGAGGTCCTGCGGTTCCTGCGCGAGGCGGTACAGACCGAGAACGCGAGCATCGTGATGGTCACCCACGACCCCAAGGCCGCGGCGTACGCCGACGAGGTGCTCTTCCTCGCCGACGGGCGGATCGTCGACACGCTCGCCAAGCCCACCGTCGACGAGATCCTGACCCGGCTGCGCCGGATCTCCGGGCCGGAGTGAGGGGACCGGGATGCGCATTCTCTGGCTGATCGCCCGGCGCTCGCTGGCCCAGCGCTGGCGCCGGCTGCTGGGCACCGTCGCCGCCGGCGCGCTCGCGACCGGCCTGCTGGCCGGCACGCTGCAGTTCATCCTCCAGTTCACCGCCGCGATCGACGAGGCGAGCGGCAGCGAGTACGCCACCGTCTCGCTCGTGGCCCGGCCCGGTGTCGCGCCGGTGCGTGGCCCGGAGAGCGGCGCCGGCGGCCTGGTGCCGCCGGCGGCGGTCGATCGGGTGGCCGAGTTGCCCGGCGTCGCCGCGGCGGCCGGTGACGCGGCCGCGCCGGCCGAGATCGTCGGCGCGGACGGGCAGGTGGTGCCGCCGACCGCCGGTGGCGGCAGCTACCTGCGGCCGTGGCTCGACTCGCCGCTGCTCTCGGCGTACACGCTGGTGGCAGGCCGGGCGCCGGCCGGCGCCGGCGAGGTCGTGATCGACCAGCAGACCGCACGCAGCGGCGGGCTGGAACCCGGCGACGTGACCACGATGCTGCTCTCGGAGGAGGCCAGCCGGGTCACTGTCGTCGGCGTGGTGACGGTCGGCGGCGGTGACGCGTCGGCGGGCGGGCTCACCGTGCTCACCGACCCGGCCCGGGTACGCGCGGCGGCCGGCCTCGGCGACGACTGGCAGGCGCTGTGGGTGGCCGCCGAACCCGGCACGGACCTGGCCGCTCTGGCCGCCGCGATCCGCACCGAACTAGCCGGGGACGGACCGGTGTGGGTGGGCACCGGCGCGGAGGTGCGCGACGCACAGCGGCGCGCCATCGCCGACCTGGCCACCCAGATCACCACCAACCTCGGCATGCTGGCCCTGGTCGGGGCGTTCGTCGGGATCTTCGTGCTGGCCGGCACGTTCGGCACGCTGGTGCGCCAGCGCGCCCGGGACCTCGCGCTGCTGCTGACCGTGGGCATGACGCCGCGTCAGGTCCGCCTGCTGCTGCGCGCCGAGGCGGTCCTGGTCGGCCTCGCCGCGGGTCTGCTGGGCCTGCTCGTCGGTCTCGGGGTGGCCCGTCTGCTGGCCCGGCCGCTGGCCGGCACCGGGCTGGACACCGGCGGCGCGGGTCCGCAGCTGGGTCTCGGCTACCTGCTGCCGCCGCTGGTCGCCGGCCTGCTGATCACCTGGCTGGCGGCGGCCCGCCCGGCGTGGCGGGCCTCGCTGACGTCACCTGTCGAGTCGCTCGCCGAGGCGTCGGCCGACTCGTCCGGCCGATCCCGGCGGCGGCTGCTCGGCGCGCTGCCGGTGCTGGTCCTCGCCGGGCTGTTCGTGGCGCTCAGCTTCTTCGCCCGGCGGGAGGACCCCACCCCGGAGGGCGTGACGTCGGCCGGCGCGGCAGCGATCCTGGCCGGGCTGCTGCTGCTCTCCGCGCTGGCCGTGCTCGGGCCGTACGTGGTGCCGCCGCTGGGCCGGGTGGTCGGCATGCTGGCCGTCGCGGTGCGGCCGGACGTGGGCCGGATGGCCCGCGCCTTCATCGTGCGCAGCCCGCGGCGGGTGGCCTCGGCCGCGTCCCTGCTGATGCTGACCGTGGCGCTGTCCACGGTGACCTGGGCGCTGGTCACCTCCATCACCGAGGGCCGGGCGGACCGGGGGACCGCCGCGGTCCGGGCCGACCTGGTGGTGAGCACCGACGGCGGAAGCGGCCTGCCGGCGTCGGTCGCGGAGGAGGCCGCCGCCGCGCCCGGGGTCCGGGCGTCCGCCGAGCTGGTGCCGGTGCGGACCATCGTGGCCGGCCCGATCCCGCCACCGCGGGTCCGCGGCCGGGAGAGCGTGGTGCCGCCGCTGACCGTCACCGGCACGGACGGCGCCGGGCTGGCCGCCCTGCTCGACCTCGGCGCCGCCGGGCCGGCGGTGTCCGGCCTCGGCGACGGGCAGGTCGCGCTCGCGGCGGAGGTCGCCGAGGCGTACGACTGGCCGGTCGGCACCCGGATGACGGTGCGGGCCGCGGAGGGCGTCCGCGAGCTGGAGGTGGTCGCGACGTACTCGCGGGAGGCGCAGGTCACCGCCGGGGACGCGATCGTCACCCGGGCCACGGCGCGGGCGGTCGATCCGGTGGCGTACGTCGCCGCGGTCCTGGTGGAGGCGCCGGACACGGCGGCCGACGGGATCCGGGCGGCGGTGTCCGACGTGCCCACCGCGCGGGTGGACACGGTCCGTGCCTATCTGACCGGTTCCGGCGGCGGGCTGCCGTTCGATCCCACCCTGCTCTACGTCTTCCTCGGCATCGCGATCGTGACGGCCCTGGTCGGGGTCGCGACCACGCTGTCGCTGTCGGTCGCCGAACGGTCCCGCGAGTTCGGCGTGCTCGGCGCCGTCGGCGCCGCCGAACGCCAGGTCCAGGCGCTGGTCCGGTGGGAGGCGGCCACGGTGGTGGTGCTCGGCACCGGCCTCGGCGTCGCCACCGCGCTGAGCGTGGTGCGCCTGGCGCAGGCGGTGACCGGCAGCGATCTGATCGGGGCGCGCCTGCCGGTGTACGCGCTACCGGTGATCGTCCTGGGGGCGGTCGCCGTGACAGTGCTGGCGTCGGTGCTGCCCGGCCGGCGGGCAGCGCGCGTCCCGGTGCTGGTGGCCGTGCACCGGGAGTAGGCCTCCAGCCGTGCTCGACCGGCGGACGATGCGCTCCTGTGAACCTTCTCGGGACGGAGACAGAGTGATCGTCTCGAGGAGGACGGCTGATGGGCGGTATCGCGGGCTGGCTCGATTTCGAGCGTGACCTGAGCACGCATCGCGGGGTGGTGCTGGCCCAGCTGGGCACGCTCGCCCCGCGCGGGCCGGACGACGAAGGCGTGGTCGTCACCCCGCACCTGGTCGCCGGCCACCGGGCACGGGCGGTCGTCGAGCGTGGCCGGGCGCGCCAGCCGGTCACGGTGCGGGGACCGGGCGGCGGGCACGCGACGCTGCTGCTCGACGGCCAGATCTACAACTGGCGCGAGCTGCGGGCCGAGCTGGCCGCCGCCGGGCACGAGTTCACCGGCGGCGGAGACGCGGAGACGGCGGCGCACGCGTACCTGCGCTGGGGTTCCGCCTTCGCCGAGCGCCTCGACGGCATGTTCGCCGTCGTGGTCTGGGACCGGGTGCGGGAACGGCTGGTGCTGGTGCGTGACCGGCTCGGCGTGAAGCCGCTGTTCTACCAGCGGGTGGGCGCGGGTCTCACGTTCGGCTCGGAGCCGAAGGCGCTGCTCGCGCACCCGCTGGCCGACCACGGGGTGGACGCCGACGGCCTGCGTGAGCTGCTGGCCTTCACCAGCACGCCGGGACGGGCGGTCTTCCGCGGCATGCGGCGGGTGCTCGCCGGCGGGATCGTCGAGGTGGATCGCGATGGTACGAGCGAACGCCGCTACTGGGAGCTGACCGCCGAGCCGCACACCGACGGCCTGGACGCCACCGTCCAGCGGGTGCGTGAGCTGCTCGGCGAGTCGGTGGCCCGGCAGCTGGACGCGGACACCCCACCGGGTGTGCTGCTCTCCGGCGGTGTCGACTCCTCCACGGTGGCCGCGCTCGCCGCTCGGGAGCTGGCCCGGCGAGGTGAGGGGCCGCTGCGGACGTACACGATCGGCTATCCCGGCGGCGGGCCCCCCGCGCCCGGACCGATGCGCAGTTCCGAGGACGCGCCGTTCGCGGCCGAGGTGGCGGCGCACATCGGCGCCGAGCACACCTACCTCGAACTGGACCCGGCGGAGCTGCTCGATCCGGTGGCCCGCGGCTCGGCGGTGGCGGCCCAGCAGGACATGCCGGTGGCGGCGCCGCAGTTCCCGGCCTCGCTGCGGCTGCTGTGCCGCCGGGTGGCCCCGCACAGCGGTGTGGTGCTGGCCGGTGAGCAGGCGGACACCGTGTTCGCCTCGTTCATGGGCATGGACGACCCGGCCGTGATCGGCGCGGACACCTATCCGTGGATCGCGGCCACCCGTGACCGGCTGCCGCCGGCCGGGCTCGGCACCGGGCTGCTCGCCCCGGACCTGCTGGACAAGCTGGACGTGCACGGGTACCTCGCGGAGACGTACCGGGCCGATCTCGCGCGGGTGCCGCGCCTGGACGGCGAGGACAGCGCCGAGGCCCGGCTACGGGAGATCTACTTCCTGCACCTGCAGGGCTGGCAGGAGTTCGGCTGCGCGCTCGACGACGGTGTCAGCGCCGCCGAGGGCGTGGAGCTGCGGTGGCCGTTCTGCGATCACCGGCTGGTGCAGTACCTGTTCAACGTCCCGTGGTCGCTGAAGACCTCGGGCGGTCCCAAGGGCCTGCTGCGTGCCGCAGCGGCTGACCTGTTGCCGGCGTCGGTGCTGGACAGGCCGTCCAGCCAGTTCCCGACCGGCCGGAACCCCGCCTATGCCGGGCTGCTGCGCCGGACGGCCGGTGAGGTGCTGGCCGACCCGCACGCGCCGGTGCGCCAGCTGCTCGACGTGCCGGCCGTCGAGCGGGCCCTGCGCGCGCCGTTCGAGCCGGCCCGCGCCTGGCGGGACCTGACCGATCTGGAGATGGTCCTGCAACTCGACCAGTGGCTGAGGAACACCGCCGCGCGGCTGTCGATCTGAGCGCCGCCACCACCGACCACCTGGAGTGCGTACATGAGTCCCAGCACACCCCTGTTGCGTGAGGCCAATCTGACGGAGATCGAGTCGCTGGCGCTCAGCAGTGAGCTGAACATGGCGGACGGCCATGCCCGTCAGGAGCTCACCGAGGCGCAGCGGAGCATCGTCGACGAGTTCCCCGATCTGTTCCACAAGGCGGCCGCGCAGCCGGTCGACGATCTCGAGCGCGAGGCACACCGCGCCTTCCTGCACATGATGGGCCAGCACACCTTCCCGACCCGGGCGGGCGGCGTGCTGACCTGCTACTCGTCGTCGGTCGCGATGGAGATCCTGGCCCGCTCGCTGGCCACGGCCGGCGGTGGCTCGGTCGCGCTGGTGCACCCGACCTTCGACAACATCCCCGACCTGCTGCGCGGCAACGGCCTGCGGCTGCTGCCGGTCGAGGAGGACGTGCTGCACCACGGGCCGGTCGCCGCGGCGGTGCCGGACGGGGTGCGATGTCTCTTCGTCACCACGCCGAACAACCCGACCGGCCGGGTGCTGACCGAGGACCGGCTGGCCGGGCTCGCGGCCGAGTGCGCCGCCAAGGACGTGGTGCTCGCCCTGGACACGTCGTTCCGCGGATTCGACACCCGGAGCCACTACGACCATTACGCCGTGCTGCGGGACAGCGGCTGCCGCTGGGTGGTCATCGAGGACACCGGCAAGCTGTGGGCCACCCAGGACCTCAAGGTGGGACTGCTGGCCTCCAGCGAGGACGTCGGCCTGCCGCTCGCGAAGATCCACTCCGACATCCTGCTCGGCGTCTCGCCGTTCATCCTGGTGATGGTCACCCGGTTCGCCGAGGACGCGAGGGCGGGCGGCCTGGCCGACCTGCACCGGTTCATCGCGGCCAACCGGTCCCTGGTCCGGGCGACGCTGCACGACGTGCCCGGCCTGACCTTCCCGGACGACGGCGCGCGGGTCAGCGTCGAGCGGGTCGACCTGGGCGACCGCCCCTGCCTGGACGTCTGGACCAGGCTCCGGCAGGGCGGCGTCTACATGCTGCCGTGCAGCCAGTTCCACTGGGCCGAGCCGGCCCGCGGGGATCGCTCGCTGCGGATCGCCCTGGCCCGGACGCCGGGGGCGCTCGACGCGGCGGTGCGGTCGCTGCGAGCCGTGCTGCTGGACGAGTGAGCGGCGGGCGGCACTGGCGAGCGGGCGTGGTCCAGTCCGTGGCGCCACCCGGCATGATCGACCTCGGGCCGGGCTATCTGGATCCGGCGCTGCTCCCGGTGCGCGAACTGGCCGGGGCGTACGCGCGAGCATTCGACGAGTTCGGCCCGGCCGCCCTGGCGTACGGCGAGAACCGGGGGCCGGAGCCGCTGCGGGAGGCGCTCGCCGCCCGGTCCGGCACCGATGCCGGCCACGTGCTGGTCACTGCCGGATCCTCGCAGGGACTGCACCTGCTGGCGGTGACGCTGGGCCGGCCCGGCGACGTGGTGCTGGCCGAGCCGCTCAGCTACGACTTCGGCCTGCGCATCCTCACCGACCACGGGCTGCGCGTGCGCACCGTCGAGTCGGACCGCGACGGACCGGTGCCCGGCGCTCTCACCGAGGCGGCGCGCCGGTTCCGCGGGCGGGGACAGCGGGTCGCGTTCGCCTACCTGATCCCGGCGCACCGGAACCCGACCGGTGTGACGGTTCCCGAGGAGCGCCGCCGCACGCTGGTGCGCGAGGCGGCGGAGGCCGGGGTGCCGATCGTCGAGGACGACGCGTACGCCGGGTTGCGCTACGACGGCCCGCCGGAGCCGCCGTCCCTGCACGCGCTCGCCGGGCGCCGCGGTGTGGCCCGGCTCGGCACGTTCGCGAAGACCCTGGCGCCGGGGCTGCGACTGGGCTGGATCGAGGCGGAGCCGTCGCTCGTCGCCCGGTGCGCCGGCGCCGGCTGGGCGGACAGCGGCGGCGGCTTCAACCATCTGGCCGCGCTCGCGGTGGCCGGCTTCCTGGCCGACGGCGGCTACGACCGCCATCTCGGCCGGCTGGTCGGCGAGCTGCGGGCTCGCCGGGACGCGCTCACCGGCGCGCTGGGCGTGGCCGCGCCGCACGGCGGGTTCTTCGTCTGGCTGCCCGCCGATGACGGTGCCGGTGCCGGTGCCGGTGCCGGCCGGGCGGTGCGCGAGCGCGCGGCCGAGGCCGGGGTCTCGGTGGCCGACGGCGCCCGGTTCGGGGCCGCGGGCGCCGGCGCGGTGCGCGCGGCGTTCAGCTTCCATCCGCCGCACGTGCTGGCGGAGGCCGGCCGCCGGCTGGCCGCCGCCCGGCCGGCTCCAGCACGACTGGACGCCGGGTCCACAACACGTTGACAGCATCGCCGGAACGAGAGGGGACGGCCATGGCCGGTCACACCGACAACAGCATTCTCATCGACGCGCCGCTGGAGCTCGTGTGGCGCCTGACCAACGACGTGGAGAGCTGGCCGGAACTGTTCAGCGAGTACGCCAAGGCGGAGATCCTCGGCCGGGACGGCGACACGGTCCGGTTCCGGCTCACCACCCACGCGGACGAGCAGGGCAACGCGTGGAGCTGGGTGAGCGAGCGCACTCCGGACGCCGGCCGGCGCACCGTACGGGCGCAGCGGGTCGAGCCCGGCTGGTTCAAGTACATGAGCCTGTTCTGGGAGTACACCGAGGCGCCCGGCGGCGTGCGGATGCGCTGGGTACAGGACTTCGAGATGCGCCCGGACGCGCCGGTCGGCGACGAGGGGATGGCCGAGCGGCTCAATCGCAACACGGCCGTGCAGATGGAGCGCATCCGGACGCTCGTCGAGTCGGCCGCCCGGACGGCCTGAGATGGCGCTGCTGCTGCCCGTCGCCCTGCTCACCGGCGGCGTGGTCGCCGGGATGCTGCTGTGGTCGGCGATCGGCGGCGTGCCGTGGATGCGGCGGCTGAGCGGGCCGGAGTACGTGCGGCTGCACCGTTTCTGGTCGCCGCGGTTCGATCCGCTCGCGCCGATCGCCGTACTGATCACCATCGCCGCCGACATCGCGCTGGTGGCCATCGGACCGGCGCGGGCCGCCCGGCCCGCGCTGATCGTGGCGGTGGCCGCGCTGGCCGGGGTGATCGCGGTGTCGGCGAGCCGGGCGGCGCCGCTGAAGCGCCGGGTCCTCGCGCTCGACCCGGATCGGCTGCCGGACGACTTCGCCGCCCGTGACCCGCGCGCCGACTGGCAGCGCTGGAACCTGGCCCGCACGGTGCTGGCGATGGGCGCCTTCGCGGCGAACGCGGCAGCCGTCGGCCTTCTGCTGTCCACCTGAACCCGCCGAACCCGCCTAGACGGCTGTCCACCTGAATCCGGCGAGACGAGGAGAGAAATGACGACCGACACCGACGTACGCGTAATCCTCTGGTACCGCGTGCCGGAAGGCGACGTGACGAGCCTGGCCGAGACGTACCGCCGGATCGGCGACCAGCTCGCCGGCACCCCCGGCATGGTCAGCAGCGAACTGCTGAGCTCCCGGGACGAGCCCGGCGTGCTGATGGTGACCAGCCGCTGGCGCACCGAGGACGACCTGCAGCGCTGGGTGCACTCCGACACGCACCGGCACACCACGCCGCTGCGCCCCTATCTGGACACCGGCCGGACCCGGCCGTGGGAGACGTTCGACGTCGCCTCCGAGACCTGACCGCCGACCGCGAAGGGAGTGCCGTGAACGATCAGGAATCCCCGCTCGACCAGCTGCGCAACACCGCCGCGATGCTGTTCGAGCTCGCCCCGCACACGCCGTCACGGATCCGGCTGCGGTCCGGCGACGCCAGCATCGAGGTCCACTGGCCGCAAGCGGGTCCGGCGCCGGCCACCGCGCCGGCCACCGCGCCGGCGCCCGCGCCGCCGCTGGTCACCGAGGAGGCCGCCGACGACACGCTGGTGGCCGTGCGAGCGCCCCTGCTGGGGACGTTCTACCGGTCCCCGGCGCCCGAGGCGCCGCCGTTCGTGACGCCCGGCGACAAGGTCGAGAAAGGGCAGCAGATCGGCATCGTCGAGTCGATGAAGCTGATGAACCCGGTGGAGTCGGCGGTGGCCGGCACGGTGGTGGAGGTGCTGGTCGCCGACGCCGCGCCTGTCGAGTTCGACCAGGTGCTGCTCACCGTGACCACCGCCGGAGCCGGTGACGGTTGCGCCGAGGTGTTTCCCGGAGGGCGATCATGAGGTTCCGCTCGGTGCTTGTCGCCAACCGCGGCGAGATCGCGGTACGCGTCGTGCGGGCCTGCCGGGAGCTCGGCATCCGCTCGATCGCCGTCTACTCGACCGCCGACCGGGACGCGGTCCTCGGCCGGCTCGGTGACGAGCAGGTCCACATCGGACCGGCGCCGGCCCGGCGCAGCTATCTGAACGCCGCCGCCCTGATCGAGGCCGCCGTGCAGCGTGGCGCGGAGGCGGTGCATCCGGGATACGGATTCCTCTCCGAGGACCCGGACTTCGCCGCCGCCTGCGCGGACAACGACCTGACGTTCGTCGGACCGCCACCGGAGGTGATCAGCCGGTTCGGCGACAAGGCCGCGGCGCGCACCGCGATGGCCGAGGCCGGGCTGCCGATCCTGCCGGGCACCGGCACGGCGGTGGAGGAGGACGAGGCGCGGGCCGCCGCCGACCGGATCGGCTATCCGGTGATCATCAAAGCCGTCGCCGGTGGCGGCGGGCGCGGGATGGAGATCGTCACCGAGCCGGGCGCGTTCGCGGCGGCCTACCGGCGGACCAGGGACACCGCCCGCGCGCTCTTCGGCGACGACCGGGTCTGCCTCGAACGGTTCCTGACCGCCGCGCACCACATCGAGGTGCAGGTGCTCTGCGACGAGCACGGCAACGCCGTGCACCTCGGGCTGCGGGACTGCTCGGCGCAGCGGCGGCGGCAGAAGCTCGTGGAGGAGAGCCCGTCGCCGGTGGTCAGCCCGGAGCTGGCCGACCGGATCACCGCCGCCGCGCTGCGCGGCGCCAGGGCGGCCGGGTACCGGGGCGCGGGCACGTTCGAGTTCCTGCTCGACCCGGCGAGCCGGGACTTCTACTTCATGGAGGCGAACTGCCGGATCCAGGTGGAGCATCCGGTGACCGAGATGGTGACCGGCGTGGACCTGGTCCGCGAGCAACTGCTGATCGCGGCCGGCCAGCCGTTGTCGATACGGCAGGAGGACGTGCGCCCGCGAGGCGTGGCGGTCGAGTGCCGGATCAACGCCGAGGACCCGGATCACGGCTTCGCGCCGGCGCCCGGCCCGCTGGTCGAGTTCGTGCCGCCGGGCGGGCCGTTCGTGCGGGTGGACACCCACGCGTACCCGGGAATGACAGTCACCCCGCACTACGACTCCCTGATCGCCAAGGTCATCTGCTGGGGGCCGGACCGGGACACCGCCCTGGACCGGATGGACCGCGCTCTCGCCGAGCTGCGGGTGGCCGGTCCCGGCGTCCGCACCACCACCGGATTCCTGCGGGAGCTGATCGCCCATCCGCTGTTCCGCAAGGGCCTGCACACCACCTCCCTGGTCGACCGCGTCGTCGCCGAGCGGGGACCCCAACCACCTGGAGCTCACCCATGACGCTGACATCCGACATCTCCCTGGTCCGCGGCGCGGACGGCGAGGTGACCCTGCTCATCGACGGTGTGCAGGCGATGCAGGGCTGGGAGGCGGAGCTGATGTGGCGCTCCGCGGACCTGCTCTGCGCCGGCGGCGGCGACTTCCTCGAGGTCGGCCTCGGCCTCGGTTTCTCCGCGCTGCGCATCGCCGGCCACCCGGAGACCCACCGGCACACCGTGATCGAGAAGCACGCCGAGGTGATCGACCTGTTCCGGGCCGAGCATCCGGCCGCGCCGGACAACCTCGACATCGTCCACGCCGACTTCTTCGACCACCTGGACCGGCTGCCGGAGGCCGCCTACGACGGCGTGTTCTTCGACCCCGAGCTTCCGCGGGAGCTCTTCGAGGACCGCGCCCGGCTGGACGAGTTCATGCCGCGGCTGGTCCGCGCGCTGCGGCCGGGCGGCCGGTTCGTGCCGATGTTCTCGCTGGACGGCGCGGTGCCGGACGCCGCGACCTGCACCACCACCCCGGCCGCGATGCTCGACCGCTACCTGCGCTTCTTCGACCGCGTGGAGGTGCTCCGGCACCCGTACCGGGCGTACGCCGGCACCGAGTACACCCCGGCGGACACCGGCGACGCGTTCATCCTCTGCTTCGCCCGAGCCTGACCGCCGCCAACCCGGAAGGACCCACGATGGCACAACGGACCTTGATCATCGCCCGGATGGACGAGGGCGACCAGCAGGCGGTCGCGGACATCTTCGCCGAGTCGGACGCCACCGATCTGCCGCTGATGCTCGGCGCCTCCCGCCGGACGCTGTTCTTCTACCGCGGGCTCTACCTGCACCTCATCGAGGCGCAGGACGGCCTCACCGACCGGCTCTACGACGCCCGGCAGCACCAGCTGTTCGACGACGTCAACACCAAGCTCAGCAAGTTCATCTCGCCGTACGACCCGGCCTGGAAGGAACCTCGCGACGCGATGGCCGAGCCGTTCTACACCTGGGTGCGGTGAGCGGGGTGTTCCGCGTGCTGCTGACCATGCGGATCGACCCGGACCGGGACGCGGAGTTCGAACAGGCCTGGACGGAGATCGCCCGGGTGATCAGCCGGGAGCCCGCGAACCTCGCGCAGGAGCTCTACCGCGAGCCCGGCCCGGTCTACCACGTCGTCACCGACTGGACCGACGAGGAGTCGTTCCGCCGCTTCGAGACCAGCGAGGCGCACCGGGGGAACCGGGCGCGGCTCGACCCGTACCGCCGGGCGGTCCGGATGACCACCATGCGCCTGGTCCACCGCTCACCAGAGGGAAGGAAAGCCTGATGCCGGCGACCACCACCACGCCCGTGACCCGGGAGCGACTGAACGGCCTGATGCAGGCCTACAAATCAACGAGCCTTCTGCGTACGGCCGTCGAGCTGGGCGTTTTCGACGCCCTCGCGGACGGCCCCGCGACGGCGGACGCGCTCGCCGGCCGCCTCGGCACCCACCCGCGGGGGACCCGGATCCTGCTCGACGCGATGGTCGCGATCTCGCTGGCCGGGATCGACGGCGATGCCTACCATCTGCCGCCCGGCGCCGAGCAGTTCCTGGTCAGCAAGAGCCCGCAGTACCTCGGCGACATGACCAAGGTGATCTCCAGCGACTGGGAGTGGGACGCGCTGAAGCGGCTCCCCGAGGCGGTCCGGCACGGCGGCACGGTGATGGACGAGCACGCCGAGACGGCCGAGTACCAGTACTGGGTGGACTTCGCCTCGTTCGCCTCGGCGATCGCCACGCCGACCGCCCAGGTGATGACCGACGCCCTGGAGCACTTCGCGGCGGCGCGCCCGTCGCTGAAGGTGCTCGACATGGCCTGCGGGCACGGCATTTATGGGTACGCCTTCGCGCAGCGTCACCGGCAGGCCACCGTGACGAGCCTGGACTGGGAGAACGTGGTGCCCGTCGCGGCCGGCCACGCCGAGCGGCTGGGCGTCTCCGACCGGGTCGGATTCCTGACCGGCGACATGTTCACCGAGCCCCTCGGCGGCCCGTACGACGTGGTGATGCTGACCAACGTGCTGCACCACTTCTCCGAGGAGCGCGGCATCGAGCTGCTGCGCCGGGCACGGGAGGCGCTGAAGCCGGACGGCCGCCTCGCCCTGGTCGGGTTCACCACCGGCGACGGCACCCCGGCCGAGGACCCGGCGCCGTACCTGTTCTCGATTCTGATGCTGGTCTGGACCGCGCAGGGCGAGGTGCACTCGAAGGCCGCGTACGACCGGATGCTGTCGGCGAGCGGCTTCGCCGACCCGGAGCTGCACACGGTGGCGCACCTGCCGCTGCGGGTGCTCATCGCCTCTCCGGCACGGTGAGGCGCCGCCTCGCCGGTGTCCTGGCCGCCGTGGCCCGCGCCGTCTGGCGTGGCCTCGTCCTGCACGGCTCGGCGATGGCGGGCGTGCCGCTGGACGAGGACCGGGAGCGGCCCGAGCCCGATCGCCCGCTCACCGACCACGAGCGAACGATGTGGACCGAGATCGAACGCCGCATCGCGCCACCCCGCTGACCGGGGGCGGGGTGTGCCGCCACGGCGCATCCCGCCCCGCAGCCGGACCGTGCGGTATGGAACCGTGCAGTATCTTGGACGGCAGCTCGCTCACGACGCGTTGCCCCGGTCCGGTCCCCGGCCGCCGCTCGACGCCGCGTAGATGAGAGGCCCGCCGATGCACCGATTGCCCGCCCGCTCGTGAGGCCTCTCGACCCCCGTCTGTTGCGATACGCGCGGGCGACCCGGGCCTTCCTGGCGCTGACCGTCGGTCTCGGCGTCGCCGGCGCGGTGCTCGTGGTGGCGCAGGCGTCGCTGCTGGCCACCGGCATCGCCTCGGTCTTCCTGGACGGCGCCGTGCTGTCGCCGGCCCTGATCGCCGGCCTGGCCGGGACCGTCGTCGCCCGCGCCGCCGTGGTGTACGCGCAGGAGCGGGCGGCCGCCCGCGCCGCCGCCGCGGCCAAGTCCCAGCTGCGCTCCCGCCTGCTGCCGCACCTCGTCGCGCTCGGCCCCGGCGGCATGCCGGGCCGGCGGACCGGCGAGCTGAGCACGCTCACCACCCGTGGCCTGGACGCCCTCGACGCCTACTTCGCGCGGTATCTTCCGCAGCTCGTGCTGGCGGCGGTGATCCCGGTGGTGATGCTGGCCCGGCTGTTCCCCGCCGACCTGATCGCGGCGGTCACCATCCTGGTCACCCTCCCGCTCATCCCGATCTTCATGGCGCTCGTCGGGCTGCACACGCAGGCCGCGAACCGGCGTCAGTTCCGCTTGCTGACCCGCCTGTCGCACCACTTCCTCGACGTCGTCGCCGGCCTCACCACCCTGAAGGTGTTCGGCCGGGCCGCCGCGCAGGCCGCGACCATCCGCCGGGTCAGCGACGACCAGCGCCGGGTCACCATGCGGACGCTGCGGATCGCGTTCCTCTCCACACTGGTGCTCGAGCTCGTCGCCACCCTCTCGGTCGCCCTGGTCGCCGTCGGCGTCGGCCTGCGCCTGCTCGAGGGCGACCTCGACCTGGCCACCGCGCTGCTCGTGCTGATCCTGGCGCCGGAGGCGTACCTCCCGCTGCGCCAGGTGGGCGTGCACTATCACGCGGCGGCGGAGGGCCTGGCCGCGGCGGAGGAGACCTTCGCCGTGCTGGACACCCCCCTTCCCGGGTACGGGGGTGACGCCGCTCCACCACCCGGGCCGGCCGGCATCGAGCTGTCCGGTCTGGTGCTTCGCCATCCCGGCCGCGACCGGCCGGCGGTCGAGGACCTGACCGCCCGGATCCGGCCCGGCGAGATCGTGGCGCTCACCGGCCCGAGCGGCTGCGGCAAGTCCACGGTGCTCGCCGCGCTGCTCGGATTCCACGCGCCGGCCGCCGGGCGGATCGCCGTGGGCGGCGCCGACCTCGCCGGACTCGACCTGGCCGCGTGGCGCGAGCGGCTCGCCTGGGTGCCGCAGCGGCCGCACCTGCTCGCGGCGTCGGTGGCCGACAACATCCGGCTCGGCCGCCCCGGCGCCACCGAGGCCGAGGTGCGGGCGGCCGCCGAGGCGGCCGGGGCGGACCGGTTCATCACCGCCCTCCCCGGCGGCTACGACTCCGTTCTCGGCGACGACGGCGCCGGCGTCTCCGCCGGTCAGCGGCAGCGCATCGCGCTGGCCCGGGCGTTCCTGCGGGACGCGCCGGTGGTGCTGCTCGACGAGCCCACCGCGAACCTCGACGACGCCACCGCGGCCGAGGTGCAGGCGAGCATCCGCCGGCTGGCCCGGGGCCGCACCGTCGTGCTCGCCGCGCACCGCCCCGAGCTGATCGCCCTGGCCGACCGGGAGATCCGCCTCGGCGCCTCGGGCAAGACCGCCACGACGACGGCGGTGCCGGCGTGACGGTGACGCGGGCCGGCGCCGCTCCCCGGACCTCCTGGCTCCGGCTCGTTCTCGTCACGGCCCGGCCCGCGCTGCCCCGGCTGCTCGTCTCGGCGGTGCTCGGCGCGGGCGCGGGCGCGGCCGGCGTCGGGCTGATGGCCTGCGCCGCCTGGCTCATCTCGCGGGCCGCCCTGCACCCGCCGGTGCTGCAGCTGATGGTCGCCATCGTGGCCGTCCGTGCCTTCGGCATCGGCCGGGGCGTCCTGCGCTACCTGGAGCGCCTGACCGGCCACGACGCCGCGTTCCGGGCGCTCGTCGCCCTGCGGGTGCGCGCCTACCGGGGTCTCGCGGAGGTGGCGCCCGGCGGGCTGGCCGGGTTCCGCCGCGGCGACCTGGCGGAGCGGCTCACCGCCGACGTCGACGCGGTCCTCGACGTGCTCGTCCGGGTGGTCCTGCCGTACGCCGCCGCCCTGCTCGTCGGGGTCGGCTCGGTGGCACTGGCCGGCACGCTGCTGCCCGCGGCCGGTCTCGCCCTGGCGGTGGCGCTGATCGTGCTCGCGATCGGCGTCCCGGCGGTGCAGGCCGGCGCCGCCCGCCGCAGCGACGGCCGCCTCGCGCCGTTGCGGGGCGAACTTGCCACGCACACCGTCGACCTGCTGCACGGCCTGCCCGACCTGACGGCGTTCGGCGCCACCGGCACGCACCTGGCGGCGGCCGCCGACGCCGACCGCCGGCTGCGTGCCGCGGGCGAACGCTCGGCCGCGACAGCGGGACTCGGCTCGGCCGCCGCGGTCCTGGTCACCGGCGCGTGCGTGCTGGCCGGACTGATCGCGGGAGCGGCCGCCGTCCGGGCCGGCACGATCTCCGGTGAGCTCCTCGCCGTCGTGACGCTCACCCCGCTCGCCGTCGCGGAGGCGGTCAGCGGGCTTCCCGCCGCCGCGCAGCGACTGGCGGGCGCCCGGGCGGCGCTGCGCCGGGTCGCGGAGGTCGTCGACGCCGCACCGCCCGCGCCGGATCCGGCGGACCCCGTGCCGCTGCCCGCCGGCCCGTACACGCTGCGTCTGCACGATGTGACAGCGGGCTGGGCCGATCCGGCCGTGCGGGGACTCGACCTCACCCTGGCTCCGGGACGCCGGGTGGCGCTGGCCGGGCCCAGCGGCGCCGGCAAGTCCACCGTCGCCGCCCTGCTCGTGCGCTTCCTCGATCCGCAGGCCGGCCGGGTGACGCTCAACGGCACCGACCTGCGTGACATGCGCGGCGCCGACGTGCGCCGGGTCGTCGGGCTGCTCGACGACCGCGCGTACCTCTTCGACACCGGCATCGCCGCCAACCTGCGGGTGGGCCGTCCCGGCGCCACCGAGGCCGAGCTGTGGCAGGCTCTGGCCGCCGCCCGGCTGGAGGACTGGGTCCGGTCCCTGCCGGCCGGCCTCGACACCGAGGTGGGTGAGCACGGGATGGCGGTCTCCGGCGGGGAGCGCCGCCGCCTGGCCCTGGCCCGGCTGCTGCTCGCCGACCCGCCGGTGCTGGTTCTCGACGAACCGGCCGAACACCTGGACGAGCCGACCGCCGCCGCCCTGACCGCGGACCTGCTCGACGCCACCCACGGCCGTACGGTCCTGTTGATCACGCATCGGGAAGCCGACCTCAGCGGTGTCGACGAGGTGATCCGCCTGCCGGGCCGGTGATCGCCGGCGTCCACACCGCACTGCCGCTCGCTCGCCCGTGCTGTCCGGGGCTCGTCGCCTCAGGGTGGTCCCTCGCGGTCGAGGCCGCCGGTGAACGGCTCCGGGCTCTCCGGCTCGCCGTCGTCGGTCTCCTGCGGTGCGACCTCGGTGTTCTCGTGCTCCTCGCCGAAGTCGCCCGTGTCGTCGCCCGGATCGCCGATCGGTTCCATTGTCACTTCGTCTCCTAAGGCTGGCACCCTGCCTATGCCCGTCGCGCAGTGGCTACCCGTCCACCCGGCGGGCAAACGACGGACGGCGACCCCCGATTTCGGTACGGGCAGGGCGGCGGGGCGATGTCCCCGGCGGACCGCGCCCGCCGGGGCGTGCGCGGTCCCGGGAGCCGGGCAGCCGGTCTCGCCACACTGCCCGGCTTGACCCGGTTTACGGCAGCTTGGCAGGGGCATTCGGCGGCCATGGAGAGAGTCAGCAACAAACACGGCACACGTCTCGACGAAGAGATGAAACAGGAGGTCCGGGGCAATGTCCAAGGCATCGCCGGCGGACGGGCCGAGGAGTGGAAGACGCCCGAGCCGGCCGGCGAGGATCAGCCCGAGGCAAGCCGGGTGCCGGACATGGACAACCACGCGGACCTCACCCGATTCGGGCGATACATCGGGTTGTCCAGCATGCCCGGGGATCGTGCGGGGCTTCGCCGGGGCGCCGAGATCCTCGGAGCGCCGGACGACGTGCTCGCGGATCTGGATCGGCTACCGGAGGGGGTCGTCTTCCACACCGTCACCGAGATCTGGGCGGCGCTCGGCCGAGGGGCGGCCGAACGCCTGCCGCAGTGACCGAAACCGGGCAGGGCGGTCCGGGCGTGGACGCCGCACGCAGCCTTCCAGCGTGCCCTTGAGCATCTCGGTGGAGTCGATGGCGAAGGGGTTCGGGATCGACTAGGGTCCATATCGGGTGCTTTGGACCGTTGCCGGTTCCACACGGGGGGACTCATGCGACAGCACGACCACGCCGCGTCCGGCGACCGGCCGGTCACGCTCATCACCGGGGGCTCCACCGGGATCGGGGCCGCCGTCGCGCGGCAGCTTCTGGACCGGGGGCACCGGGTCGTGGTGCTGGCGCGGGACCAGGACCGGCTCGATCAGTTCGTGGCCGAGGCAGACGGGCCGCCGGAGCTGATCGCCGTTCAGGGGGACGCCTCCGACTACGACACCGTTCAGGAGACCGTGCAGAAGGCGATCGCCACGTTCGGGCGGCTGGACAACGCGGTCGCGAACGCGGGTTTCGCCACGCACGACAACCTGGCCACCGGGGATCCGGGCGGCTGGCGCGAGATGGTGCTCACCAACGTGCTCGGCCCGATGCTGCTGATCCGGGCCACGGTGGAGGCGCTGCGCGCGACGCGGGGGCGGATCGTGCTGGTGGGCAGCATCGTGGGGCAGCTGCACAACCGGGGCAACATCTACGGCGCCACCAAGTGGGCGATCCGCGGGCTGGCGGAGAACGCCCGGCTGCTGGTCGCCGAGGACGGGATCGGGGTCACGCTCATCGCTCCGGGGCGGGTGGACACGCCGTTCTGGGAGGACAGCCGGCGCGGGGCGCCCAGCGGGCCGATCCTCAGCGCCGATCAGGTCGCGGAGACGATCGTGTGGGCGCTGAGCCAGGCGCCCGGCGTGGACGTGAACACGATCGTGGTGCGCCCGACCGGGTCACCGATCTGAGGACGAGGGCTGGTAACCGCCGCTAGCCGTCCAGCCGCCGTCGAACCGTACCGTTGTCGCGGTCAGGAAACCGAGATCCCGGCCGGTCATCGTGTGGATCAGTTCGGCCACCTCGGACGGCTCGGCCAGGCGTCGCTGCGGCGTGGCCCGGATGATGGCCTCCTCGTCGAGCAGCCGGCGGTCGAATCCGTCGGCGACGAGCGGGGTACGGACGTACCCCGGGCTGATCGCCACCACCCGGATGCCGTGCCGCGCCCACTCGATGCCGAGCACCTCGGTGAGCATCACGACGCCGGCCTTGGACGAGCAGTACGCGGCGCGTTCCACCATCGCCTGGTGCGCGGCCACCGAGGCGATGTTGACGACCAAGCCGCCGGCCTCGCGCAGGGCCGGGAACAGCGCGCGGCAGCAGTAGTACGTGCCGGAGAGGTTGACGCCGATGACCTTCTCCCAGGCTCGCGGCGCCAGTTCCTCGGCCGGGCCGCGACCGCCGACACCGGCGCTGTTCACCAGCAGGTCGGCCCGGCCGATGTCCGCCGCGGCGGCCGCCACCTGCTCATGGTCACGGACGTCGACCTGTCGCCAGGTCAGACCGTCGTCTCCGGGACGCCGGTCCCAGCCGACGACCTGCCACCCGGCGGCCCGCAGACGGGCAGCCACGGCGGCGCCGATCCCGCTGGCAGCCCCGGTGACCACCGCGCGCGGGGGAGAAGAACTCACGGGAAACCTCCGTCAAGGCAGCTTGAGCCGGGCGATGCGCTTCTCCCCGTCCAGGGCGCGCATCGCCCGGGCCATGGTCTCGGCGAACAATGTGTCCTCACCCCGGTCCCGCATGGTCTCGGCCACCTCGGTGATCGCCTTGGCCTCGGCCTGCAGCGCCTGCCCGGCCAGCACGCACCCCATGACGTCGAAGTGGCCGCTGTCCCGGGCCGGGTTGAGGCGTGCCACCAGGTCGATGATGCGCAGGTAACGGTCCACCAGCTCCTGCTCGGCACGGGTCAGGGCGGGCATGTCACGTTCGGTCATGAGGCGACTCTGTCATCGGGCACGGGTCGCCTGCCAGCCGGTCAGCACGTCGCGTCCCGCGCCGGCCACCTCGTCGAGCAGTGCCTGGAACTCCGCGGCGACCGGGTCGCGCACCACCGCGGACGCGCCGGGCAGCACGCTGAAGTCCGGCTCCAGGCCCTGCGCCCAGAGCGCGGCCGCCATCCGTCCCAGCTCGGCGAGCCCGTCCGGCCGCCCGCGTGACGCGCTGACCACGGTGACGGCACGGCCGGTCAGCGAATCCCGGACGAACCTGTCCAGGCTGCCGTTCCCCACCTGGATGAAGACGCGGACGCCCTCCTCGTAGAGCTGCTCGACCAGCTCCCGGAACCGGACCGGGGCGACCAGGTGGCGTACCAGCAGGCGCCGCAGCGCCGCGTCGTCCTCCGGGTACCGGCCGACAGTGGTGGCCGACCAGACCGGCACCTCGCCGGGGCACAGCGGGACGTCCCGCAGCACGGACGCCACCGGATCGAGGTAGGGCGCCAGCATCGGGCTGTGGAACCCGGACCGGAAGGGCAGTACGGTACGCGGCACGGCCGGGTCGCTGATCCGCCGGAACACCGTGCCGATGGCCGTGTCGGTGCCGCAGAGCACGGTCTGCACCGGACTGTTGTCGTGCGAGATGACCACGTCGGCCACCCCGTCGATCAGCCGGCGTGCCTCGGTCGCCGGGCAGCCGACCACCGCGAACGCCACGTCCGGCAGCCGGTAGGCGTCCGGGCCCATCCGGCGGACGAACTCCTCGAACGCGGTCTCCGGCCAGCGCCCGGCCGCGAACAGCGCGCTCCACTCGCCGGCGCTGTGCCCGGCCACCAGGTCCGGGCGCAGACCCATCCGGCGCAGCGCGGCGTTCAGCAGACGGCCGGTGTGCAGCAGGTCGCCGGTCCGGCCGCCGACCGTGCCGGTGTGGTCCGGCCGGTACCGGGGCAGCCCGAACGCGTCCGCCACGTCGTCCAGCGGCGGCCGCTCGTGCGCGGACAGGCCGGGGAACAGGAACGCGATCCGGGCCGGCTGCGCCACCGGCGTGGTGCTGTACCAGAGGCCGCCCGGACCGTCCCACCGCTGCTCCCGGGAGACCACCTCGCGGGCGAGCGCGAGCCGTTCCGGGGTGGGGGAGAAGAGCGCCAGCCGGCAGGGCCCGGCCGTGGTCGCAGGCCGGCCGGGGGTGGACAGCAGCGCGGCGAGCCCGGCCGGGGACTCGCTCGCCAGCCGGAGCACCGGCTCAACCATCGAAGTCCTCCGCCCGGAACGGCGCCGGGTCGCCGGCCAGGTACATCACCTGGTGCGTGTCGCGCGGCCCGTGGCGCATCTCGTGCAGCAGGGCCTCGACGCCGGCCTCCGGGTCGATCACGCTGATCCCGCGGCGTGCGTACTCCCGCTCCAATGCGGCCGAGACCATCCCGCCGCCGGCGGCGGCCCACGGTCCCCACGCCACCGCCAGCGTCCGGCCGGTGATCCGGTCGGCGGCCGCCGAGGCCAGCGCGTCCAGCGCGTCGTTCGCCGCCGCGTAGTCCGCCTGGCCGCTGTTGCCGAAGACGCCGGAGACGCTGGAGAAGAGGACCAGCAGGCGCAGGTCGGGTTTCAGGGTGTCCAGCAGCACCCGCGCGCTGCTCACCTTGGCGTCGTAGACGGCGGCGAACGCGTCCGGGTCCTTGTCCTTGATGAACCGGTCGGCCACCATCCCGGCGCCGTGGACCACCACGTCGATGCGGCCGTGCCGGCGGTACACGTCGTCGACCGTCGCCGCGAGCCGCGCGCCGTCGCGGACGTCCACCCGGTGGTAGCGCACCGAGGCGGCGCTCGCGGCGAGCCGGTCCAGGACGCTCCGCAGCTCGCGCTGGGCGAGCAGCTCCCGCATCCGCCGTTCCACCTCCGCCGGCGTCGCGTAGCCGGCGTCGAGCAGGGCGCGGCGCAGCTCCGCCGGATCGGTGCGCCCGGCGGTCGCCGGGTCTTCACGACCGGAGATCGCCGGGGTACGGCCGACGAGCTCGACATGACAGCCGGACCGGGCGGCCAGGGCCAGGGCGGTTCGCGCCGTGATGCCGCGGCCGCCCCCGGTGAGCAGCACCACCGAGCCGGCGTCGAGGGCGAGTTCATCGTCACCGGGGCTCAGGTCCTGCCGGACGTAACGGCGGATCGTGCGGGCGCTCCCGGTCAGCTGGAACACGCCTCGCGCCGGGATCGTCAGCTCCTCGGCGATGCGGCCGGCCCGCTCGGCGAGTCCGAGGCCCGGGTCGAGATCCAGCAGCCGCAGCCGGGATCCGGGGTACTCATGTGTCGCGGCCCGGACCAGGCCGGGCAGGCCGGCGCCGTCGCCCGTGGTCACGACGGCGATCTCCGGCACGCCGGCCAGCAGCAGCGGGCGGAGGCCGGCGTAGACCCGCGGTACGGCCGTGCCGCCGTCCGCGAGCAGCACCGCCACGTCGGCGTGATCGTCGTCGGGCGTGATCCGGGCGCCGTCCCGGGCCAGTCGTTCGCCGAGCGCGGCGGCCAGGTCGGACGGGCCGCCGAGGAGACGGATCCGCTGCCCGGCGAGCGAGGCGCCGGCGGGCGCCGCCACGGGTTCGCGAATCGGGACGTAGCGTTCGGGCGGGAGGGGCGCCCGGTCGGCAGCAGGCGTGCCGGCAACCGCCGGGGTGGCTGCCGGAACGCCGTCGAGCAGCGTGGTCAGCTCGGCGATCGTGCGGGCCGCGACCAGCACGCCGACCCCCTCCGGCGGTGCGGGCACGCCGAGTCGCTCCAGCAGCGCCTGCGCCAGCTCGGTCCGCTTGATCGAGTCGATGCCGAGCTCGGCCTCCAGGTCCAGCCCGGGCCCGAGCATCTCGATCGGGTACCCGGTGCGCTCGCTGAGCAGCCGGACGATCGTGGCCGGGACGTCGCCGGTGGCGGGAAGCGCCACCTCCTCGGGAGCGTCCGGCGGGACCGTAACGGGGGCGGCGGGAGCTGAGCCGTTCAGGTAGCCGAGCATCACGTCGCGCTGCGCGCCGACCAGCTCCCGGCTGGTCCGGAGGAACTCGAGCACCGTCGCCTCGCGGGAACCGCCGCCACTCGCCGCCGTCAGCCGCGGCGCCTGGTCCGCCGGTCGCAGACCGCCCGGCACCGGCGACCCGTCGGCGCCACGGACCAGATGCCCGTCCACGGTCCACCCGGTGCGGCGGGGCGGTGGGGCGGCCACCGCCCGCGAGCCGGAGAAGAGCCGGCCGGCGTCCACCGGCACGCCCGCGGCGGCCAGCGTGGCGAGCGCCGTGAGCAGGCGGGGCAGACCGGGCTCACCGGGCACGTCGCACGGGACGGTGACGTGCGGCCGGTCACCGAGGATCCGGCTGATCATGCGGCTGAGCGTCCGGCCCGGACCCACCTCGACGAAGACCCGGGCGCCCGCCGCGTACATGTCCTCCACCTGGGACAGGAACCGCACCGGTGCGGCCAGCTGCCCGGTGAGCAGGCGCCGGATCTCCGCCGGGTCGGCCGGGTAACGCGTACCGGAGACGTTGGCCCACACCGGCACCGCCGGTGTGCGAAGCGAGCTCCCGGCCAGCGCGGCGTCGAACCTGGTCGCCGCGCCGGTCATCGCCGGGCTGTGGAACGCGCAGGACACGGCGAGCCGGGTGACCGGGTGGCCGGCCGCCCGCAGCGCTTCCGTCGCGGATTCCAGCGAGCCGACCGGCCCGGCGATCACCACCTGCTGCGGGCCGTTGTGGTTGGCGATCACCACCGTCCCGTCCGGGTCGTGATCGGCCAGCACCGCGCTGACCTCGTCGGCTCCGGCCGAGACGGCGACCATGCCACCGCCGTCCCCGGCGGCCGCGTGCATCGCGGCGGCGCGTTCCCGGCTGAGCCGCAGCAGCTCGGAGCGGGACAGCACGCCGGACGTGTACAGGGCGAGCAGTTCGCCGTAGCTGTGCCCGGCGGCCATGTCCGGCCGGACGCCGAACCCGGTGAGCAGGTCGAGCAGCGCCAGGCCGGCCACGCCGAGGGCGGGCTGCGCGTGGCGGGTGTCCGCGAGCCTGTCGCGCTGGGCGGCCGTGTCCGCTTCGCCGAACGCGGCCGGCGGGAACATCACCCCGGCCAGCGCGGGGTCCTGGTAGAGCTCGGTGCGCAGCGCCGGGAAGGCGGTGAACAGGTCGGCCAGCATGCCCGGCCGCTGGCTGCCCTGCCCGGGAAAGACGAAGGCCACCTCGAGAGAGGCGGGTGAATCGCCGGCCAGGTGCACGCCGGCGGCCGGGTCGGCGGTGCCCTCGGCGACCCGGCGCAGGGCGTTGCGCAGCGCGGGCAGGTCGCCGGCCACCACTGCCGCGCGCACCGGCCGGCTGTCGCCGCTGGTGTGCCGGAACCACTCCAGGGCGAGCGCGTGCATGACGCCGGGGTAGTCGCCGGCCGCCTCGGCGCGCGCCGTCAGGTCCGCCGCGGCGTCCGTCCCGCGCAGCAGGAACAGCTCGGCCGGCCAGCGTTCGATCGCCTGCTCGGGGTCGGCGGTGGACGGGTGGGCGCGAACCACGGCGTGGAAGTTCGTCCCGCCGAAGCCGAACGCGCTGACGCCGGCGACCCGCTCGGCGGGCGGGCGCAGCCAGGGGCGTGCGGCCCGGTCGAACGTGAACGGGCTGGTGGCAGGCTCCCAGAAGCGGTTGGGCCGGGTGAGGTGGCCGGTCGGCGGGCGTACCCCGGTCTGCACCGCCCGGACCGCCTTGATCAGGCCTGCCATGCCGGCCGCGCACTTGGTGTGCCCGATCAGCGATTTGACGCTGCCGAGCGAGCAGGAGCCGGGCACGGCCCCGTCGCCGGCGAAGACCTCGGAGAGCGCGGACAGCTCGGTGCGGTCGCCGACCACGGTGCCGGTCCCGTGCGCCTCGACCAGGCCGATCTGCGCCGGGCGGACACCGGCGGCGTGCAGGGCACGCCCGATCGCGGTGCGCTGGCCCTGTGCGCGGGGCGCGGTCAGGCCCATGGCGCGGCCGTCGCTGGCGCCGCCGACACCGGCGATCACCGCGTGCACCCGGTCGCCGTCGCGTTCCGCGTCGGCGAGCCGTTTCAGTGCGAGGCAGGCCACCCCCTCGCTGATCACGATGCCGTCGGCGCTCTCGTCGAAGGCACGGCAGCGGCCGGTGGGCGACAGTGCCTGCACCGAGCCGAAGAGCAGGTAGTCGTGCAGCCCGTTGTGCACGTCGACGGCGCCGCAGAGCACCATGTCGCTGGTGCCGGTGATCAGCTCCTTGACGGCGAGGTCGACCGCGGTGAGCGATGAGGCGCAGGCCGCGTCGACGGTGTAGTTGACGCCGCCGAGGTCGAGCCGGTTGGCGATGCGCCCGGCGATCACGTTGGACAGGATGCCGGGGAAGGAGTCCTCGGTGAGCCGGGGCAGGTGTTCGTCGAGGCCTGCCGGTGGCTCGTCGTAGCTCGTCGCCACCAGGGCGCGGGCGCCGTAGGCGGTGGCCAGGTCGGCGCCGGCCTCGGCGCCGAAGATCACCGAGGTACGGTCCCGCGGGAACTCCCTCGTGTCGTAACCGGCGTCGGCGAGGGCCTGCCCGGCCACCAGGAGCGCGAGCAGCTGCGCCGGGTCGACGCTGCCGAGCGCCGCGGGGGGCACCCCGTGGGCGACCGGGTCGAACGGCATCGGCGCGAGGAATCCGCCCCACTTCGACGGGCTGTGCTCTCCCGGTCGCGGGTCGCCGGCGCGATAGTGGCGATCGGCGTCCCACCGGCTGGGCTCGACCTCGGTGACGGCGTCGGTTCCGGTGACCAGGTTGGCCCAGAAGGCCGCGGTGTCGCCGGCGCCGGGGAATGCGGCAGCCATGCCCACGATGGCGATCTCCATGAAGGGCTGGTCCTTTCGGGAGGCTTTGCGGGGCGCGCAGGTGCAGATTCCGCGGATCCTTTAATAAGGAGTAGACGCCATATTCTCAAGCCCGGCGGAAACTGCCGATCGGCTCATGATCCATAAATGATTGATCCACCCGTCCGGACGATGGTTACACATCCCGCGAGAGGTGTCCACTCGCGTAAATCCGCAGTTGTACAAACTAATTTTGCCCGATTAGCGGCTATTTATGACCCAGTTTGCGAGGTTATGCGAATGATTCGATCTGACGGGATCCGCGCTGCTCACCAAGGGCGGCGAGCCTCGAATGGGGTGCGCATAGGCCTATATGATCAAGAAATGGAGGTTGCGGCATTGGCGTGATCGTGATGTGCTGCGTCCAACGCGGAAAGCGGCATGGGTGTGCCATGAGCCGCGCTTGGTGACCGGGCCTGACCGGAATTCACACTGGTGACGCAGAAAGACGGGGATGATTTCTGTGCGGAGCTATTCCGCGGCACATCGGCACGGGGAACCACGGTGAACCTCGGGCTGGAGGGCAAGCGCGCCCTGATCACCGGCTCGTCCTCCGGCATCGGCGCCCGGGTGGCCGGCATTCTGGCCGCCGAGGGTGTCGCGACAGTCGTGCACGGCCGCAGCGCACCCGCCGCTGAGGCGGTCGTCCGGGACATCCGGGCGGCCGGTGGCGACGCCGAGCCGATCGTCGCCGAGCTGCTCGACGACGACGGCCCGGAGCGCCTGGCCGGCGCCGCGCAACGCCACCTCGGCGGCGTCGACATCCTGGTGAACTGCGCCGCCACCGGTCTCGACCGCCCGTGGGACCAGACCAGCGCCGAGGACTGGCGGCGGCTGCACGAGCTCAACGTGGTCGCGCCGGCCCGGCTCGCCCAGGCCCTGGTGCCGGGCATGCGGCGGCGCGGCTGGGGGCGGTTGATCCAGATCGCCAGCGGCGCGGCGACCGCGCCGCAGGCCGGCTCGGTGGCCTATTCCGCCACCAAGGCGGCCCTGGTCAACCTCACCACCGGGCTGGCGCGGGCCCTGGACCGCACCGGGATCACGGTGAACACGGTGAGTCCCGGGATCGTGGTCACCCCGCGGGTGGAGGCGTACGTGCGGTCCCTGGCGGAGGAGAACGGCTGGGGCCCGGACTGGTCCGACATCGAGCGCGAGGTGCTCACCCGGTCCATCGACAACCCGACCGGCCGGCTGGGCCGGCCGCAGGACGTGGCCGCGCTGGTGGTGTTCCTGGCCAGCCCGCACGCGGGCTTCATCAACGGTGCCAATCATCGGGTCGACGGCGGCGCGATCGCCGTCGTCAACTAGGAAAGCGGGGGTACGACACGGTGAGCGTCCACTCATCCGCCGGCCGGCTGTCCCAGTGGTTCCTGTTCCCTGAACGTGCCGAGGCGCCGGTCGCGCTCTACTGCCTGCCGCACTCGGGCGCCGGCGCCACCGCGTACCGGTCCTGGGTGACCTCGGCGCCGCCGGAGCTCTCGGTGCGGCCGTTGCAGCTGCCCGGCCGGGAGAGCCGGATCAACGAGCCGCCGGAGGTCGAGGTCGCCGACGTGGCCGACGTGCTGGCCGCCGAGACCCGCCCCTACGCCCTGTACGGCCACAGCTTCGGCGCCCTGCTCGGCCACGCGGCCGTCGCGGAGTTGCAGCGTCGCGGCGCCCCGCTGCCCGAGCGGCTGTTCGTCGGTGCCTCCCGGCCGCCGGATGCGACGTCCGGTTTCGCCCGCAGCGTGCTGCGCCTCGGCGACGACGAGTTCCTGCGCCAGGTGGTGACGATGGGCGGCACCCCGGCCGAGATCCTCGAACATCCGGCGCTGGCGGCCCTGCTGGTCCCGGTCCTGCGGGCCGACTTCGGGTGGATCGAGCGGTACGAGTCCGGCCCGCACGCCCTCCTCGACGTGCCGATCGTCGGCTTCGCCGGCGCGCAGGACGTCCTGGCGAGCGCCGAGGCGATGGCCGGCTGGCGCCGCCTGACCACGCGCTCCTATCGCGGCCGGACGATGCCCGGAGCGCACTTCTTCCATACCGCACCCGGCAGCGGCCTGCTCCCGGTGATCGCCGCCGACCTGGCCGGCGAACCCGGCTGACCACTCTCGACAGTCCGGAGCAGCACCATGACCGAATGTCTGATCGTCGGTTTCAACGACACCGACTTCGCCGAGTACGTGCGCGACGTCCGGCTGATGGGCGAGGAGTCCGGCGCCTTCCGTGATCTGCGGCTGGCCTACATCGACCACGACGGCCGCCCGCTGCGGGCGCTGGACGCGCTCTCCCACTTCCACGAAAACGAGCCGGGCACCGCGAAGCCGTACTTCCACAACGCCGACTTCCTCTGGCCGGTGGTCACCGTCCTGGGCAGTTTCCTGGCGCGGCGCGGGATCAGCGTGGACTTCGTCAACCTCTTCCAGCACGAGCGTGCCCAGCTGCGGGAGAAACTCGACGCCGGGGTCAAACTGGTGGCGATCACCACGACGCTCTACGTCTCACCGCAGCCGATCATCGAGATCGTCGAGTTCATCCGCCGCTCGCACCCGGACGTGCCGATCGTGGTCGGCGGGCCGTTCATCACCAACCAGGTCGCCGCGCTGAAACGGCCGGACCTGGACGCGATGATGGACTACCTCGGCGCCGACTACTACGTGACCGGCCGCGAGGGGGAGCTGACCCTGGCCCGGCTGGTGTTCGCACTGCGCACCGGCGGCGACCCGGCCGACGTGCCGAACCTGGCCTACCGGCTCGGTGACGGCGACTTCGTGCACACCCGGACCGACGTGGAGTCGAACCCGCTCACCGAGCTGGTCGACTACCGCCTCTTCGACGGCGCGTTCAACGAGTTCGTCACCACCCGGACCGCCAAGTCGTGCCCGTTCTCCTGTGCCTTCTGCGGTTTCCCGCAACGAGCCGGCAAGTACACCTACCTCGACGTGGCGCACGTCGAACGCGAGCTGGACAACATCAAGAAGCTCGGCTCGGTCTCCACCGTCACGTTCATCGACGACACGTTCAACGTCCCGAAGAACCGGTTCCGGGACATCCTCCGGATGATGATCGACAAGGACTACGGCTTCAAGTGGAACTGCTTCTACCGCAGCGACCACGGCGACCGGGCCACCATCGACCTGATGGCCGAGGCCGGTTGCGAGGGCGTCTTCCTCGGCATCGAGTCGGGCAGTGACACGCTGCTGAAGCAGATGAACAAGACGGCCCGCCGGGCGGACTACCTGGAGGCGCTGGAGGCGTTCAACCACCACGGGATCTCCACCTACGCCTCGCTGATCATCGGTTTCCCGGGCGAGACCGAGCAGACCGTGGCCGAGACGATCAGCCTGCTCGACCAGGGGCGGCCGGACTTCTTCCGGGCCCAGCTCTGGTACTGCGACCCGGTCACCCCGATCTATCAGCGCCGCGACGAGCTCGGCATCCGCGGCGAGGCGTTCAACTGGAGCCACCGGACGATGGACTGGGGCGCCGCCGCGCAGATCATCGACGACCTCTTCCTCGACGTGTCCAGCTCGATCTGGCTGCCGCAGTTCGGGTTCGAGCAGTGGAGCACCTTCTACCTGCAGCGCAAAGGGATGTCGATGCCGCAGGTGAAGGACTTCGTGCGCGGCTTCAACGCGGTGCTCGCCGACCAGTTGCGGCACCCCGGTGGTGGCGCCGATCAGGCCGCGCTGCTCGACGACCTGCGCCGGGCCAGCCAGTTCCAGGTGGTCAACCCGCCGCCGCAGCAGCCGGTGGCCTGACCGGGCCCGACCGCACGCACCCACGCGAACAGGAGCGAGACCGTGCACCGAACGTCCACCGACACCGCCGCGGCACGACTCGCGAGCCGCCTGGCCGCGGGAGCCGAGGCGATCGCCCGCGGTGACACCGCGCCGGACCCGGCGGCCGGGGCCGGGGCGGGCGGCGCCGGGCCCGCGCCGGTGTCGTTCGCCCAGCGCCGGCTCTGGTTCCTGCACCAGTTCCAGCCGGACAGCCCGGCCTATCACGTGCCGGCCGTGCTGCGGCTGACCGGACCGCTGTCGGTGACCGCGCTGCGCCGGGCACTGAGCCGGTTGGCCGAGCACCATCCGGCGCTGCGGTCGGTGTTCGACGAGGTCGGCGGCGAGCCGGTGCAGACCGTTCGCGGTCCGTCCCCCGTACCCCTGGAGGAAGTTGACCTTGAGGGTTTGCCCCCCGCTCACCTGCGCCGGGCCGTCGCGGCCGACCGGCAGCCGCCGTTCGACCTGCGGTCCGGGCCGCTGCTGCGGGCGAGTCTGTTCCGGCTCGGCGAGAACGACCACCGGCTGTTCCTGGACATGCACCACATCGTCGTGGACGGTTGGTCGCTGAGCGTCCTGATCCGGGACCTCGTGGCGCTCTACGCCGCGGAAACGGGGAACGGGGAGGCGCCGGAGCCGCCCGTGCTCGACCCGGCCGGGCACGCCCGCTGGCAGCACGCCCGGATCGAGGCGGGCGAGCTGGACGAGCAGCTCGGCTACTGGGAGCGGCAGCTGACCGGCGCGTCCGCGACCGAGCTGCCGGCTGACCGGATGCGTCCGGCGGTGCAGGGCTGGCAGGGCAGCCGGCGGGTGCTGCGCCTGGACCCGCGGGTCACCGAGCTGATCCGTGACTGTGCTCGGAGCAGGTCCGCGACCACCTACATGGTGCTGCTGGCCGGGTTCGTCGCGCTGCTGCACCGGCAGACCGGGCAGACCGACGTGGTGCTCGGCGCCCCGGTCGCCGGCCGTGACCGGATCGAGCTGGAACCGCTCGTCGGGCTGCTGGCCAACACGGTCGTGCTGCGGACCGACGCCGGCGGCGATCCGTCGTTCGCCGAGCTGGTCGGCCGGGTGCGCGACGTGGTGCTCGACGCGCAGGCTCACCACGAGGCGCCGTTCGAGCTGCTGGTCGAGCGGCTGCGCCCGCGCCGTGACCCGGCCCGGCACCCGCTGTTCCAGATCGCGTTCGCGATGAAGAACCTGCCGGCCTCGGGGCGTCTGCGCGCCGGGCCGCTGGAGGTGGAACTGCTGGACATGGTCGGTGAAGCGGCCAAGTTCGACCTCTCGGTGATGGCGTTCGAGGCGGGTGGGCACATCGACTGCGAGTTCGAGTTCAGCACCGACCTCTTCGACGCCGAGCGCATCGACCGGCTGATGACCCAGTACCGCGCGTTCCTCGGCTCGCTCTGCGCGGAGCCCGAGCGACGGCTCTCCGCGGCGGCCGTCCTGGAACCCGAGGAGGAGCGCCGCATCCTGCGCGAATGGGCCGGCGACGCGGCGGTCCCGACCGGCACGCCGGTGCATCGGCAGGTGAGTGAGTGGGCGCGCACGCAGCCCGAGGCGCCGGCTGTCTGCTTCGGACAAGACATCCTCCGGTACGGGGATCTGGCGCACCGTTCCGACCGGATCGCCGCCCGGCTGCACCGGGCGGGCGCCGGTCCCGGCCGGCTGGTCGCGGTCTGCCTGGACCGTGGCCCGGACCTGGTCACGGCGTTGCTCGCGGTGCTCAAGACCGGCGCCGGATACGTGCCGCTCGACCCCGGTCATCCGGGCGACCGGCTCGCGTTCGCGGTGGCCGACAGCGCGGCGTGCGCGGTCCTGACCAGCGAGGATCTGGCCGGCCGGTTCGCCGCGGCCAGCACTCCGGTGCTGGACGTGGCGTCCGGCGGCGGCGACGAGCCGGTGCCGATGGTCGCCGATCCGCGCCCGGACGAGGTCGCCTACGTCATCTACACCTCTGGATCGAGCGGCCGGCCCAAGGGCGTCGAGGTCACCCATGCCGGGCTGGCCAATCTGGTCCGATGGCACGTCGAGACGTACCGGGTCGAGCCCGGTGACCGGGCCACGCTCGTGGCCAGCCCCGGCTTCGACGCCTGTACCTGGGAACTGTGGGCGGCGCTGGCCGGTGGCGCCGCTCTGCACGTGCCCGCCGAGCCGGTGCGGATCGCCCCGGACCGGCTCGCGCGCTGGCTGGCCGACGAGCGGATCACCCTCGCCTTCCTGCCCACGGCGGTGGCCGAGGCGGTGCTGGCCGAGCCGGCGCTGACCGGGTCGTCGCTGCGGGCGCTGCTGACCGGCGGGGACGCGCTGACCCGTACCCCGCCGCCGGACCTGCCCGCCCGGCTGGTGAATCACTACGGGCCGACCGAGAACACCGTGGTGGCGACCGCCGACCCGGTGCCCGCCCGGAACGGCGCGGTGGTGCACGCGCCGCCGATCGGCCGGCCCATCACCGGCGTCACCACCTATGTCCTGGACACCACCGGGCGGCCGGTGCCGGTCGGGGTGCCCGGCGAGCTCTGCCTCGGAGGCCGGCAGGTGGCTCGCGGCTACCTGCGCGATCCGCGCCGGACCGCGGAACGGTTCGTCCCGGACCCGTTCGGCGCCGAGCCCGGCGCCCGGCTCTATCGGACCGGTGACCTGGTCCGCTGGCTCCCGGACGGCCGGCTGGACTTCCTCGGGCGGCTGGACGCCCAGCTCAAGGTGCGCGGGTTCCGGATCGAGCCGAGCGAGATCGAGGCGGTCCTGCTCACCCACCCGGCGGTACGCGAAGCGGCCGTCCTGGTCCGCGGAGACGAGCCGGAACGCCGGGACCTGGCCGCCCTGGTGCTGCTGCGGGACGGGCCGGCCCCGACCGCCGAGGAACTGCGCGCCCTGGCCCGCCGCCAGCTGCCCGGCTACATGGTCCCGACCCTGCTGGCCGAGGTCGACGCGCTGCCGATCACCGCCAACGGCAAACTGGACCGTGCCCGGCTGTCCTGGCAGGACGGCCGCCCGCTGCCGTCCGGTGGCACTGCCGAGCCGCCGGTGAACGAAACCGAACGGGTGGTCGCCGGAGTGTGGGAGCTCCTGCTCGACGTGCCCCCGCCGAGCCGGACCGACAACTTCTTCGACCTCGGCGGCCACTCGTTCCTCGCCCTGCGGGTCCGCGCCGAGCTCACCGAGCGGCTCGGCATCGAGATCGGCGTCGTCGACCTCTTCCAGTTCCCGACCGTGGCGTCGCTGGCCGCGCACATCGTCCGGCTCCGGTCCGCACCGGAACCGGCCGCGGCCGGGGTCACCGCGCCGGGCGCCGACCGGGGTGAGCGCCGCCGCGCCGCGCTGCGGACCGGCGCGGTGGCCCGCCGCCGGGAGACCCACCGGAACCGCCGCCTCGCCGGCCAGCCCACCGAGGAGACCGACTGATGACCGGACAGGACATGGACGGCGCGCTGGCGGTGGTGGGTATGGCGGGTCGTTTTCCGGGTGCGTCGAGTGTTGCCGAGTTCTGGCGGAATTTGTGTGCCGGGGTGGAGTCGGTGACGTTTTTCTCGGAGGAGGAGTTGGCGGCGTCGGGTGTGCCGGAGTCGGTGTATCGGCATCCGAGTTATGTGCCGGCGAAGGCGAAGCTGGACGGCGTGGAGTTGTTCGACGCCGAGTTCTTCGGTTTCAACGCCCACGAGGCCGAATTACTGGATCCGCAGCACCGGTTGTTCCTGGAGACGGCGTGGGAGGCGCTGGAGGACGCGGCGCACGATCCGGCGCGTTTCCCGGGACGGATCGCTGTCTACGCCGGATCGTCGGTCAACACCTATCTGCTGCGGGCCGTGGCCGCCGACCCGTCGCTCATCTCGGACATGACCGCGCTGCTCGCCAACGAGAAGGACTTCCTGGCCACCCGGGTCGCCTACAAGCTCGACCTCCGCGGGCCGGCGATGACCATTCAGACCGCGTGTTCGACGTCGCTGGTGGCGATCCATCAGGCGTGTCAGTCGCTGCTCGGCGGTGAGTGCGACATGGCGCTGGCCGGCGGCGCCGGGATCCGGCCGGAACACGCCGAGGGATACCGCCACTCCGACGGGATGGCGCTGTCGCCCGACGGCCACTGCCGTGCCTTCGACCGGCAGGCGGCCGGAACCGTCAACGGCAGTGGTGTGGGTGTGGTGGTGCTGCGCCGGTTGGTGGATGCGGTGGCGGATGGGGATGTGGTGCATGCGGTGGTGCGGGGTTCGGCGGTGAACAACGACGGTGGTGGGAAGGCGGGTTTTACGGCGCCGTCGTCGTCGGGTCAGGCGCAGGTGGTGGCGGATGCGTTGGCGGTGGCGGGGGTGTCGGCCGGGTCGGTGGGTTTTGTGGAGGGGCATGGGACGGGGACGCCGTTGGGTGATCCGATCGAGGTTGCGGGGTTG